>JAUIIC010000002.1 GCA_030431935.1 Alphaproteobacteria bacterium | reverse complement strand
AGCCGTCCTGTTTTGGCTCCCATGTGGAATCCCTCTTGTCCGGACAAGTCACAGGTATAGGATATCAGCCACGGTTAAATGGCAAGTGGCGCGCACAGCCACAGCCCAACAGAGAGGACCGAAACATGACCCGTATTTCCAAGGGCGGCCTGTTGGCCGTCGCGATGGGCGCGGTGCTGGCGTTCCCGGCGACCGCGCAGACCGTGGCGCTCGGCACCACCGAGGGCGGCGCAACCGGCCAGATCGCCACCGCGATCGCAAGCGTGGTCTCCGCGTCCGGAGAGCTTCAGGTGCGCCCGCAGGTCTCGGCCAATACCTCGCAGTACATTCCGCTGGTCAACGCCGGGCGGCTGGAGTTCGGCATCGCGAACTATCCGCAGACCTGGTACGCGATCGACGGCAGCGGCATGTCCGACGTCGCCAACCCGAACCTGCGGGTCGTGGCCGCGCTGTTCCCGTTCCAGGCAGGGATCGTCGCCGCCGAAAGCAAGGGCGTCACGGGCTTTTCCGACCTTGCCGGCCTGAACGTGCCGCGCTTCCCGGACGGGTCGCTGGGCGACTACATCGTGCGCATGGCGCTGAACGCCGGCGGGCTGACCTATGCCGATGTCACCGAGGTGCCGATCGCCAACTTCCCGCGCATGTATGACGCCATCAAGCAGGGCCAGACGGATATCTCGATCGCGACCATCGGCTCGAAACCCACCTACGACCTCGAGGCCGCGCTGGGCGACATCCAGTTCATCCCCTTCGACGAGGATGCCGCACCCCTGCTGGCAGAGGTCCTGCCCGGCACCTACCTGCGCGAGATCGCCGCCAATGAAGAGCTTCCGGGCCTCGACTCGGCCACGCGCGTCTTCGCCTACGACTACCTGCTCTTCGCCCACAAGGACGTGTCCGACGACATCGTGACCCGGATGGCCAAGGCGATGTACGAGGGCGCCGAGGAGCTGAAGGCCACCAGCCCGCTCTGGGCCGAATACGATCCCGCCACCATCGGCAAGCCGCTGGAGCTGGAGTATCACCCGGCCGCGGCGGCCTTCTACCAGTCCGTCGCGACGAACTGACCGGCAGAGGGGCCCGCGGCGATGGCGTCGGCACTTGGCCTGGCCCGAGGGGCCCTCTGTCTTATGGTCTCGGTGGTGCCGGTGATCTGGGCGCTCGACGTGCCCCAGAACGCCGGCATCCTGCTTTATCCCGAACAGGTGGCCGGGCTGCTCATGGGCATCGCCGCGGCCTCTGTCTTTCTGGGCTCGCTGATCGAGCCGTCGCGCGGCACCGCATGGCGCGTGCTTGACGGTCTCCTGATCATCGCCGCGCTCTGGGTCGGGGCGCATGTCTTCGCCCGCTTTCCCGTGCTTTCCGAAGGGGCCTTCTTTCACCCCGAGGAATCGCTGGCGCTGGGCATCGGCATCAGCATCGTGGCGCTGGAGGCGCTGCGGCGCGTGTCCGGGCTCAGCCTGATCGTGATCCTGGGCATCCTCGCGCTTTACGCGCTCTTCTCCGATCATGTGCCGGGCCGGCTTGAAGGGCGGCCGATCCCGGCGGCCGATATCCTGCGCTTCATCGGCACCGACAGCACCGCGACGCTGGGCGCGCCGCTTCAGGTCGCCTCTTTCGTGGTGATCCTGTTCATCCTGTTCGGGCGCCTGCTGGTCGTCACCGGCGGGGCAGAGGTGCTGACCGACGCCGCGCGCACGCTGGCCGGCGAACGGCGCGGCGCGACGGCCAAGATGGCGATCATCGCGTCGGGCTTCATGGGCTCGATCTCGGGCTCGGCGGTGTCGAACGTGATGTCCACCGGGGTCATCACCATCCCGGCGATGCGCCGCGCCGGGTTCCGTCCGGAAAAGGCCGGCGCGATCGAGGCCGTCGCCTCGACCGGCGGCCAGATCATGCCGCCGGTGATGGGTGCGGCCGCCTTCCTGATGGCGGAATTCCTGCGCCTGCCCTACCAGGCGATCATCGCCGCCGCGGTGATCCCGGCCGCGCTCTATTTCTACGCCATCTACCTGCAGATCGGGCTACTGGCCGAGCGCGACGAACTTGGCACCGGCGACCAGAGTACCGCAAAGCCCTGGCGGCTGATCCTGCCTCATGCGGTGATCGTGCTGGGGCCGATGGCGGTGCTGCTGGCCGGCCTGTTCATGTTCCATGCCCCCGCGGGCAAGGCGGTGGTCTGGGCCTCGGGCGCGCTGATCGTGATCGGGCTTCTGAACATCGCGCGCGTGGGGCGCATCGGCCCGCGCGCGGTGTTGAGCGCCTTCATCGACACCGGCGCGGCCTCGGCCCAGATCCTGATGGTCTGCGCGGTGGCGGGCATGATCATCGGCCTCTTGTCCAGTTCGGGGCTGTCCTTCGGCCTGTCCTTCATGCTGCTGGAACTGGGCAAGGGATCGCTTTTCCTGCTGCTTCTGCTGACCGCGATCGTGTCGATCATCCTCGGGATGGGGCTGCCCACCACCGGGGTCTACCTTTTGCTGGCGACGCTGGCCGCGCCGCCGCTGACACAGCTTGGCATCGGCGCGCTCGAGGCCCATTTCTTCGTCCTCTACTTCGGCCTGCTGTCGATGATCTCGCCCCCGGTGGCGCTGGCGGCCTTTGCCGCGGCCTCGATCGCGGGCGCCTCGGCGATGCGCACGGCGGTGGAATCGGTGCGCTTCGGCTGGATCGCCTTCATCATGCCCTTCGTCTTCGTCTACCAGCCGGGGCTTCTGATGCAGGGCAGCTGGCTGGACATCGCCGTCATCAGCCTCAGCACGCTGATCTCGATCCCGTTGATAACTGCGGCGCTGCTGGGCTTCGGCCGTCGCCACCTGACACCGCTGGAACGCGGCGTGGCTGGGCTTCTGGGCGTGGTGGCGATCCTGCCGCACACCACGACGGCGCTGACGGTCGCGACCGGCGCGGCATCGCTTCTGGGACTGGCGGCCGTGGCGCTGCACCTTGCGGCCAACCGCGACCGCGCGGTCGCGGGGTAGGCCCGGCCCTCAGGCCGGCAGGTGCAGCGCGATCAGCGCCTGCCGCCCGCCCGCGACCTCGGACAGGGCCGCGTCAACCGTCGCAGGGATCTCGTCCAGCGCGCGCACGTCCCACGCCGCCGCCCCGTGGGCGCGCGCCAGGGCCGCGTGATCTACCGAGGGCGACAGGTCGGCCAGGAACATCCCGTCATCCTGCGCAGCCGCGCCCTGCGGATACATCGCCAGCGTGGAATTGCGCACCGCGCCCCAGCGGCGGTTGTTGAACACCACGGTCAGGATCGGCAGCCCATGCGCCGCCGAGGCCCAGTGGCAGGCCGAGGGGTTGTTGAACAGGTAGGCCCCGTCGCCCAGCATCGCCACCACAGGGCCCGCGATGCCCGCCTTCTTCATCCCCAGCGCCGCGCCAAAGCCCCAGCCCAGCCCACCCGCCGGGCTCAGCCCGTGAAAGCTGCCGGGCCGGGTGAAGCGACCCTGCGGCACCTGAAAGGAATACTCGTTCACCACGACCGCATCCGCCGGCAGCGCCTCGGCCAGCGCGCGGCTGGCGCTGGCCGCCGTCATGTCGGGCCCTGCCCCCGCCGCGTCCAGCGCCGCGCGCCGCGCGGTGCGCAATTCGGCCAGACGTGCGCGCCGTCCGCCCACCTGCCCGTCCCTGGGCGCGCCCATCGCCGCGGCCAGGGCGGACAGCACCGCGCCCGGCGCGGCGTCGATGGCGCCCTCGGCCTCGAAGCTGCGCATGGGATAGGCCGCATGGATCGGGTCCAGCCCGATCTGCCAATGTGGCGTGCCCGGCGCAGGCGCATCCACCTTGGGCACCCAGGGCACGTCGCAGGCGATGCTGACGATCAGGTCGGCGGCGCGCAAAAGCTCTCCGGGCTCTGCGCCGAGGTGCATGGCGTGATCCGCCGGCAGGCACATGCTGCGCGGGTTGAACACCACCACCGGGATCGCCCAGCGCTCTGCAAGGTCCGCCAGGGCCGCGACCGCGGCCGGGTCGCGCCCGACGTTCGACGTGATGACCAGCGGCAGCGCGGCAGACCGCAGCGCGCCCGCCAGCCGGTCCACCGCATCCGCATCGGGGGCGGCCGGGGCCACCCGCGTCGGCGCGCGGCGGGGGCGGTCGGGGCTGATCTCTTCGGCCAGCACCTCGCGTGGCAGGGACAGATAGACCGGCCCCGGCGGCGGCGCATGCGCCACCTCCAGCGCGCGCACCAGCGCGGCCTCGGCCTGGTCGCCGCGGCGCAGCTCGTAGTCCCACTTGACCGCCTCGCGCAGCTGACCGGCCTGGTCGAACATCTCTTGCGCCCAGTGGATGAAGCGCGACCGGCTGCCTTGCGGCGCGGGGTCTTCGGACACCGGCGTGCGCCCCGCGGTCAGCAGCACCGGCACCTGGTCGCGCAGGGCGTTCATCGCCCCGCAGACCATGTTCGAGGTTCCCACCGAGACATGCACCATCGCCGCCTGCGCCCGGCCAGAGATCAGGCTGTGCCCATGCGCCATCGACACCGCGAGGTTCTCGTGAGGGCAGACGATCGGATCGGGGAGCCGCCAGCCACGGGCGGGCGCGCGGGCATAGGCCTCTGCGATCGAGGGGAAATCGGTGCCGGACACAGCATAAAGCGCCTCGACACCGTTTTCCGTCATCGCGGAAAGGTAGGCCTCGGCAGCCAGAAGCGGCGGACCTTGGGTCATGTCGGGCCCCCTTCGGAAAGAAGACGCCGGCCCGCATCCTCTGTCACGAACCGGCGGGATCGAGGGCGGCGGTCTCCCGCCACCCTCTCTGTCGCTTAGCTGGCGTCGCCGCAGCTGTCGGCGGGGTGGGTGTCCATCAGCGTCCACTCGCCGTTCTCGATGGTGATGACGTAGCCCGGAAGCTCGGCGTCATTGCCGCTGAAGCACAGGTTCTGTCCCAGCACGCCCGAGAAGGTGACGGTCTTCAGCCCCTCGCGGATCGCCAGCCGTTCCGCTTCCAGGTTGGCGGGGTCGCCGGTGATGCCCTGCTCTTCGAAGACCTTGGCGAAGAGGTAGATCGCGTCATAGCTCTGCGCGTCGGTGTGATGCGCGCCCAGTTTGCGGATGCCCCGCTCGGCATTCGCCGCGATGAACTTCTCGTTGAAGCCCGTGGCCTCGGGCGAGGCGTCCTTGTGGAACCCCGCCATGAAGGTCGTGCCCTCGGCAAGATCGCCGAACAGTTCGAGGATGTTGGGATCCGAGAAGATCTGGCTTCCGATCATCCGGCCCTCGAAGCCCTGCCGCTTCAGCTCGCGGATGGTCTTGGCCGCGTTCTCGGGCAGACCCGCGACCGCCACGAGGTCAGGCGCGGCCTGCACTACGGGGGCCAGCTGCGGGGCGAGGTCGAAGCTCTTGTAGGTGATCGCCACCGGCTCGCCATGCGGGATCTTGAACGCGTCCATCAGCGCGGGATAAAGCGCCGTGCCCACCACGTTCGCGATCCGCTCGTCCGACACATAGACGATCTCTGCCGAGGCGCGCGGCACGTCCATCTCGGTCAGCGTCGTCAGAAGACGGGCGAACTGCTTGCCCTCATCCTCGGTGATCCGCCAGGCCCATTCCTTGCCGTCGGTCAGGCCGGGCGCGGAGGAGGCGTTGGACATCATCACGATCTTCTCGCGCTCGGCGACGTTGAAGGCCACGGCGGCCTCGCCGGTCGAGAACGGCCCGAGGATCGCCAGAACGCCCTCGTCCTGCGCCAGCGTGCGCGCGGCAAGCGAGGCCTGCTTGGGGTCGGACGCGCTGTCGAAGCGCACGATCTCGATCATCTTGCCGTTCACGCCACCCGCGGCGTTGATCTCTTCCACGGCGATGTCCACCGCGGCGATCGACGGCTCGCCCGGGCCCTTCAGCGGGCCGGAACGCACCGTGATATGCCCCAGCTTCAGCGTGTCCTGCGCCGCGGCCACGCCGGCCCAGGTCAAACTCGCCACGCAGGCCGTGGCCAGAAGTGTCGTCAGTTTCATTGGTCTTTCCCCTGTTGCGGACTTGTTGTTGTTTCCCTGGTCGTCGCGCGGCGTCTCAGGCCGCGTCATCGGTCGCCCCCAGATAGGCCTCGGCCAGGCGCGGGTCCGCGCCCAGTTCGGCGGCGGTGCCCTCGGCCACCAGCGCCCCAAGCTCCAGCACATAGCCGCGCGCGGCGATCTCCAGCGCCATGTGCGTGTTCTGCTCCACCAGCAGGATCGAAAGCCCCTGCCGATTCAGGTCCCCGATCAGCCCGAACAGCTGATCGACAAGGATCGGCGAAAGCCCCAGCGACGGCTCGTCCAGCATCATCAGGCGCGGCTTGGACAGAAGCGCCCGGCCCACCGCCAACATCTGCTGCTCGCCGCCCGACAGCACCGAGGCCAGCGCACCGCGCCGCGCGGCAAGGTTCGGGAACCGGTCGAACACCGCCTCGACGTCGCGCGCGATCTCGGCGTCCGACCTCGTGTAGCCGCCGATCAGAAGGTTTTCCTCGACCGTCAGGCTGACGAAGATCTGCCGCCCCTCGGGCACCAGCATCAGCCCCGCGCGCACCCGCGCCGCCGCGCCGCGCCCGGTGATGTCCTTGCCGTCGAACCGGATCGTGCCTGCGCCGGGACGCACCGCCCCCGCGATGGCCTTCAGAAGCGAGGACTTGCCGGCTCCGTTCGCGCCCAGCACGGTCACGATCTCGCCCTCGGCCACGTTCAGGCTGACGCCCTTGACCGCATGGGTCGCGCCATAGCGCAGGTCCAGGCCGTCGACCTCAAGCAGCATCGCTTGCCCCCTTCTTGTGATGGGTGCCGAGATAGGCGTCCAGAACCGCCTCGTCCTCGCGCGCGCCGGCGGCCGGCCCGTCATAAATGCGGCGGCCGAAGTTCATCACCGTGACGTGCTCGCACAGGCTGTTGACGAAGGGCATGTCATGCTCGACCACCAGAAGCGTCACGCCACGCGCCGACACCTCCATCAGGAAATCGCGCAGGGCGGCGGTCTCGGTAGAGTTCAGCCCCGCCGCCGGTTCGTCCAGAAGCAGCAGGCGCGGTTCCGCCATCAGGGCGCGCACCACCTCGATCTTCTTGCGGATGCCATAGGGCAGGTTGGCCACCACCTGCCCCCGGTAGGCATCGAGGCCGAAGCGGTCCAGCACCTCCAGCGCCTCGTCCCGCTCGCGGCTTTTCGGCAGCAGGCCCACGGGCTTCAGCTTGCGCAGAAGGCCGGGCCGCGCGTGCTGGCCCAGCATGACGTTCTCCACCACCGACAGGTGCGGCATCAGCCGGATGTTCTGAAAGCTGCGCGCCATGCCCATGCCGATGCGCCGCCGCGAAGGCACGCCCGCAAGGTCCAGGCCGTCGAGCAGAACCCGCCCCTCGTCGGGCGGAAAGACACCCGAGATGACGTTGAACAGCGTCGTCTTGCCCGCCCCGTTCGGCCCGATCAGCGCGTGGCGGGAACCGGCGCGCACGTCGAAAGACACGTCCTCCAGCACCACCACGCCGCCGAAATGCTTGCCAACGGCCTCCAGTCTCAGGATCGGTTCAGGCACGGCGATCCCCCGGCATCAGGCGCGCGACGATCCGGTCGATGGCATCGCGCGTCACGATCCCTTCGGGGCGCACGATCATCATCAGCACGATCAGCACCCCGAAGATCAGGAAACGCCAGTCCTCGCCGATCCGCAGCGCCTCGGGGATCAGGGTGAAGAAGGCCGCGCCGATCAGCGGGCCCCAGGCCGTCTGGGTGCCCCCGATCAGCACGTAGAGAAGCACGAAGATCGACAGGAAGGCGTTGAAATACTGCACCTCGACGAAACCGAAGTAGAAGGCATACAGCGCCCCCGAAAGCCCCGCCAGCGCCCCGCCCGAGGCGAACGCCGCCACCTGGATCGCGCGGTTGTTCACGCCCATCAGGTCGGCCACCGGCTCGTCGTCATGGACCGCGCGCATCGCCAGCCCGATCGGCGTGGACATCAGGTAGAAGACGAAGGCGACGACACCGGCGGCGGTCCACAGGACGGCGGGCGTTTCGATGTAGTCGAACATGATCATCCCCATCGCCCCGCCCAGCGTGTCAGAGTTCAGGATGATCCCCACCACGACCTCGGCGAAGGCAAAGGTCGCCAGCACCATGTAGACCCCGCGCGTGCGCAGGATGGGAAAGGCGATCAGGAACCCGATCAGCGCCCCCGCCAGCGTCGCCAGCACGATCGTCGAGACAATGCCGAAGCCCAGTTCCACCGACAGGATCGCGGCGGCATAGGCGCCGATGGCCTGAAACCCCGCGCCGCCAAGGTTCAGCTGCCCGGCGGCGGCGGTCAGGTAGATGCCGTATGCGAAGATCACGTTGATGCCCAGGATCGCCAGGACACCGGCCATGTATCCCGACATCAGAACTTTCCCTTGCCGATGGCGTTGTGCCCGAACAGCCCCTTGGGCCGGAACAGCAGCAGGACCAGCAACAGCCCCCAGACCGTGATCTGGGCCGAGGTCGCGCCGAAGAAGTGGATCGACAGCGTCTCGGTCAGGCCCACGATCAGGCCGCCCGCGATGGCGCCCCAGACCGATCCCAGCCCGCCGATCACCATGCCGGCGATGGCCTTTGTGCCCACCTGGTCGCCCATGTAGGGCGAGACCTCGCCGTAGTTGACGGCGAAAAGCGCGCCCGCCAGCCCGCACAGAAGCCCGGTCAGCACGAAGACCACCGGCACGATCCGGTTGACCTCGATCCCCATCAGGACGGCGGCATCCGGGTTTTCCGCCGTGGCGCGCAGCGCGCGGCCCAGCTGCGTGCGCCGCAGAAGCATCGAAAGCCCCGCGACGATGGCCAGCGAGACCACGAGGCTCAGGATCTGCGGGATCGAGATCACCAGCCCCGCGAACCGCAGGTCCAGGTCACCGAAGGGCGTGTGAAAGCCGCGCGGGTCCGATCCATGCGCGATCAGCACCATGTATTCGAAGATCAGAAGGAACCCCAGCGACGACACCAGCGGGATGGCATGTTCCGTCGCGTCGCCGTGCTTGGCCTTGAAATAGCGGTAGGTAAAGCGTTCGACCACCAGCGAGGCGAGGATCGCGCAGATGATCCCGATACCCAGTGACGGCAGCCAGCCCAGCGGCTCGGACAGCCCGAAAGGCAGCCCGTAGAACGACAACGACCACCCGATCATGCCCGACAGCATGAACAGCACCGGGATGGTGAAGTTGAGGAAATTCAGGATGCCGATGGTCAGCGTGAACGCCACCGCAACCCCGACATAGATCCCGCCAAGCATGATCCCGTTCAGGATCTGCTGAACGATCAGCATGAGCACGCCTCCCGACACCGGTTCATCGGCCGCGTCGAATGCCCGAAGCGACCTTCTGCATCGTTCAGCTAGTTCGCCAACTTGTCCAGACAATTTTTCCTTTGACACCCCGCCGGCAAAAATTACGCTTGCCCGGGAAAAAGGCGCCACGTTGGAGAGCAGGCATGAACCGGGAACTTGATCGCGTGATCGTCGTGGGCGCGGGGCCCGTCGGTCTTGTCGCCACGCTGTCCTTGCTGGCAGAGGGCATTCCCGTGACGCTGCTCGAAGCCACATCGGACCTTGCCGAGGACCTGCGCGCCTCCACCTTCCACCCGCCGACGCTCGACATGCTGGACCGCTTCGGCGTGTCGGAAAAGCTGGTGGAACAGGGCCTGATCTGCCCGCACTGGCAGTTCCGCGACCGCAAGCAGGGGATCGTCGCGACCTTCGACCTGGGCCTTCTTGCCGGGGAAACCGCCCATCCCTACCGCCTGCAATGCGAACAGTGGAAGCTGACCCGCGCCGTGCGCGCGCTGGTCGACGACCACCCCGACGGCACGCTCATTACCGACATTCGGGCCGAGGCCGTCAGCCAGGACGCCGACAGCGTCACGGTCGAGGCGGTGCATGCGGACGGCAGCCGCGAGACCCTGCGCGGGCGCTACCTGATCGGGGCCGATGGCGCGCGCTCTGTCGTGCGCAAGGCGATGAACGTGAATTTCGAGGGCATGACGATCCCCGAGATCTTCCTGTCGCTGTCCACCCACTTCAAGTACCACGACGCGATCCCGGATCTGGCCAACATCGCCTACATCTCGGACCCCGAGGAATGGCTGGTGCTTCTGCGCACGCCTTCGCTCTGGCGCGTGCTGCTGCCGACCGATCCGAACCAGTCAGAAGAGGACATCATGGACCCCGCCCATGTCGAGGCGCGGCTTCAGGCGGTGCTGCCTTCGGACCAGCCCTATGAGGTGGTCCACAAGACAGCCTACCGCGTGCATGAACGCGTCGCCGACCGTTACGTGCACGGGCGCGTCTTCCTTGCGGGCGATGCCGCGCACCTGAACAACCCTCTTGGCGGGATGGGCATGAACGGCGGCATCCACGACGCGGTGAACCTGACCGGGAAACTTGCACAGATCTGGCGGGGAGAGGCCGACCTGTCGCTGATGGACCGCTACGAACGCCAGCGCCGCAAGGTCGCGCTGGAGACCGTGCAGGCCACGGCGCTGCGCAACCGCCGCATCCTGAACTCCAGCGATCCGGCCGAGCGGGCGGCCTATTACGACGACCTGCGCGCCACCGTGGACGACCCGGCGCGACACAAGGAATACGTCCTGCGCTCGTCCATGCTGCAGTCGCTGCGCGATCTGGAAGAGGTCGCCTGACATGACCGACAGCCTGGGCTACCGGATGAAGTTCGGCGTCATCGCGCCGTCGACCAACACCTCGGTCCAGCCCGAATACGACGCGATGCGGCCCCTCGGGGTCACCAACCACTTCGCCCGCATCCACATCCCCGACAACCCGGTCCACTCGGACGCCGATTTCGAACAGTTGCTCACCGACATCCGCGCCGAACTGATGCAGGCGGTGGATCGCGTCGCCACCTGCGAACCCGGCGCGCTCATCATGGGGATGTCGGCGGAAACCTTCTGGGACGGGCTCGAAGGCTCGGTCGAGCTGGAAAAGCGCGTGAGCGCCCGCGCCGGCGTGCCCGTCGCCATGGGCTCCGACGCCTGCCGCGCCGCGCTCGACGCCTATGGCGGCATAAAGCGCATCGCGGTCGTGACGCCCTACATGCCCGTGGGCGACGAGCAGGTGCGCCGCTTCTTCGGCGACTGCGGCTATGACGTGGTGCGCCTGATCGGGCTTAAATGCCAAAGCCCGCAGCTGATCGCCCATGTGGACGAGCGCATATTGCGCGACTGCATCATCGACCTGAACGGCCCGGACGTGGACGCCATCGTGCAGGTCGGCACCAATCTTGCCTGCGCACGGCTGGCCGGGATCGCGGAATTCTGGCTCGACAAGCCGGTGATTGCGATAAACACTGCAACCTATTGGTGGGCCCTGCGGCAGGCAGGCATCCCTGACAGGGTCCCCGGTTTCGGAAGGTTGTTGCTGGAGCATTAGGCATATGTCGCCTGCGTCCGCCACGGGTCAGTTGGATCGCCGGACGGCGCGGTACCAGGAAATACTCGATGTGCTGCGCGACCGCATCGGGTCTGGCACCTACCAGGTCGGCACCACCATGCCCAGCGAGGCAGAGTTCTGCCGCGAGTTCGAGGCCAGCCGCTTCACCATCCGCGAGGCCCTGCGCAGGCTTCAGGCCGAGGGGCTGGTGACGCGCAAGCAGGGCGCGGGCAGCACCGTGATCCGCCAGCGCGCCACCGGGCTTTTCGTGCAAAGCTACGGTTCGATCGACCAGCTTCTGCAATTCGCCCGCGACACCGACTATCGCCTGATCGAGATGGTCGAGGAGCGGCTCGACGACACCCTTTCGGCCCGCCTGGGCGGCGAAGAGGGGGAAACCTGGGTCTGCCAGCGCGGCCTGCGCCTGTCACGCGACAGCGACGAGCCTCTGGCCCTGATCGAAAGCTACCTGCCCCCCGATCACGCCCGGCTTGCCGCCGCCATCGCCACACGCAAGCCGCCGTTCTACCAGTTCCTCGAAGAGCAGACGGGCGAGCGTGTCACCGACATGGTGCAGGAGGTGCAGGCCCACCTGATGCCGCCCCGCGTGGCCTACATGCTCCACCTGCCACCCGGCACGCCCGCGCTGCGGATCCTGCGCCGGTACGAGACCGCCTCGGGCACGCTGATCGCGTCCTTCAACTGGCACCCGGGCGGCGACCGCTTCATCTACCGCACGCGGCTGAAACAGACCGGGGCCGAACCGGGCTAGATGTGCTCGGCGTGGTGCTCCAGGTACCACGTGGCGATCTCCTCGCGCGTGGTCCACCACACGTCGTCGTACTGCCGCGCATAGTCGAGGAACTGGGTCAGCGCCCGCATCCGGAACGGCTGGCCGATGACATGCGGATGCAGGCCGATGTTCATGTGCCGCCCGCTGACCGCGCTTTCCTTGTACAGCCAGTCGAACTGTTCGCGGAACACCGCGAACGCCCCGTCCGCATCCTGCCCCTGCCGCATGAAGACGGTGAAGTCGTTCACCTCCGAGGTATAGGGCACCGACACCACCGGCTTGCCGGACCGCGTGCGCACCAGGTAGGGCTGGTCGTCGTTCAGCAGGTCGCACGTAAAGATCAGCCCTTCCTCGGCGATCAGGTCCACCGTGGCGGGCGTGCAGCGCAGGCTTGACGAAAGCCAGCCCTTCGCTTCCTTCCCCACCGTCTCGCGGTAGACGCGCAGCGTCTCGCGGATGACGCCGCGCTCTGCCTCCTCGTCGTCCTGGAAATCGGTCAGAAGCTCTGTCTGTTCGTAGTTGTGGGCGACGATCTCGTAGCCCTTGGCGACCGCGTGGTCGATCACCGCCCGCCGCTCCAGCCCCATCTTGGCGTTCATCGTGCAAGAGGTGGGCACGCCCGCCGCGTCGAAGGCGTCGAACATGCGCCAGACGCCCACGCGCTGGCCGTACTCGCGCCAGGTCCAGTTGGGGTTGTCGTAGATGCGCCCGCTCAGCGTGCCGCCGACGATCCCCGGACCGCCGGGATAGAGCACCCGGTCGGTGTCCTTCACTGGGTCCCAGTATTCGAAATTCGTGGTGATGATGACGGCAAGCCGCTTGCCGCCGGGCCAGCGCAGCGGCTTGCGCTGCGGCATCGGGACGTAATCGTATTCCATCGCTCGCTCCTACTCCGCGGCCGCCTCTGTGGGATCGGCCCACCGGCGGTCGAAATCCCAGACATCCTCGAACCCCATCGCCCGGCAGAAGGCGTCGAACTCGTGCAGCGGCTGCCTCGTGACCGTCCCCGAGGCCTTCAGCTCGGCATAGCCCCGGCGCAGCGCCTCTCCGGCGGACAGGAACCCAAGGCCCGGATGGATCGCCAGCGCGAAGCCCAGGTCGCGCAGTTCCTCTGCGGGCAACACCGGCGTGCGGCCGCCCGTGACCATGTTCGCCACCAACGGCTTGTCGATCGCCGCCGCGATGCGTTTAAGCTCGTCCACGCTTTCGGGGCTTTCGACGAAGATCAGGTCGGCGCCGGCCGCCGCATAGGCCTCGGCCCGGCGCAGCGCCTCGTCCAGCCCCAGCGAGGTGCGGCTGTCGGTGCGCGCGATGATAAGGAAATCCTCGGACGCCCGCGCCTCTTGCGCGACCAGAAGCTTCTGCACCATCTCTTCCGCCGGAATCACTCGGCGCCCGTCGGTATGGCCGCATTTCTTGGGGAACTGCTGGTCCTCGATCTGGATCGCGCTGACGCCCGCGCGCTCGTACCCGCGCACGGTATGGCGCACGTTCAGCAGCCCGCCATATCCCGTGTCGGCATCGGCGATCACCGGGCTGGACACACCCTGCGTGATCTGCGCCACCCGCGACAGCATGTCGGTATAGCTGGCCAGCCCCGCATCCGGCAGCCCGAGATGCGAGGCGGAAATGCCGTAGCCCGTGACATAGATCGCATCGAACCCGGTCTGGTCGGCCAGAAGCGCCGAGATCATGTCATAGACGCCGGGCGCAAGGACGAACCCGCCCTGCTCAAACCGGCGCTTCAACGCGGGATCAGCCATCTCGTCAGCCTCTTTACCGAAAATTGTCCAGACAACTATGAGCGAGCCGCCGCAATCGTCAAGCACTAGCTTGTCCGGACAAATGCTTGACAGTCCCCGCAAGCGGCGCTCAATCTTGCCTCGAACCGTTCCAGGGGAGGCACCATCATGTCGCGGGATGCACTGGGTTGGCGTCGCAAGTTCGCCGTCGTCGCGCCGTCCACCAACACCATCGTCCAGCCGGACATGGACGACCTGCGGGTCGAGGGCGTCACCAATCATTACGGCCGCATCCATGTGCCGAACATGAAGGTGCGCAACGACAAGGAATTCGTGGACCTTGTCGAAGCCATCGGCGCCACGCTCTACGAGGCGGTGGACCGCTGCATGACCTGCGAGCCCGATTACCTCATCATGGGTATGTCGGCGCTGATGTTCTGGGACGGGCGCGACGCCTCGGAAAAGCGGATGAACCAGCTGGCCGAGCATTGCGGCGTCGGCGTGTCGGCGGGCAGCTTCGCCTGCGAAGCGGCACTGAACCTTCACGGCGCGAAACGGATCGCGGTGATCTCTCCCTACTTCCCGGTGTCCGACAAGAACGTCACCCTGTTCTTCCAGGATTGCGGCTTCGACGTGGCCAAGTTCCGGGGCCTGAAATGCGGCTCGCCCGTCGCGATCGCCCATGTCCAGCCCGAAGAGCTGCGCCAGGTGGTGCTGGAAATGGACGACGACAGCATCGACGCCTTCGTGCAGGTCGGCACGAACCTGTCCATGGTGAAGCTGTGCAACGACATGGCGGTGGAGCTGGGCAAGCCCATGGTGCCGATCAATGCCGCCACCTACTGGCACGCGCTGCGCGCCAACGGGATCATGGACCAGTTCACCGGCCACGGACCGTTGTTCGAGCATCATTGACACGGCGGCGCGCGGCGCAGAACGCGCGGCAAAGCAGCCTATCAGGAATCCTGTCGCCGCCAATCAGGACTGATAATTTGTTTTGATGCATCGGCGGCGTATCTTGGGGTCATGGAGGATCGCCCATGACCGCGTACGCCCGAATTGCCCCGCAAATCGACCCGCGCGAACTTCGCCGCTCGCTGGGATGTTTTCCCACCGGCGTGGCCATCGTGACCACGCGCGATGCCGTCGGCGCGCCTGTCGGGCTGACGATCAGTTCCTTCAATTCCGTGTCGATGGACCCGCCCCTGATCCTGTGGAGCCTTGGGCTGAAAGCCGCCAGCCTGCCGGTGTTCCGCGCAGCGGGCGGCTTTGCCATCAACGTGCTGTCCGCCGACCAGGCCGACCTGCCGCGCCATTTCTCCAGCCCGGTCGAGGATCGTTTCTCGGGTGTCCCGTGGCGCATCGGCGCGGGCGGCTTCCCGGTGCTGACCGAGGCGGCGGCAGTCTTCGAATGCCGCACCTATGCCCGCCACGACGGCGGCGACCACGAGATCTTTCTGGGCGAGGTGCTGTATCACGCCGCGTCCGACCGGGTGCCGCTGGTGTTCGGCAAGGGGCGGCTGGTGCCGCTGGCCACGGACGGCGCCGCATGACCCGCGCCGCGCTTGTGGGCTATGGCTGGTGGGGCCAGCACATCGCCCGCCGCCTTGCCCTGACCCCGGCGCTCACCCTGACGGGCGTCGTGGCCCCGGAACTGGCCGGGCAGGACCGGAAGGACGGGTTGCCGGTCTATCCCGACTATGCCGCCGCGCTGGCCGACGCCTCGGTCGATGCGGTGATCCTGACGAGCCCCAACCACCTGCACGAGGAACAGGCGGTGGCCGCCGCCGCCGCGGGCAAGCATGTCTTCTGCGAAAAGCCGCTGGCGCTGACCGGCGCCGCCGCCGCCCGCATCGTCGCCGCGACCGAGGCCGCGGGCGTGGTCCTCGGCATCGGGCACGAGCGCCGCTTCGAGCCCGCGATGCAGCGCATCGCCGCGATGGTCCGGGGCGGAGAGCTTGGCACCGTCATGCACGCCGAGGCCGCCTTCAGCCACGACAAGCTGGCGGGACTGCCAAAGGACAACTGGCGCACGCAAAAGGCGCTGGCCCCCGCCGGTGCGATGACCGGCATGGGCATACACCTGACCGACGCGCTCATCGGCCTCTTCGGAGAGGTCGAGGTGGTGCAGGCCCTGACCGCCGGCCGCGTGCTGGGCTGGGAAACCGGCGACCTGGTGACCGTGCAGCTCGGCTTTCGCGCGGGCATGACGGCGACGCTTTCGGCGGTGCTCTGCACCCCGCATTTCATCCGCTTCCACGTCTTCGGATCGACCCGCTGGGCCGAGGTGCGCAACGACACCCACCCCGACACGCCCGGCGGTCAGGCACACCTGACGGTGTCTGAAACCGGGCAGCCGATGACGCAGCAGTCCTTCGACTGGCAGGATACCGTGGTGGAAAACCTCGCCGCCTTCGCCGCCGCGGTCGAAGGACGCGCGCCCTACCCGATCCCGCTGCGCGACATGGCCCACAACATCGAGGTGCTGGAGGCCATCGCGCGTGCTGCCGAAACGCGGGAAACCGTGCGCCTCTAGTCGCTAGACCCCGGCCCAGCGCGGAATGAGGGGCGCATTCGCGCTGTCGAAGAACTCGACCGTGGTAAAGCACAGCACCGTCTCGCCGATGTTCTCCAGGTCGTGGGTCATCGAGTCCCCGGCCTCGAAATGGAAATGCCGGGTGTCGCCCAGCGCATAGTCCATCTCGGCCACCCGCCCGTCGGAATAGCGCGACCGTGCGCGGCCCGGCGCCGTGGCGGTCCAGAAATAGTCCAGCACATGGGTGTGGAACGGCAAACGCTCTCCGGGCTGCATCTCGATCAGCCAGACGCGCACCCGCTCGCTTTCGCTGACGATGCGCGACCCCACGCGCCCGTTCGTGCCCGCGCCCGCCAGTTCCTGCCGCAGCGCTTCGGTCCAGTGCGGTCCGTCGAAGTCCCCGGTCTCGATCATTTCGGCAAGCGTCATGGCGGTGCTCCCTTTCCTTTCGCGACATAATTTATAGATTGATAAATAAGGACTGCAAAGGGGGAAGCATCGTGGCGCGACGGGCCATCGTGGCGGGGGGATCAATCGGCGGGCTGTTCGCGGCGGCGGCGCTTCTGAAACGCGGCTGGGAGGTCACCGTCTACGAACGCACGGGAACAGAGTTGTCCGGCCGTGGCGCGGGCATCGTCACCCACCCCGAGCTTGTGGACGCCCTGGAGTCGGTGGGCGTCGATATCACCGACCTTGGGGTGCTGGTGCGCGAACGCGTGGCCTATGACATCGCCGGTGACCGCGTGCGCACCCTGCCCTTCGAACAGGTCGTCACGTCATGGGACCGCATCCACCAGGGCCTGCGCCGTCTGATCCCCGATGGCGCGCATGTGCTGGGCCGCACCGTGACCGCCTACACGCAGGACGGCGAAACCGTCGCCGCCCGCTTTGCCGAGGGCGGACAGGACACCGCCGACGTTCTCATCGGCGCCGATGGCTTCCGCTCTGCCGTGCGCGGCCAGATGCTGCCCGACATCCAGCCGGAATACGCGGGCTATGTGGTCTGGCGCGCGCTGGCGCAGGAAGCCGACCTGCCCGCCGAGGTGCATGCCAGCATCTTCGGCGCCTTCGGCTTCTTCCTGCCGCGCGGCACACAGATCATCGGCTATCCCATCGCCGGACCCGGCAACGACCTGCGCCCGGGGCACAGGCGTTACAATTTCGTCTGGTACACCGCCGTGCCAGAGGCCGACCTGACCGACATGCGCACCGACGCGACGGGCACGCACCACCCCGTCTCGATCGCCCCGCCGCTGATCCGCGACGACATCCTCGCGCGGATGCGCGACGACGCCGCCCGCCGCCTGCCGCCACCCTTCGTGGCGATGCTGGACCACGGCGAACGGCCCTTCTTCACCCCGATCTACGACCACCACTCGCCGGTGATGGCCGAGGACCGCGTGGCGCTGTCGGGCGATGCCGCCTGCGTGGCGCGCCCGCATGTGGGCATGGGCGTGACCAAGGCCGCGCAGGATGCGCTTGCGCTCGCCCGCCACCTCGACGCCGCGCCGGTGCCGCAGGCGCTGGCCGCCTACAGCGCCGAGCGCGTGCCCGCCGCGCGGGCCGCCTTTGAACGGTCGCGGCGGCTGGGCGGCTTCATCTTCGATGGCCCCGAGGGCGCGAACCCCGATGGCCGCGCCAACCCGCGCATCGAGACGATCATGCGCGACACCGCCGTGACCGTCCCCGCGGGCTGACACAGGCAGGCGCTACTTGATGGCCTGCGGGTTGATGGGAGAGCCCGCCCCGCCCGGCAGGTGCAACGGCGGCGCGCAGAAGAAGAACTCGTAAACCCCGTCCGCCGCGCAATCCTCGGCCAGTTCCTTGACGTAGAAGATCTCGCCCATGGAAATGCCGATGGCCGGGATCACCACCCAGTGCCAGGGCTGGTTCGCCTCGTCCGTCTCGTTCGGGCGCACCTCGCAGCCCCAGGTGTCGGCGCAGATCGCTGCGATGTCCCTGGCCCGGATCCAGCGCGCCGTCTCGAAGGACAGGCCCGGCGCGTCGCCGCCGGCGTATCCCGTCCAGTCGTCGGCGGCCAGGCAACGCTCCTGGTGGCCGGTGCGCACGATCACGAAATCGCCCTTGCGCACCTCTACCCCCTGCGCCGCCGCGCAGCCGTCCAGATCGGCGTTGGTGATGCCATAGCCGTCGTCCAGGCTGTCGACGCCCTTCCACCGCGCGATGTCCAGTAGGACGCCGCGCCCCACCATCTTGTCGCGCACATGCTCGATCCCCAGCCGCGCCGCACCCGCCACGGTGACGTCGGTCGCCGGATAGCCGTTGTACATCTTGTCATCGAGGAAGATATGGCACAGCGCATCCCATTGCGTGGACCCCTGGCAGGGCAGGTTGATGGCGTCGTCGGCATAGCGCAGATAGGCCTGCCCGTCGCCGTCCTGCGCGCCGATCACCGCATCGGTGCCGGTCGCCAGCATCTGGTGAATGAGGTTCCAGCGCCCGCCGAACAGCCCCGACTGGATCTTCTGCTTCAGGTCCAGCCCCAGCGCGAATGTCCTGCCCTTGCGGATCAGCCCAGCCGCCGCGACCACGTCCTCAGGCGTGACGTTGTTCAGCGTGCCGATCTGGTCGTCCTCGCCCCAGCGGCCCCAGTTCGAAAGCTCCTTCGCGGTATCGTAGATGTCCTGTCGCGTCAGTTTGGCCATGTCTTTCTCTCCTCCCGGCCGGGGCCGATCACGTTGCCGTTCACCGGCAGGCACCGCACCCCGAATCTTATTTATCGCATGATAAATCCGGTGATAGGCTACGGCCAGCGCGGAAACAGGAGTCATGCATGTCAGCCGACGGAACAAAGACGTTCGAGGTGATCTTTCACGGCACCGGAAGGTCCTCGGGCAAGATGCGCAACGACATCTCGGTGGAATGGCCGATGATGAAGGAAAGTTTCGAACTGGCCACCGACGAGGGCCCGTTCCACGGCGGCGACGGCACCGCCCCGCCGCCCCTGGCGCTGTTCACCGCCGCGCTGACGGGCTGCCTGATGACCCAGATCCGTGCCTTCGCCAAGCGCCTGAAGATCGACCTGCGCCATGTCGAGGTGCACGCCCGCCTTCACTGGAAAGGCGAACAGCAGGGCAACGATCCCTATGTCACCGCGCCCGTGGGGTTCGACCTCGACGTCGATATCGACGCCGACGCGACCCCCGAAAGGTTGCGCCACCTGCTCGACTGCGCCAAGAAAGGGTGCTTTATCGAACAGACGCTGGCACAAGGGTTGAACGTGGGACACCGGTTGAAACTGGATGGCGAATGGCATCAGGCGTGACGGCACAGACAGGGCAACGGCGCAAGCGGCTGAACTTCGACGAGCGGCGGCAGGAATTCATCGCCGCAGCGATCGAGTTCTTCGCCGAGGAAGGCTTTGAAAGCTCGACCCGCGAACTGGCCCGCCGCCTCGGTGTCACCCAGCCGCTGCTCTACCGCTACTTCCCCTCCAAGGAAGACCTGATCGGCGAGGTCTACGAGACCGTCTACGTCAACCGCTGGCGCGACGACTGGGACGCCATGATCGCCGACCGCTCGCTGCCGCTGCGCGAACGCCTGATTGATTTCTACGACAGCTACACCGACGTGGTGTTCCGCCGCGACTGGATGCGGATCTTCCTGTTCTCGGGACTGAAGGGCGTGGACATCAACCGCCGCTACCTTGGCCGGGTGCGCGAGCGCATCCTCGACCCCATCGTGCGCGAATGCCGCCACGCCGACGGGCTGGACGACCTGACGCCCCTGCCGCAGGAAGTCGAATATGCCTGGGTGATGCACGGCGGCATCTACTATTACGGGGTGCGCAAGCTGATCTACGAGGGCGGCACGCTCGACCGGAAACGCTTTGTCATCGAAACCTCGGTCGATGCCTTCCGGGCGCAGCTTTCCACGCTGCGCGACGGCACCTCGCCCATCAGGTGGTAGGGGCAGGCGCACGGGCGCCCGCCCCCGCCGGAAATCAGCCCGCGCGCGTGCCCCGCGCCGGATAGCCGTTGCCGATGGCCGCCACCCGGCCCAGCAGGATGTCCAGATCGGGCCGCGCAAAGGGCATGGACGCGATGTCGATCAGGTAGAGCGAACCGTCGGGCTTCACCCAGAAGGTTCCCGGTTCGCAGAACACGTCCGTTTCCGCCTCCTTGATCGAATTGGTGACATAAAGCCCCCACGCGCGGGCCTGCGCCTCGGTCAGGCCATAGGCCACGGGCAGATCGCCCAGCCCCCAGTCGGCCTTGGCCTTCACCGCGCGGTCCTCGGGGTCCATCGACACCAGCACGATGGGCATGCCCTTTTCGGCAAAGGCCGGCGCGGCGGCGGCCACCTTGCCAAGATAGCCCTCGCAGACCGGGCAATGCAGGCCGCGGTAAAAGATCACCATCGTCGCCGCACCCGGCGCCTGGGCGGCAAGATCATAGGTGCCGCCACCCGCAAGCGGCAGGCTCAGCGCCGGCGCGGGCGTGCCCGGCATCGGTTTCATCGACATGGTCAGTCCTTTCAAAGGGGGGTTGTCGTCCAGTTCTCGGTGATCGTCGCGCCATTTCCGCGGATCACCTTGGCGATGGGGCAGAACCTGGCAAGATCGGTCTTGATCGCTTCAAGCTGTTCGGGCGTCGCATCGGTGGCCACCGTGATGTCCAGCACGATGTTGTCGAACGGCCGGTCGATCTCTTGCAGCAGCATGGTGCCGCGCCGGTCGAAATCGGCGCTAAGCTCAATCTTCATCTCGCCCATCTGCACGCCCATCCCGTGGGCGATCCGCTTGGCGATCACGTTGGTGCAGCCCATCAGCGACGCCATCAGCGTCTCTGTCGGCGTCGGCGCAAGGTTGCTGCCGCCCCGCTCCGCAGGCTCGTCCACGATGCCCGTCACGTCACGCGCCCGCACCTGCGTGCGGCCATGCGTCTGCCCGGTGCCCGTCATCTTCATCTGCACGGTGGTCTTCGGCTTCACCTGAACCATGCCACATCCCTCCAATTGGCGCTTGCCAGCTATTTATAGAGCGATAAATTAGATCGTACAGACATCAGAGGGCAAGCGGCACCGCACGCGGCCCCGATCACATTGGGGGGAGGATACGGCCATGAAGGCACCGGACTTCCGGTACGAGCGGCCCGCCAGCCTG
This sequence comes from Alphaproteobacteria bacterium, assembly GCA_030431935.1. Taxonomy (GTDB): domain Bacteria; phylum Pseudomonadota; class Alphaproteobacteria; order Rhodobacterales; family Rhodobacteraceae; genus ASV31. The sequence continues at coordinate 28,585 of JAUIIC010000002.1, read as the reverse complement.
TCCGAAGCGCTGGCGCTTCTGGCAGAGGAAGACGCCACACCGATCGCCGGCGGGCAAAGCCTGATGCCGATGATGAACTTCCGCATGGCCGCGCCCGCGCTGCTGGTCGACCTGAACGGGCTGGCGGACCTTGCCGGGATCACGGCCGCCGACGGCTGGCTGACCATCGGCGCAATGACCCGCTATGCCGCGCTGGAGGGCAGCGCACAGGTCATGGAAGGCGTGCCGCTCATGGCGCGCGCCCTGCCCCATATCGCGCATCCCGCCATCCGCACGCGCGGCACGCTGGGCGGCAGCCTCGCGCTGGCCGACCCGGCGGCGGAAATGCCCGCCGTCCTGCTGGCGCTGGGCGGCGAGGTGGTGGTGGAGGGCCCCGGCGGACCCCGGACCATCGCCGCCGACGACTGGGCCACCGGGCTTTACGAGACCGCCCGCGCCCCCGGCGAGCTTGTCACCGCCATCCGCGTGCCCCTTGCCGCGCCCGGCCAGCGCTTCGGCTTTCACGAACTGGCACGCCGCCACGGCGACTATGCCTTGGCCGGGGTCTGCATCGCCGCCACTGGCGATGCGGTGCGGGTGGCCTTCTTCGCCATCAGCGACCGCCCGGTGCGCGCCCCCGGCGCCGAGGCCGCGCTGGCAACCGGCGACATCGACGCCGCCGTGGCCGCGCTGGCCGACCTGCCCATCGACGGCGACCTGCACGCCGGACCCGACACCAAACGCCACCTGGCCGGCGTTGCGCTGCGCCGCGCCTGGGCGGAGGCCACGTCATGACCCAGACCCGCACCATCACCCTGACCGTCAACGGAGACAGCGTCACCCGCACCGTCCCCGTCCGCATGAACCTCGCCGATTTCCTGCGCGCCGAACTGGGGCTGACCGGCACCCATGTCGGCTGTGAGCACGGCGTCTGCGGTGCCTGCACGCTCCATGTCGACGACGCGCCGGTGCGCAGCTGCCTGATGCTGGCCGTGCAGGCCGACGGCGCAAGCGTCACCACTGTCGAGGGGCTGGCCGACAGCGGCCGCGGCGCCGCGCTGCGCGCCGCCTTCACCGCCCGCAACGCCCTGCAATGCGGCTACTGCACCCCCGGCATGCTGGCCAGCGCGCTCGACTACATCGACACCGGCGGCTCCGCCGACCGTGCCGCGATCCGCGAACACCTGTCGGGCAACTACTGCCGCTGCACCGGCTACCAGGCCATCGTGGACGCCGTCTGCGACGTCATCGAAGGAAGGGTCACCGCATGACGAACCCCCTGAACCTCTTCGACCGCCCGAACTCCTACATCGGCAAGACGGTGCCGCGCCCCGATGCGCGCCGCCTGCTCGAAGGCCGCGGCCGCTTCGTCGACGACATCCAGTTGCCCCGCATGGGCCACGCCGCCTTCCTGCGCTCGCCGCACGCGCACGCGCGGATCGTCTCCATCGACGTTGCGGCGGCCCGCGCGCACCCCGGCGTCATCGCCGTCTTCACCGGCGCCGAGATGGCGCAGCACGTCGAACCCTATGTCGGCGTCCTGACCCACCTCGCCGGCCTGCGCTCTGCCCCGCAGCACCCCATCGCCGTCGATATCGCCCGCTGGCAGGGCGAACCCGTGGCCATGGTCATCGCCGACAGCCGCGCGACAGCCGAGGACGCCGCCGAGCTGATCGAGGTGGAGTATGACGAGCTTCCCGCCGCCTGCGACGCCGAAACCGCGCTCGACCCGGGCACGCCCGTGATCCACCCCGCCTTCGGCAACAACCTCGCCTGGGAGCGCACGGTCGACGTGGGCGACGTGGACGCCGCCTTCGCCCGCGACGACGTCACCGTGGTCGAACGCACGATGCGCTTCGGTCGGCACACCGGCGTCACGCTCGAACCCCGCGCCGCCGTGGCCGAGTTCGACCCGTCCGAAGACCGCCTGACCTTCCACTACTCGGGCCAGGCGCCCCACATGATGCAGTTCATCTTCGCCAAGCACCTCGGCCTGCCCGAGGAAAACGTGCGCGTTGTGGCCGAGGACGTGGGCGGATCGTTCGGGATCAAGATCCACACCTACGGGGACGAGGTCGCCACCGCCGCCGCCGCCAAGGTGCTGCGCCGCCCGGTCAAGTTCGTCGCCGACCGCGCCGAAAGCTTCATGACCGACATCCACGCCCGCGATCACGTGGTCGAGGGCCGCATGGCGGTGACAGCAGACGGCGGCATCGCCGCGCTCGCCTTCGACGACCTGACCGGCATCGGCCCGTTTTCCATGTATCCCCGCACCTCGGCGATCGAGGCCAACCAGGTGCTGAACCTGACCGGCGCGCCCTACGTGGTGCCGAACTACCGGGCGACCGCGCGCGTGGTGTTCCAGAACAAGAACATGATGTGCCAGTACCGCGCGGTGGGCCACCCCATCGCCATGGCGATCTGCGACGGCCTGCTGGAAGACGCCGCCGCCGCCATCGGCATGGACCCCGTGGCGATCCGCCGCCGCAACCTGATGCGCGACGACGGCTATCCCTGCGCCAGCGCCTCGGGCATGAAACTGGCCGACCTGTCGCACCACAAGGCGATGGACAGGCTGGTGGAACTGATGGACTACGACCGCCTGCGCGCCGAGAACGCGGCGCTGCGGGCGCAGGGCATCCACCGCGGCATCGGCTTCTGTTCCATGGTCGAGGTCACCAACCCCTCGCCCATGTTCTACGGCGTCGGCGGCGCCCCCATCGCCAGCCAGGACGGCGCCACGCTCCGGCTCGACGCGGGCGGCGGGCTTCAGGTCGCATCATCCGTCACCGAACAGGGCCAGGGCACCAACGCCATCCTCGCCCAGATCGCCGCCGGGGTCTTCGGCGTCCCGATCGAACGCGTGCGGGTCAAGACCGGCGACACCGAAACCGTGCCCTACGGCGGCGGCACCTGGGCCTCGCGCGGGGCGGGCATCGGCGGCGAGGCGATGCTCCAGGCCGCGCTGGCGCTGAAATCCCAGGTCCTCGACGTGGCCGCGGTGATCCTGCAGGCCAGGCCCGACGACCTCGACATCCGCGACGGCTCGGTCACCGACGCGAACGGCACGCCGCGCATGACGCTCTCGGACCTGGCGCGCACGGTCTACTACCGCGGCAACGAACTGCCGTCGGACCTGACGCCCGAACTGATCGCCACGCGCCACTACCGCGTGACCGATTTCCCCTTCGTCTTCACCAACGGCGCCATGGCCGCCCATGTCGAGGTGGATCCGGACACCGGCTTCGTCCGCGTGCTGGACTTCTGGGCGGTCGAGGACTGCGGCCGCGTCATCAACCCGCAACTCGTCGACGAACAGATCCGCGGCGGCGTGGTGCAGGGCATCGGCGGCGCGCTCTACGAGGAATGCCTCTATTCCCCCGAGGGCCAGCTTCTGAACACCACCATGGCCGACTACCTGGTGCCCATGGCCGGCGAGATGCCCGACATCCACGTCGCGCACGTGGAAACGCCCACCCGCACCAGCGTCCTCGGCGCCAAGGGCGCGGGCGAGGCCGGCACCGGCGGCGCCCCCGCCGCGGTAATGAACGCGGTCAACGACGCGCTCCGCCCGTTGGGCACGTCGATCTGGCAGATGCCGATGACACCGGAACGGATCCTGAAGGCACTCGGCCGGGTCTGACGACAGGATTTGCGCCGCGGCTTCGCCGCGTCGCCCGATGAATGACGCGCCGGGGCATCGAGCCCCGGCACGCCATGCCTCCGGCGGGAGTATTTCTCAACAGAAGAAGACAGGGGTCAGCCCCCCGTCCCATCCAGGGGCGAGGGGCCTTCTCCTGTTGCGGTCATCGCCTCTCCAGGCTGTACCGCCCGCTCACCTTACCGAGGGTTGGTAAACGAACTCTTGCTTCTTCTGTTCACAAATACTCTCGCCGAAGGCACGCGCCCAAGGGGGCTCAATGCCCCCGCGGGCGCGTTCGCCGGGCGACGCGCGCAGCGCGGCGCAAGGCGTCAGCCCGTTTCCTCGAGATCGCCGGCAGCGTTCACCTTGAGCCCGGTCTCATGCGAGCGCGCCAGCACCTCGGGCGCCCAGGCCACGCGTCCGCCGTCCTCGGTCGCTTCCTTCGAGCCGATGATGGCCATCAGCATCGCCGGTCCGTCGCCGATGTTGCGAAAGCCCCGGTAGACGCCCGGCGGAAAAGAGATCACGTCGAAGGGCTCGATCGCGATTTCCTTGTCGCCCGCCTCGCCCCAGTAGGCCGCCCAGCGCCCGGTCAGCGGGATGAAGACCTCGATCGTCTCGTGCGCGTGCAGGGCCGCGCCCTTGCCGGGCTCGGCGCCCACGTAGGTGATCGAGAAATACCGCGCGTCGGTGATATGCGCGGCGAGCGAGGCGTCCTCGGTCACGCCGCGGCCGATCACGTTGTAGATGTCGCGTTCGTACTCCGGCAGGCGCGTGTCGACGAAGGCCTGTTTCGACGCCTTCAGGTCACGGTAGCGCGCCAGCCGCGCCTGCATCTCCTCGACGCTGGGTTCGATGATCTCCATGCCGGTCACTCCCTTGCGATGCGCGCCATCTCGGCGCCGTACCAGTCCCCGATCTCGCTGGCGGTCATCCAGGCGACGCCCTCCTGCGCCTTGATGTGGTCCAGAAGCGCCTCGAGCGCGCCGATGCGGTGCGGCACGCCGGTGATGTAGGGGTGAATGGAGATCGCCATGACGCGCGCGTTCCCGGCGCCCTCGGCATGCAGCCGGTCGAACTGGGCCTTGCCGCGGGTGGCGAAGACCTCCGAGTCGTGGCCCTGCAGCGCGTAGACGGTGATGTCATTGGTCTCGACGGTGTAGGGGATCGTGGTGACGGGGCCGTGCGGGGTGGCGATCACCTCTGGCAGGTCGTCGATCACCCAGTCGGCGACATACTCGACCCCGTGCTTGCGCAAGAGGTCCAGCGTTTCGTCGGTCTCGGTCAGCCCGGGGCTTTCCCAGCTGCGCGGGCGGGTGCCGCAGAAGTCCTCGATGGTGTCCAGGGCCTCGCGGATCGCGGCCTCCTGGTCCTCCAGCCGGTGCATCGGCCCCTGCAGGTGGCCGTGGCCCATGAACTCCCAGCCCGCGTCCTTCGCGGCCTGTGCCACGCGCGGGTAGGACCGGCAGACATTGCCGTTGATCGCCAGCGTCACCGGGATGCCGCGCGATGTCAGCGCGGCGTGCTGGCGCCAGAAGCCCGCGCGCATCCCGTATTCGTGCCAGGACCAGTTCGGCACGTCGGGGATCAGCGGCTGGCCCATGGGCGGAGGCAGCACGGTGCGCGGCATCGGCCCCTCGATGCGCCATTCCTCGACGTTCAGGATCACCCAGACCGCGATGCGCGCGCCGCCCGGCAGGTGCAGGCGGGGGCGGTCGACAAGGGCCTGGTAGGGGACACGGTCCGAAAGCGCCATGGCGTCGGGCCTTTCGCGAAAGGGGCGGGCGCCCGCAAGGGGGCGCCCGCCGGATCGGGTCACTCGATGGTGTACTCGAAGGGCCAGGCGTAGCCGGTGTCGGCAACGGCGGCCAGGTAGGCCTTCATGACCTCGGTGCCGGGCATGCCGCGGCCGTCGGCCTCCTTGGCCTGGACGCTCGGGAACTCGGCCAGCGACACGGCCCAGCCGGCGCGGGCCTCTTCGGGCAGCGTCTTGATGTTGGCGCCGACCTCCTTCAGCCCGGCAAGCCCGCGGGCCTGCGCGGCGTTCAGCGACTGGCCGGCCTGGTCTTCGTAGGCGCGGCCGACCTCGATGATGATCTGGCGCACGTCCTCGGGCAGGCGGTCAAAGCTGCGCTGGTTCATGGTCAGCGCGTTCACGCCCATCGCGCCGAAACCGATCAGGGTATAGTTCGGCGACGGCTCGTAGAACTTGAAGCCGAGGTAGGCAGAGGGGAACATCAGCCAGCCGTTGTAGACGCCGGTCTGAAGCGACAGGTAGCCGTCGGGAAGGGTCGACTGCACCGGCACCGCGCCGGCGTATTCCAGCCAGGGCAGGTTCGGGCCCGCGCCGCCGATCTTGACGCCCTGAAGGTCCTCGACCGTATCCCACGGATCGGTGGTGCCAAGGTGATAGTTGTCCCAGCCATGCAGGCCCAGCAGCACCTGGCCGTATTCGGCGGTGAACTGCTCGGTCAGCCAGGGCACCTGATCGTAGACGGCGCGCACGGCCTTCATCTGCTGGTCGGAATCCTGCGGCCCGAACGGGGCGTAGTAGGGGAAGTTGTGCAGGAACAGCTTGGCCGGTTCGAAGCAGATGCAATACGAGCCGATGTCGAGGATGCCGTTCTGCACGGCTTCGAGCGTTTCGGCCACGCCCGCGATCGCGCCGCCGTAGCCCTCGACGAACTCGATGGTGTGCTCGGTCTCTTCGGCCACCCGGCGCTTGACCTCGGGGACGAAGAAATTCGCGGTGTCGGTGACATAGACGGCCGGGCCGTTGGGGTGGCCCGAACCGATGCGAAGCGTGATGGTATCCGCGCTGGCCGCCCCGGCGCCGAGCGCCGCGAACGCCAGTGCGCCCGCAAGTGTCTTTCCGGTTTTCATGGGTTTCATCCTCCCTGGTGCAAACGGTGTTCTGTTGGTCCGGGTTGCGATCTGCCGCCGCTCGCCCGGTCCTCGTTCCGCTAATTTATCGCTCGCTAAACAAGAAGCAATAGCGTTTATCGTCTGCTAAACTGGAACGGGAAAGGCGCGCCCACCATCGCGCGCCGCTAATTTATCACATGCTAACTTTGGCCTTGACGCTTGGGGACGATCCGATAGCGTTCCCGGACCGAAGGGACACATGGGCAGGGGAGGGCCTATGGGCGCGACGATCCGCATCTCACGGGTGATCCACCTGGTGTCGGCGCTCTGGACACTGGGGCTGGCACTTCTGATCTTTGCCGACGTGGCCGGGCGCACGGTGCTCAACAGCCCGGTTCCCGGGACCAAGGAGATCATCCAGAACTCGGTGGTCGCGATCACCTTCCTGCAACTGCCGCTGGCGATCTACTCGGGGTCCATGCTGCGCACCTCTATCTTCGCCGACGCGGTGCCCGACGCCGTGCGCCGCCTTCTTCGGACGCTGTGCATGCTGCTGGGCCTCGCCGTCTTCATCGGCCTGTTGTGGAGTACCTGGCCCTCTTTCTGGGACGCCTACCGCATCGGCGAATACGAAGGCGAAGGCGCGCTGCGCGTGCCCACATGGCCGGTCCGCGGCACGGTGCTGGTGATGTCCGTCTTCGGCGCATGGGCCTACCTGTCGATGATCGTGCTCGACTGGCAGGGCAAGCTGGCCAACGACCTGGAGGCGCCCGGCGCGCTTCCCGAAGGCGTGGAATAAGGGGGCGCGGGCATGGGTGGCGACATCGCGCTCTGGATGCTGGGTCTCCTGATCCTGCTGATCTTCCTGGGGACCCATATCGGCATCGCGCTTGCGGTGTGCTCGGGCCTCGGCGTCTGGCTGATGCTGGGCAGCTTCGAGGCCGCCGTCTCGATCCTCGGCAACACCGCGTACGAGGCGATCCGCAAGGACGTCTTCGCGGTCATACCGCTCTTCGTGCTGATGGGGGACTTCATATCGAGGTCAGGGGCGGCGTCCGACCTCTACCGCATCTGCGACCGCACGCTGAAGCGCCTGCCGGGGCGGCTGGCCATCGCGACCATCGCGGGCAACACGGTCTTCGCCGCCGTCACGGGCGTCTCCATCGCCGCCGCCGCCGCCTTCTCGCGCATCGCCTACCCCGAGATGATGAAGGTGGGCTACAAGCAGACCTTCGCGCTTGGCGCCGTGGCCGGGTCCGCCTGCCTCGGCATGCTGATCCCGCCCTCGGTCCTGCTGATCGTCTGGGCGATCCTGACGGAGATGAGCGTCGGCGCGCTCTTCATCGCGGGCATCATCCCCGGCATCGTGCTGGCGACGCTCTTTGCCGCCTACGTCATCATCGCCGCGATCCGGAACCCCGAGATCGCCCCGGCCTTCGAAGAGCCGCTGGTTCCCATGACGCGCGAAGAGCTGCGGTCAGAGCTGATCGGCGGCCTCGGCATCCTTGCGCTGATCCTCCTGGTGATCGGCGGCATCTGGACGGGCCTGTTCACCCCGACAGAGGCGGCGGGCTTCGGCGCCATCGGCGCCCTCCTGATCGGGCTGGCCAAGGGCATGGGCTGGCGCGACATCATCAACGCCATCTTCCAGGCCGGGCGCACCACCGCGCCCATCATGTTCCTGCTCATCACCGCGCAGATGTATTCGCGCCTTCTCGCCATCGGCGGGGCGGTCAACTACATCCAGGGACTGTTCTTCGGCCTCGGGGTCGAGCCGTGGATGCTCATCGCGCTGATGATGCTGATCTGGATCATCCTCGGGATGCTGATCGACTCGGTGTCGATCATCCTTCTGACGGTGCCGATCTTCGCGCCCATCGCCATGACGCTGGGCATCGACCCCATCGCCTTTGCCATCTTCGGCATCCTGGTGATCGAGGCCGGGCTGCTGACGCCGCCCTTCGGCCTGCTGGTCTACACGGTGAAAGGATCGGTCACCGATCCCACTGCGACACTGGGCAAGATCTTCTGGGGTTCGACCCCCTATTTCATCCTGATCCTCGTCGCGGCCATGATCGTCCTGCTGATCCCGTCGCTGGCGACCTGGCTGCCGCAACTCATGCTCTGACGCGGCGCGCTCAGTCGGCCACCAGCGCCATCACCTCGCCCCGCAGGGCGTCGAGGAACAGGCGCGCCTGCGGCGACAGGGGGCGGCGCGCCGGCTCGATCACCACGAACTCCGAATGCAGCGCCGGGTCGGCCAGCGGCGACACCCGGCGGCGCACCCCGTCCGCGTCGCCCACGCAGATCAGCCCCGGCAGCACCGTCACCCAGTCGCTGCGCGCCACCAGCCCCAGCGTGCCCAGCATCGCGTCCATCTCCATCAGGCGGGCGACCTGCACGCCGTGGGTCTCGAAATATTCCTCCAGCTTGGCGCGCCGCACGTTGGTCGCCGCGGGCACCACGATCTTCAGCGGCCCAAGCTCGGCCAGGCGCACCGGCTTCCCCGGCGCAAGCCCCAGCACCGGCCCCGACACCAGCATTTCCCGGTCCCGCGCCAGGTGCGTCACGGTCAACCCGACGCCCCCCGCCCCGGCGGGCACCAGCGCGAAATCCAGCGTCTCGGCGCGCACCATCTCGGTCAGGGTGCCGGAATAGCCCTCGATCACCTGCACCTGCACCTGCGGATACTCGGTCAGGAACCGGTCCAGCGCGGGCGCCAGCGCGGCGCGGGTAAAGGCGGGCATCAGCCCCGCGCGCAAGGTGCCGCTGACGCCGCCCGCGGCGGCGCGCGCCTCTCCGGCGGCCATGTCGACGTGGCGCAGCACGTCGATCGCATGGGCATAATAGCGCCGCCCCGCCTGCGTCGGCACCACGCCCTCGCTGGTGCGGTCGAACAGCGTCACGCCCAGCACCGCCTCGACTGCGGCGACATGCTGGGACACGCCCGATTGCGTGGCGTTCTCGCGCGCGGCGGCCCGCGTGAACGACCCTTCCTCGACCACGGCCACCACCGAACGGATCTGCCGCAGGGTCACCATGCCCACTGCCCCCTATCAGCCTGCGTAATGGAAACCGTTATCCATTATTATTATGCCTTGGGCAACGCGCCCGCTAGATTGCCGTGCACACCGCAAAGGGAGGCGTCCGATGGAACTCGGCTTTTTCACCATGCCCATCCACCCGCTGGAAAAGGACTGGCGCCAGTGCCTGCGCGAGGACCGCGAGGCGTTCCTTCTGGCCGACGAGCTGGGGTTCACAGAGGCCTACGTGGGTGAACACGTCACCGACAAGGCCGAGAACATCACCAATTGCATGATCTTCATCGCCTCGCTGGCCTCGGCGGTGAAGCGGATGCGCCTTGGCACCGGCACGGTGAACATGCCCAACATCCACCCCGCCAAGGTCGCCGCCGACATCGCGATGATCGACCACATGCTGGACGGGCGCTTCAACTTCGGCATCTCGCCCGGCGGCCTGGCCTCGGACGCCGAGGTCTTCGGCAACCTCGACAACGACCGTGCGGCCATGTTCCTCGAAGGCATCGACACGGTCCTGAAGATCTGGGAATCCGAGGCGCCCTACAACATCGAGGGCAAGTTCTGGAACGTCTCGACCGAACGCACCCAGATGACGGAGATCGGGCAGGGCATCATGCCCAAGCCCCTGCAACGCCCGCACCCGCCCATCGTCGTCACCGCCGTCGCGCCGTTTTCAAAGGGCGTGACAGAGGCCGCCGCCCGCGGCTGGGACCCGATCAGCGCCAACTTCCTGATGCCGCAATGGGTGGCGTCGCACTGGCCGAAATACGCAGAGGGCTGCGAGCGCGCGGGCCGCAAGGCGGACCCGGCGAACTGGCGCGTGGCCAAGTCGGTCTTCGTGGCCGACGACATGGACACCGCGCGCGCCTATGCCACCGACCCGCAAAGCCCCTACCGCTTCTACTACAGCCAGCTCCTGACCAAGATGCGCAAGCACAACCGCGTCAACCTGTTCAAGGAGCACAAGGACCAGCCCGACGACGAGGTGACACTGGACCGTGTCTGCGAACGGCTCATCATCTGGGGCACGCCCGACAAGGTCGCCGACGATCTTCTGGCCTTCCGCGAGGAGGTGGGCGATTTCGGCACGCTCCTGGTGGCCGGCAAGGACTGGGCCGACGTGGACCTCTCCCGCCGGTCGATGGTCCTGCTGGCCGAGCAGGTCAAGCCGCGCGTGAACACCGCCATCGCCGCCGAGACGCGGGCGGCAGAGTGACCCGCGCCACGCTGGCCGGGGGTGTCACGCTCAACACCCGCGTCGACGGCCCCGCCGATGCGCCCTGGCTGATCCTGTCGAACTCGCTGGGCGCGACGCTGGCGATGTGGGACCCGCAGATCGACGCGCTGACCGCGCGCTACCGCGTCCTGCGTTACGACACACGCGGCCACGGCGGCAGCGACACGCCCCCCGGCCCTTACGGCTTTTCCGACCTGACGGGTGACCTGATCGCGCTGATGGACCATTTCGGCATCGAAACGGCGGCCTTCATGGGCCTGTCCATGGGCGGGATGACCGGCATGGGCCTGTCCATCCACCACGCCGACCGTATCACCCGCGTCGTCTGCGCCGATGGCCGCGCCGACGCGCCGCCCCCGGTCCAGACCATGTGGGACGAGCGCATCGCCCGGGTGCAGGCGGGCGGGCTGGAGGCCATCGCCGACGCCACGCTGGCCAGCTGGCTGACCGGGGACTGGCGCACCGCCAACCCCGACGCCACCGCCCGCATCCGCGAGATGGTGCTGTCGAACGATCCGGCGGGCTACATCGCCTGCTGCCACGCGCTCAAGGGGCTCGACTACCTGCGCCACCTGGGCGAGGCCCGCGCGCCGATCTTCTTTGTCGGCGGGTCAGAGGACAAGGGCGCGCCCCCCGAGGTCATGCGCGCCATGGCCGCCGCCACGCCGGGCGGCACCTATACAGAGATCCCCGGCGCCGCCCATGTCGCCAACCTGAACGCACCCGCGGCCTTCACCGCAGCCGTCGCGGGCTTCCTGGGTCTCTAGCGCCGGAAGGGCACCCCGCCGGTGCCCTCACCGCGCCGGTCCACGGGCGGGGCCCATGTGGCGGGGTCCACGATCAGCTGCGCCAGCGCCTCGGCGCCCGCCTCCAGCATCAGTTCTCCCTTGCCGGCATTGGCCCGCGCCGGGTTCCCCGCCACGCCGTTGCCCGTCATGTGCGTGAAGGGCCGCCAGCGATAGGCCGTCTTGCCCGCCGACAGGAAATCCGGCCCCTCGCGCATCCCGTCCGCCAGCGACGCCAGGTCCGACGCGTCCACCAGGTCGGGCTCGCAGACCATCATCATCGCCGTCTCTCCCTCGCAGGCATGCATGATGAAGGGCTGATCCTCCAGGATGTCGGCATAGGCGCGGGCGGCCTCCATCACGTAGGTCACGCCCACCAGCGTCGCGTCCACCTGTTCGGACAACTCGTCGCAGATCTGCTTCATCGCCACGATGTTGCCGCCGTGGCTGTTGGAGATGAGGATATCGCGGAACCCGTGCCGCGCGATCGCCTCGACCAGGTCGCGGATCAGCGCGCGGAACGTGGCGTGGCTGACGGTCAGGGTGCCGCCATAGGGCATGTGATGCTCCGACAGGCCGGACCAGACGACGGGCGCCACCACCACGGGCCGCACCGCCTGCGCCTTGCGCGCCGCCCGCAGCGCCACCTCCTGCCCCAGCCGGGTGTCGGTCATCACCGGCAGATGCGGGCCGTGCTGCTCGATCGAGGCGATGGGCAGGATCACCACCGCACCCGCCTCTGCCAGCGCGCGCAATTCATGCGCCTTCATCCGCGCCCAGTCCACCTCTGCCATCGCCTCGCCTCCCTTGAAAACCCCGGCAGGCTAGGCCCAGCGTCCCGTCGAGGCAAGCAGGCCCATGGACGGCGGCCGGCGCGGATGCCCGGGACGGGATGTCCCGGTGCGGACCACGCCGGGCCCGATCGCAACAAAGGGCCGCGGATGGCCGCGGTCAGCCGCCTCCAACGCCCGAGGTCTTCACTTTATCCCGCCCAAGTCCGGACGACCTCCACCCCCGCGCAAACGTCCCCAAAGCGGCTGGCCGTCCGGGCGGCCATCCGCTGCCCGGGCCGCTTCGCGGCTGTTCCGGGCGGGGACTCTCCGCCCGACCCGCGCAAGGGCATCACCCCAACACGGGGCACCAGATGGGCACCGCCATCCGCTGCCCGGTCTGCTTGCGGCGGCTGCTCCGCGCGAGGCGTCCTCCACCCGGACACCACAAGGCACCGATAAACCCGGCCACCATTTGCCGCAGAACCCTCTGTCTTGCCGCCCATTGCATGCTCGGGTATCCCGTCCGCCAGCAACAGGATACCGCATGGCCGAACCGACCAAGAACGAAGAGCGTCAGAAATCGCGCGACCTCGGCGCGCTGCGCCAGCTCTGGCCCTTCCTGCGGCCCTACCGGGCGCTGCTCACCGCCGCGATCCTTGCGCTGATCGTGACGGCCGTGGTGTCGCTGGCCCTGCCGCTGGCCGTGCGCCGCGTGGTCGACGGGTTCGAAACCTCGGCAGAAGGGCTGCTCGACAGCTACTTCCTTGCGGCCCTGGCCATCGCCGCGCTCTTCGCACTGGGCAGCGGCACGCGCTATTACCTCGTGACGCGGCTGGGCGAGCGGGTCGTGGCCGACATCCGCAAGGCCGTCTTCGACCGCGTCATCGGGATGAGCCCCAGCTTCTACGAACGCATCATGACCGGCGAGGTGCTCAGCCGGATCACCACCGACACCACGCTTCTGCTGTCGGTCATCGGGTCGTCCATCTCGATCGCGCTCAGGAACCTGCTGATCCTGATCGGCGGGCTGGTGCTGATGATGCTGACCTCGGCCAAGCTGACCGGCCTCGTGCTGCTGATCGTGCCCGCCGTCATCGTGCCGATCATCGTGCTGGGCCGCCGCCTGCGCAAGCTGAGCCGCGAGAACCAGGACTGGATCGCCGCCTCCTCGGGCAACGCCTCCGAGGCGCTGACATCGGTGCAGGCGGTGCAAGCCTTCACCAACGAAGGCGTGTCCCGCCGCCGCTTCGCCGATGTGACCGAGGAAAGCTTCAACAGCGCCAAGCGCCGGGTCGCCACCCGCGCCGCGATGACCGTCATCATCATCGCGCTGGTGTTCTCGGGCATCGTCGGCGTGCTCTGGGTCGGCGCCCGCGACGTGCGCGCCGACCTGATGAGCGTGGGCGAGCTGGTGCAGTTCGTCATCTACGCGATCATGGTCGCGGGTGGCGTCGCCGCCCTGTCGGAAATCTGGGGAGAGCTTCAGCGCGCCGCCGGCGCCACCGAACGGCTGGTAGAGCTTCTGAACACCGAAGACAGCGTCAAGGACCCCGCCAGCCCCCGCGCGCTGCCGGGCCGGGCCGAGGGCCGGATCGAGTTCGACGAGGTCACCTTCAGCTATCCCGCGCGGCCCGGCCAGACCGCGCTGCACGGCATATCCGTGACGATCCAGCCCGGCGAGACCGTCGCGCTGGTGGGTCCGTCCGGTGCCGGCAAGTCCACCATCATGCAGCTTCTGCTGCGCTTCTACGATCCCACGTCGGGGGTGATCCGGCTCGACGGGACCGACCTGCGCGACATGGCCCGCGACGACTTCCGCCGCGCCATCGCGCTGGTGCCGCAGGACCCGGTGATCTTCGCCGACACCGCACGCGAGAACATCCGCTTCGGCCGCCCCGGCGCCAGCGACGAAGAGGTCCAGGCCGCCGCCCGCGCCGCCGCCGCGCATGATTTCCTGTCCGACCTGCCCGACGGCTACGACACCTACGTGGGCGAACGCGGCGTCATGCTGTCGGGTGGCCAGAAACAGCGCATCGCCATCGCCCGCGCGATCCTGCGCGACGCGCCGGTGCTGCTCCTGGACGAGGCGACAAGCGCGCTCGACGCCGAAAGCGAACGCGCGGTGCAGCAGGCCGTCGAACGCCTGTCCGCCGACCGCACCACGCTCATCGTCGCCCACCGGCTTGCCACCGTGAAGAAGGCCGACCGCATCCTGGTGTTCGAGGCCGGCCGCATCGTCGCCGAAGGCACACACGCAGAGCTTGTCGCCGAAGGCGGCCTCTATGCCCGCCTGGCGCAACTTCAGTTCACCGAGGGCCTCGCGGCCGAGTAATCGGCCCCCCCGCCGCAACGGCAACCTTGCCCAGCGCCCCGTTTGAACCCATCTTGAACGGAATTGCGAAGGCCCGGCACAGGGCCTCGGGGAGGAGAACCGCCAATGGTAGGAAATTTCGCCTCGGTCGCCGACCGAAACGCGATCCAGAACGAGATGCCCTGGGACGACCGCGACGTCCCCGAAACGATCTACGGCCTTCTGTCGCGCACCACCCAGAAATTCGGTTCCCGCAACGCGATGAGTTTTCAGCTCTTCTCGGGCCCCGACGACAAGGCCGAAACCCTCACCTGGCAGGATTTTCACGACCGCTGCGTGCAGGCCGCCAACCTCTTCCGCTCGCTCGGCATCGGCGAGAAGGATGTGGTCGCCTTCGTCCTGCCCAACTGCAACGAAACGCTCTTCACCCTGCTCGGCGGCTCGATCGCGGGCATCGTGAACCCGATCAACCCGCTGCTCGACGCCGAACAGATCGCCGCCATCCTGCGCGAGACCGGCGCCCGCGTCGTCGTCACCCTGCGCGGCTTTCCCAAGACGGACGTGTCTCAGAAGACCGCCGACGCCGTGGCGATGGCGCCCGACGTGGAAACCGTGCTCGAGGTCGACCTCCTGCGCTACCTCACGCCGCCCAAGTCCTGGATCGTGCCGCTGGTGCGCCCCAAGACCACGGTGCGCCACAAGGCCCGCGTCCTGAACTTCATGAAGGAACTCGCGCGCCAGAACACCCGGCTCGACTTCCCCGACAGCGACGGCGACCGGATCTGCGCCTATTTCCACACCGGCGGCACCACCGGCATGCCCAAGGTCGCGCAGCAGCGCTACTCGGGCCAGGTCTACAACGGCTGGCTGGGCCAGCGCCTGCTGTTCACCGAGACCGACACGCTGATCTGCCCCTTGCCGCTGTTCCACGTCTTCGCCGCCGTGGTGGTGCTGAACGCCGCGCTCTCCTCGGGCGCGCACGTGGTGTTTCCCACGCCGCAGGGCTATCGCGGCGCCGGCGTCTTCGACAACTTCTGGAAGCTGATCGAACGCTGGAAGGTCAGCTTCGTCATCACCGTGCCCACCGCCATCGCCGCACTGATGCAGCGCAAGGTCGATGCCGACATCTCGTCGCTGCACCTCGCCTTCTCGGGATCGGCCCCGCTGCCGGTCGAGCTTTACAACCGGTTCGAGAAGGCCACCGGCGTCACCATCGTCGAGGGCTACGGCCTGACCGAGGCGACCTGCCTCGTCTCCTGCAACCCGCCCGAGGGCGCCAAGAAGATCGGCTCGGTCGGCATCCCGTTTCCCCACACAGACGTGCGCATCCTGCATTGCGAACCCGACGGCTCGATCACCCGCGAATGCGCGGTGGACGAGATCGGCGAGATCTGCGTGTCGAACCCCGGCGTCTTTCCGGGCCGCACCTATACCGACTCCGACAAGAACATCGGCCTGTTCGCCGAAGAGCGTTTCCTGCGCACCGGCGACCTCGGGCGTCTCGACGCCGACGGCTATCTCTGGATCACGGGCCGGGCCAAGGATCTCATCATCCGCGGCGGCCACAACATCGACCCGGCAGAGATCGAAGAGGCGCTCCTGGCGCACCAGTCCGTCGCCTTCGCCGGCGCCATCGGCCAGCCCGACGCCTTCGCCGGCGAACTGCCCTGCGTCTACGTGGAACTGGTCGAGGGCGCCGACGCCGACAGCGCCGAGCTTCTGAAATTCGCCCGCGGCCGCATCCACGAACACGCCGCCCATCCCAAGCATCTCGAAATCCTCGACGAGCTGCCCAAGACCGCGGTGGGCAAGGTGTTCAAGCCCGACCTGCGCAAGCGCGCGATCATGCGCGTCTACAACGCCGCCCTCCACCGCGCCGATCTGGCGGCAGAGGTGGTCGACGTGGTCGAGGACAAGAAACGCGGTCTCGTCGCGCGCGTGCGCGCCAACGGCGACGTCGACCGCGAGGCGGTGATGCACAAGCTCGGAGAGTTCACCCGCCCCTGGGAATGGGCCGACTGACCGCGTGACGC
Organism: Alphaproteobacteria bacterium; assembly: GCA_030431935.1. Taxonomy (GTDB): domain Bacteria; phylum Pseudomonadota; class Alphaproteobacteria; order Rhodobacterales; family Rhodobacteraceae; genus ASV31. Next base: position 11,918 of record JAUIIC010000002.1, on the reverse strand, counting down.
AAACCTTCCGCCAGCCCGAGATCCTCGACATCGCCCGCACCCGGGGCAAGGTCACCGTCGACGGGCTGGCCGCGCATTTCGGCGTGACCCGCCAGACGATCCGCCGCGACCTGGCCGAACTGGCAGAGGCCGGGCGGCTGGAGCGGGTCCACGGCGGGGCGATCCTGCCCTCGGGCGTGTCCAACATCGGCTACGACGACCGCCGCGCGTTGAACGCAGACGCCAAGACCGCCATCGCGCGGGCCTGCGCCGCCACGATCCCCGACGGCGCCTCGGTCTTTCTCAACATCGGCACCAGCACCGAGGCCGTGGCCCGCGCGCTCCTCGACCACCGCGACCTGCTGGTGGTCACCAACAACCTGAACGTGGCCAACATCCTCGTCGCCAACCCGCGGGCAGAGATCGTGGTGGCCGGCGGCACGCTGCGCCGCGCCGATGGCGGGCTGGTGGGCAGCCTGACCATGCGCACCGTCGAGCAGTTCAAGGTCGATATCGCCGTGATCGGCTGTTCGGCCCTCGACACCCAGGGCGACCTCCTGGACTACGACATCCAGGAGGTGGCGGTCAGCCAGACCATCCTGCGCCAGGCCCGGCACAGCTGCCTTGTCGCCGACCATTCCAAGCTGCAACGCACCGCACCCGCCCGCATCGCCTCGCTGGCAGAGATCGGCACGCTCTTCACCGACCGCCCCTTGCCCGCCGCCCTCGCCGCGCGCTGCCGCGACTGGGGCACCGCCGTCACCCTCGCCCCGCCCGCCGCGACCTGACCCGCCCCGGCGCACACCGCCACCACCCGGCGCACACCGCCACCTCCCGGCCCGCCGCGCCACCACCCGGCCCCCCGCCACACCTTCTTCTGTTCCCAAATACTCCCGCCAGCGGCACGCGCCGCAGGGGCTCGATGCCCCGAAGGCGCGTTCCCCCTTCCGGAAATGACGCCGACGTCATGCAGACGTTTTGCCGACGCGATGCCGACAGCCCCTGCACGGCGGGTTCGCACCAAAAAAGAACACAAACGAACACAAAACTTGACAAAGCGCGGGTATAAATGGTTCGTCTCCACGACACCAGCAGGAGCTTTCCCATGCCCGCCGCCGACCCCGCCCCGCTCACCGACCTCCTTGTCATCGGCGGCGGCATCAACGGCTGCGGCATCGCCCGCGACGCCGTCGGGCGCGGTCTTTCGGTCGTGCTGGCGGAACAGGGCGACCTTGCGCAGGCCACCTCCTCGGCCTCGACCAAGCTGTTCCACGGCGGGTTGCGCTACCTCGAGTATTTCGAATTTCGCCTTGTGCGAGAGGCACTTGTGGAACGCGAGACGCTCCTTCGGGCCATGCCGCACATCAGCTGGCCGATGCGCTTCGTCCTGCCCTGGCACCCGGCCATGCGCTTTGACGGCGAAACCCCCACCTCGCGGCTTCTGTCCACCGTGATGCCCTGGATGAAGGGCCGCCGCCCGGCCTGGCTGATCCGCCTGGGCCTGTTTCTCTACGACCACCTCGGCGGCCGCCGCATCCTGCCCGGCACCCGCACGCTCGACCTGCGCGCCGACCCTGCCGGAGACCCCCTGCAGGACCGCTTCGCCACCGCCTACGAATACTCGGACTGCTGGGTCGAGGACGCCCGCCTCGTCGCGCTGAACGCGCGCGACGCCGAACGGCGCGGCGCCACGATCCTCACCCGCACGCGCGTCACCGGCGCGCGCCAGCAGGATGGGCTCTGGCACGTCACGCTGGAAGATACCGAGACGGGCCAGACACTTACCCGACGCGCCCGGATGCTCGTCAACGCCGCCGGGCCGTGGGTGGCGCAGGTCCTGACCGGCGCGCTGGGCCGCAACGCGAGCGCTGGCGTGCGGCTGGTGCGCGGCAGCCATATCGTCACCCGAAAGCTCTACGACCACGACCGCTGCTATTTCTTCCAGGGCACCGACGGGCGCATCATCTTCGCCATCCCCTACGAGACCGATTTTACCCTGATCGGCACCACCGACCAGGAACACGCCGACCCCGCCACGCCGCCCACCTGCACCGAGGCAGAGCGCGACTACCTCCTGCGCTTCGCCTCGGAGTATTTCCGCCAGCCCGTGACCCGTGACGATATCGTCTGGACCTATTCCGGCGTCCGGCCGCTCTACGACGACGGCGCGAGTTCGGCCACGGCAGCCACGCGCGACTACGTGCTGAAGCTCGACGACAGCGGCGGCGCGCCCGTGCTCAACGTCTACGGTGGCAAGATCACCACCTACCGCCGCCTTGCCGAAAGCGCGCTGGCGAAGATCGCGGGCGTGATCCCCAAGACAGGCGCGGCATGGACCGCCGGCGTGCCACTTCCCGGCGGCGATTTCCCCGTCGATGGGGTCCCCGGCCTGATCGCGGGCCTCCACACCGACTATCCCTTCCTGTCCGAACGCTGGGCCAAGCGCCTCGTCCGCGCCTACGGGACAGAGGCGCGCGAGATCCTCGGCACCGCAACCGGACCCGAGGACCTTGGAGAGGACTTCGGCGCCACCCTGACCGGGGCCGAGGTCGCCTGGCTCATGGACCGCGAATATGCCCGCACCGCCGACGACGTGCTCTGGCGGCGCTCGAAACTGGGGCTCAGGCTGGACGACGACCAGGTGCGGGCGCTTCAGGCCTGGATGACCTCGCGCCGCGCCAGCCTTCGCCCCGCCGCCTGAACCCGCAAATCGCCGCGATTGATCCCCGCGCGTCCCTGCGCTTAGCTGCACCGACACCGAACCGGAGCGTCGCCATGACCCATATCCTTGCCATCGACCAGGGCACCACCTCCAGCCGGGCGATCCTGTTCGACGCCGACATGCGCATCGCCGCCGTCGCGCAAGAGGAGTTCACCCAGCACTATCCCGCCTCGGGCTGGGTGGAACACGACCCCGCCGACCTGTGGTCGACCACCGCCGGCACCTGCCGCGCCGCGATCGAGCGCGCGGGCCTCCGCGCCGCCGACATCGCCGCCATCGGCATCACCAACCAGCGCGAGACCGTCGTCGTCTGGGACAGGGCCACCGGCCAGCCGATCCACAACGCCATCGTCTGGCAGGACCGCCGCACCGCGCCGATCTGCGAGACGCTCCGCCAGCAGGGGCACGAACCCCGCGTGACGGAAATCACCGGCCTGTTGCTCGACCCGTATTTCTCGGGGACCAAGCTGAAATGGCTGCTCGACACCGTGGACGGCGCCCGCGACCGCGCCGCGAAGGGCGCGCTTCTGTTCGGCACCGTGGACAGCTGGCTGATCTGGAACCTGACGGGCGGCGCGGCGCATGTCACCGACGCCACCAATGCCGCGCGCACCCTGCTTTACGACATCCGCAAGGGCGAGTGGTCTGCCGAGATGTGCGAGATGCTGGGCATTCCCATGGCGATGCTGCCCCAGGTGCGCGACTGTGCCTCCGATTTCGGCACCACCCGCGCCGACCTTTTCGGGCGCGAGATCCCGATCCTGGGCGTCGCCGGCGACCAGCAGGCCGCCACCGTGGGGCAGGCCTGTTTCGCGCCCGGCATGCTGAAATCCACCTATGGCACCGGTTGTTTCGCGCTGCTCAACACCGGGGCCGATCCGGTGACCTCGACCAACCGGCTTCTGACCACCATCGCCTACCAGCTGGACGGCACGCCCACCTATGCGCTGGAAGGCTCGATCTTCATCGCGGGCGCCGTGGTGCAATGGCTGCGCGACGGGCTGAAGATCATCCGCGCCGCGCCCGAGACCCATGCGCTGGCCGATGCCGCCGATCCGGGGCAGGACCTGGTCCTGGTGCCCGCCTTCACCGGGCTGGGCGCGCCCTACTGGAACCCCGATTGCCGGGGCGCCGTCTACGGGCTGACGCGCAACTCGGGCCCGGCGGAATTCGCGCGCGCCGCGCTGGAAAGCGTGGGGTTCCAGACGCGCGACCTGCTGCAGGCGATGCAGGCCGACTGGGCGGCGAGCGGCGAGGCCGTGCTGCGCGTCGACGGCGGCATGTCTGCGTCGGACTGGGCGATGCAGTTCCTGTCTGACATCCTGGGCGCGCCCGTCGACCGGCCCGAGGTGCTGGAGACGACGGCGCTTGGCGCGGCGTGGCTGGCGGGAATGCGCGCGGGCACCTACCCGGCGATGGACGAGTTCGCCCGGACCTGGGCGCTCGACCGCCGCTTCACACCCGCGATGGACGCCGCCACCCGCGACGCCCGCTATGCCCGCTGGCAACGCGCGGTGCAGGCGACGCTTTCGGTCTGAGGGCGCGCGCAGGTTTACCTGCCGTTAATCATCCTTGGTCCACGCTGGTCCGGTTGCCCGCGAAAGGACCCGATGATGACCTATGCGCCCCCCGCCGCCACGCTTGTCGGCAGCGCCCTCGCCGCGCCCGGCCCCGCCATGACGCTGGAGCAGGGCGACAGGTTCTGCGTGCGCCGCCTGCATGTCGCGCCCGGCGGATCGCTGGCGCCCTGCGCCCATGTCCACCGTGCCGAACACTGGATCGTCGTCTCGGGCACGGGCCGCGCCACCATCGACGGCGCCGCCCGCCTGGTCAGCGAGAACGACACCGTCTTTGTCCCCCTCGGCGCGGTCCACGGGCTGGAAAACCCCGGCCGCGTGCCGCTTGTCCTGATCGAGGTGCAGACCGGCCCCTACCTGGCAGAGGATGACGTCCTGCCCGCCTGATCGCGCCGCTCCGCAGTAGGCCCGCCGCAACAGGTTCGCCCCGACAGAGGCCCGGCGCGGCAATCGCACTTTCCATCGCGGGATGTGCCCGCTATGGGCTTTCGCGCAGGCAAGGCCATTCAGGGCAAGGGATATACCATGCGTATCGCGATGATCGGCACGGGCTATGTGGGGCTCGTCTCGGGGGTGTGTTTCTCGGACTTCGGGCATGACGTGATCTGCGTCGACAAGGACCCGCGCAAGATCGAGATGCTGGAACGCGGCGAGGTGCCGATCTACGAGCCGGGGCTCGACGCGCTGATGGCCAAGAACGTCGAGGCCGGGCGCCTGTCCTTCACCGGGGATCTGGCGAGTGCCGTGGACGGCGCCGACGCCGTCTTCATCGCCGTGGGCACGCCCACGCGGCGCGGCGACGGGCACGCCGACCTCACCTACGTGATGGCCGCCGCCGAAGAGATCGCGCACGCCATGACCGGCTATACCGTCGTGGTCACCAAATCCACCGTCCCCGTCGGCACCAACCGCAAGGTCAAGCAGACCATCGCCAAGGCCAACCCGCAGGCCGAGTTCGACGTCGCCTCGAACCCCGAGTTCCTGCGCGAAGGCGCCGCCATCGACGATTTCATGCGCCCCGACCGCGTGGTGGTGGGCGTCCAGTCCGACCGCGCGGCAGAGGTGATGAACGACATCTACCGCCCGCTTTACCTGCGCGATTTCCCGGTGGTCACGACCGACCTGGAATCGGCCGAGATGATAAAATACGCCGCCAACGCCTTTCTGGCCGCCAAGATCACCTTCATCAACGAGATCGCCGCTCTGTGCGAAAAGGTCGGCGCCGATGTCAAGGAAGTGTCCAAGGGCATGGGCCTCGACAACCGGATCGGCAACAAGTTCCTGCATGCCGGCCCCGGCTATGGCGGCAGCTGTTTTCCCAAGGACACCCAGGCGCTGGCCCGGATCGGCCAGGACCACGCGGTGCCGATGCAGATCACCGAGACCGTCATCAAGGTCAACGAAGAGATCAAGCGCCGGATGATCGACAAGATCGTCGACCTGCTGGACGGCTCGGTGAACGGCAAGACCGTCGCGGTGCTGGGCGTCACCTTCAAGCCCAACACCGATGACATGCGAGAGGCGCCGTCGCTGACGATCGTGCCCGCGCTGGTGGGTGGCGGCGCGAAGGTGCGCGTCGTCGATCCCCAGGGCCGGCGCGAGGGAGAGGCGCTCCTGCCCGGCGTGACCTGGATGGACGACCCCTACAAGGCCGCGCAGAAGGCCGACGCCATCGTGATCCTGACCGAATGGAACGAGTTCCGCGCGCTCGACCTCAAGAAACTGGCGAAGAAGATGAGCACCCCGCGCATGGCCGACCTGCGCAACATATACTCGCGCCGCGATGCGAAGCGCGCCGGTTTCGAGGATTACAGCGCCATCGGTCGCTGACGTCCCAAGAAGCAGAGATGTAACTCAAGACGCCCGGTAAAGTTTACCGGGCGTTTCAATTTGTACATATTTGAACACCTGGCCTTGAGCGCGACTCCCGTCACGGATTATCAAACTCAACCAGAAATAATGGCAAAATTATCCATTTACGAAGTAAATCGAAACGGATAGTTTACGCGTGAAATATCAAGTAAAGGAAGCAGCATGAGCTCCGAAGACAACGGCGATGACCTGATCGTCCTGACATCCGAAATCGTCGCCGCCTTTGCAGGCCGCAACCAGATGGGCGCGGCGGAACTGCCGGGCCTGATCCGTTCCGTCCATGCAACGCTGAATGAACTCGACGGCGGCGCCCCCGCCGCTGCAGAAGAAGCGGCCGCGCCCGAAGTCCTGACGCCCGCCGTCCCGATCGACAGCTCCGTCAAGAAGGACGCGATCTTCTGCCTGGAATGCGGCAAGGGCTTCAAGACGCTCAAGCGTCACCTGTCGACAGAGCATGGCCTCGACCCGGCGGCCTACAAGGCGCGCTGGCAGCTGTCCAAGGACTATCCGCTGGTGGCCCCGTCGTATTCAAAGACGCGTGCCGCCACCGCCAAGAAGATCGGCCTGGGCCGCAAGCCCGCCGAGAAGTGACGGATGCTCACGGCCCGTTAACCCGGGCCGTCTAGCCTGGCGGGAATGATCGTCTGTCATTCCCGCCGCCTGATCGTCTTTTCCTTCCCCAAGACCGGGTCCGAAACCCTGCGCGCGGTCTTCGCGCCGCTGGCGGAGGAACCCGTGCGGCCATGGCGGCAGACGTCGCGCCTTTACCCGTTCTACCCGCACATGTCCCCGTTGGAGGCGCGGATGCTGTTCCGGCGCCGGGGCTGGGACTTCGACGGCTACCGCCGCGTCACCTGCGTACGCAACCCCTATCCCCGCCTCGTGTCGCTCTACCGGATGATCCGGCAGGTCGATGGCCTGTGGCACCTGCGGGCCCGGCTGGGCCTTCCGGTGCCCGGTTTTCGCGACTGGCTGCGCGCCAGCCGTCCGGACGGGCGCGGCGGCGGCGGGCGGCGGCACCAGCGCTGGCGCCGCTACGGCACCTGGTCGGCCCATGCCTGGTGCCATGCCCCGGACGGCGCGCCGCTGGTCACCGACATCCTGCGGCTGGACCACCTGGACAGCGACCTGCCGCCCCTGATGTCCGCCCTGGGGATGGAGCCGCCGGCGGTCTTCCCGGTCCTCAACCGGCGCCCCGGCCCCGACTGGCGGCTGTGGTACGACGCCGACACCACGGCGCTCGTCGCGCGGCGCTACGCGTGGGAGCTGGCGAAGTTCCATAGCATTGGACCTATTCCGCTGGGTCCGGTGCGGGCGGCTTAACCGCCCGTTCATCGCCCCGGCCACAGTCTGCGGCGGAAGCAATCGCAGTCCGGGTTCCATGCCGCAGCCTCCTGACGTCGTCATCGTCATTCCCACCCTGAACGAGGCCGCCCACCTTGGGGCGGTGCTGGACGGGCTGCTGGCGGATGGCGTGACCGCGCCGATCTGGATCGTCGACGGCGGCAGCACCGACGCGACCCGGGCCATCGCCGCCTCTTATGCCGCCGCGATCCCCGGCGTGGCACTGATCGACAACCCCGCGCGCGCGCAGGCCGCCGCCGTCAACCTCGCGGCGCGGCGCGCCACCGCGGCGGGCGCGCGCGTCCTGATCCGGATGGATGCCCACGCCCGCTATCCCGCCGGCTTCGTCGCCGCGCTGCTCGAGCGGCTGGAAACCACCGGCGCCGACAGCGTGGCGGTTCCGCTGATCGCGCGCGGCGCGGCGGGCTGGCAGGCGGCCGCGGCGGCCCTGCAACGCGGCTGGCTGGGCCACGGCGGCGCGACCCACCGGCGCAGGACGGCCGGGGGCTGGGTCGATCACGGCCACCACGCCGCGGTCCGGCTGGACCGGTTCCTGGCGCTGGGCGGCTACGACACCGGCTTTGCCGCGAACGAGGATGCAGAGCTCGACCTGCGCCTGACCGCCGGGAACGGGCGCATCTGGCTGGCGGGCGATCTGCCGGTCACCTACCTGCCGCGGGCCTCGCCCGCCGCGCTGGCCCGGCAGATGGCGCGCAACGGGCGCTGGCGCATGGAAACCCTTCTGCGCCACCGCCGCAGGCCCGCGCTGCGCCAGGCGCTGCCGATGGCCGCCGCGATGTCGCTGCCCTTGGCCGCGCTGGCGCCCGTCTGGCCGCTTCTGGCCCTGCCCGCCGCAAGCTATCTGGGCGCGGTCGCCACGCTGTCGGCCACCAGCGCGGGCCTCCGGCTGGCCCCCGCGGTCGCGCTGCTGGCAATCCTGTCGCACCTGGCCTTCGGCGGCGCCGCGCTGGCCCGCCTTGCCGCCGCCCTGCCCGGCCTGCGCAGCAATCCGGGGCGGCAGGCGTCACCAGGGCCGTCGCGACACCCGCCGCCTTCGCCAAGGGCGCCGCTGCGCCCCCCCGCGCGCCTTCCGGCATGACGGCGCCCAACCTCTTCCTGGTGGCCGCGCCGCGCGCGGGCTCGACCCAGCTGGCGCACTGGTTGGCCAGCCACCCCGACATCGCCCTGTCCCCAGTGAAAGAGCCGACGCATTTCGCCGCCCATGACTTCCCCGAGGACTACGTGCGCGCCACGCACCTGAACGACGTGGACCCGGCACGCTATCGCCCGGGGCGACCGGCGCAATTCGCCGTCTTCCGCGAAAGGGCCGACTACCTGCGCCTGTTCTCCGACATGACGCAGCGGTGGCGCTGCGACGCCTCGACCAGCTATCTCGACTGCCCCGAGGCGCCGGCGGCGATCCGCGCCGCCTTTCCGGACGCCCGTGTGCTGACCCTGACGCGCGCGCCCCTCGACCGGGCGCTGTCGCATTACGGGCTGGCCCGGCGCACCGGGCGCACGCGGGCGCCCCTGGGGTCCGAGCTTGACGATGAACTGGCGGGCCGCACCCCGCTGCCCGCGCGGTTCCTCCTGCGTCCCTCGCGGCAGGCGCCGGGCGTGGCCCGCGTCGCCGCAGAGTTCGGCGCCGCCCACCTGCCCCTGCGGTTCGAGGACATGGTGTCCGACCCCCGCGCGACCCTGGAACGCATCGCGCGCTTTCTCGACCTGGACCCCGGCGGCTTCGATCCCGGCGCGGTGGCCCGCAACGCGGCTGCCAGCCCGCGTCTGCCCGCGCTCAACGCCCTGCTGCACCGAAGCGGCGCCAAGACATGGCTGCGCCGGCACCTGCCCGCCGCCCTGAAACCCGCGCTGCGCGCCGCCTGGTTCCATGACGCGCCGCCCCGTGTCAGCCCCGCAGAGATCGCGCGCCTTGCCCGGGCGCTGGAGGCCACGGAATGAGGATCCTTCTCGCGCATGGCGACCTGCGCGCCGGTGGCGGGGCCGAGGCCGTGGCCCGCGCCGTCCACGCGCGCCTGTGCGCGGCGGGCCATGCCGTCGATGTGCTGGACATCCACGGGCTGACCCGCCCCGATGGCAGCCGCGCCGGGGTCTGGCCCCTCCTGATCGGCCGCCTGCCGGGGCTGTCGCACCTCCACCTGCTGAAATACGCGCTGGTCTGCCGGGTGCTGCCGCGCCTGGCGCGTGACCATGGCGCGGTGGTGCTGACCTATGGCGAGGCGCCCGCGCTGCCCTGTCCGGCCCTGACGCTGCGCCACGCGCCGGTCTTGTTCTCGGCGCGTCCGGCGGACCTTGCGGTGATCGGCGCCGCGGGCCGCGGGCCCGTCTACATGGGCGTGCGCCGGGTCTACGCGCGCGCCTGCATGCGCATCGCGGGCCTGTCCCGCAACGCGCCCGCGACCCCGACGCTGGCCAATTCCCGCTGGACCGCCCGGCGCGCCGTGCGGGCCGACCCGCGCCTCGCGCCCGCGCTTCTCTATCCGCCCTGCCCCGCCCGCGCGATCCGCCGCGACCGGCCAGAACCCATGCGCATCCTGGCGCTGGGCCGCATGACGACGGGCAAACGCCTGGACGAGGCGGTGGACATCGCCAACCGCCTGGTCGCCAAGGGCTGGCCCGTGACGCTGGACATCGCGGGGCGCGCCGGGACGCGGGCGGCGCGCTGCCTGATCCGGCGCCACGCCGGACGCCCCGGCATCGCCTTTCACCCCGACCTGCCCGGGCCCGAGCTTGCCGTTCTGATGGCCCGCGCGCGGCTGGGGCTGCACTGTGCCCGCCACGAGCACTTCGGCATGGCCGTGGCAGAGATGATCGCCGCCGGCATCGTCCCCGTCGTGCACGACAGCGGCGGCATCCGCGAACTTGTGCCCCTGCCCGAGCTGCGCTTTCGCCGCCCTTCGGATGCCGCCGCGCGGCTGGCCAGCCTTCTGGCCAGCCCGATGCAGCACACCGAGACACTGGCGTGGCGGCTGGCGCGCACCCCCGCCCTGACCGCCGGTCAGGGCTTTGACCGGGTGCTCGACGGCCACCTCGCCCGGTTCCTCTCCGGAGCATGACGCGGGCGGGGCCGGAACGGCGCGCGCTGGCGCTCTGGGCGATGGCGGCGGGCCTGGCGCTCTGGGCGCCGGCGGTGGCGGTGCCGGGGCTGCCCCTGCCGCTTCAGCCGATGGATGTCCTGGCCATCCTGGGATGGCCGCTGATCGCCGTGTTCCTGCCGCGGGTGCGGGCATCGCTGGTGCTGGTCCTTGGCAGCGGCGCGGCCTCGGTCGGCCTGTCCTGGGCCGTCTCGGGCGGAGAGGCGCTGATCCTCGGCTGGACGATCGGCTGCGCCTTTCCCGCGGTCGCGGCACTTGCGCTGGCGGTGGCCGATCCGCTGGCCCGAAGCTGGTTCACCCGCGCCGTGATGGCGGGCGCGGCGGCCTCGGCGCTTCTGTTCCTGGCACAGCTGGCGCTGGGGGCAGAGGCGCTCGATTTCCGCACGAACCCCGCCTTTCGCCTGCCGCCCCAGCATGGCCGGGGCTTTGCCCTGTTCCCCGAGGTGTCGACCTTCGCGGCGCACATGCTGCTGGCGCTGGCGCTGGGGATGGCGCTGGCGCTGCACCCGGGCACCGGGCGCCGCGCGCGCCGCGCCGCCGCGGGGGTCGTCCTTCTGTGCCTCTGCGCGCTGATCCTGTCGCGCTCGACCAGCGTGCTGGTCGTGCTGCCGCCGCTTGCCGTGCTGGTGCTGGCGCGCACCAGCCGCGCCAGCGTGAACGCCCTTGTGCTGGCCGGGCTGGCAAGCCTTGCCCTGGCCGGGCTGATCGCCCTCTTCCTGCAATCGGTCTATGCCGAGCGGCTGGAAACCGATGCCGCGACCCGGTCTGCGGCGATGCGGCTGGCCTCTATCCTGGGTGGGCTGAGCCCGCTGGTCGACGGGCAGGTGTTTGGCGTGGGCATCGGCAACAATGCCCTGGTGCGCTTTCCCGCCTTCGAGGCCGCGCGCGCGCTTGGCCTCAGCTTCGGCCGCCTGCCCGAGGGGGTGAACGCCCAGATCGTCGGCCGCATCTTCGAAGAGGGCTGGCCTGCGGTCGTGCACCTTTGCGCCGCGGGCTGGCTTCTGGCCCTTGTCCTGGCCCGTGCGCGCGGGCCGGTCCCGGTGGCGCTGGCCTGCCTGGCGGCGGCCAGCCTGATGACCGCGGGGGCCGTCGTCGGATATCGCGGGATCTATGCCGCGTGGCTCTGGCTGGCGCTGCCCGCCGGGCTTCTGTCCGGGGGGCAACGGGCATGACGGCGCTGCCCATCGGCGCGCGCCTCGCGGCAGCGGCGCTGGCCCTAGGCCACGTCGCCCTGCTGGCCCAAAGGCTGGACGCCGCCGCGCTGGGCGCGATGCTGTTCGCGCTGGGCCTCGCCGGGCTGGGCGGTGGGCT
>JAUIIC010000200.1 GCA_030431935.1 Alphaproteobacteria bacterium | reverse complement strand
TCTACGTGGCGGCCGACGGCAACTACGTGGCCACCGGCATCGGCAACGTTGCCGCCAACATGCTGTGGCTGCGGACGGACCTGATGCAGGAGGCCGGGATCGACAAGCACCCGACCACCTGGGACGAACTGCGCGCCGCCTGCCAGGCGATGCAGAAGAACGGCATCTACGGCGCGCCCCTGCCTTATGGCCGCAACGGCATGACCACGCGTATCTTCGTGGGGGTCATCCACCAGGCCGGCGGCTCGGTCTTCACCCCGGATCTCGAGGTGGCGATCGACAGCCAGGCGACGCGCGACGCGCTGGAGTGGTACAAGTCCATGCGCGAACTCTGCCCGCCGGGCGCCACGAACTACAGCTGGGGCGAGGCGATCACCGCCTTCGTCAGCGGCGCGACAGCCACCGGGATCTATACCGGCCGCGTGCTGGGGAACGTCGCGGCGCAGAACCCGCCGATCGCCGATCACATCACGTGCACGCGCTACCCCACGATCTCGGCCGACGTGAAACCGTGGACCTTCAACGCCTTCCCGAGCGTCTTCATCCCCGCACAGTCGAAGAACGTCGAGGCGGCGAAGAAGTTCGCGCTTCATCTCTTCGAGCCGGAAGGCATGATCCGGCAGCTGCACGCGGCGCCCGGCCACCTGCTTCCGGTGCTGAAGACGATCAGCGCGAACCCGATCTACCAGGACAACCCGATCATCAAGAAATACGAGGCAGAGGTCGACCTGATGGCCGCAGCCGCGGCGGACGGGCACAACCTGGGCTACGAGACCAAGGCGCACAAGTCCAACGACCTCGCGGGCGACGTGGAAGGCACCATGGCGATCTCGGACATGGTCCAGCGCGTCGTCCTGAACGACGAGAATCCGGACGTGGTGATCGGCGAGACCGCGAAGATCATCGAAGGCGTGATGAAGGGCTGACGGCCTTTCAATCGCATCGGCGGGCCGGGTCAGACCCGGCCCGTTCTGTCTCGCTCCGTCCCTGAAAGGCAGAAATGATGGAAATCGTCGATTTCCGCGTAAGGCCTCCGGCCAAGGGTTTCCTCGAGTCGAAGATCTACGCCGTAGCCGAGAACCGGAAGCGCTATACGCAAAAGCTTGGCTGGCCCCTGGTCGTCTCGGCCGCCGAGCAGTCGATGGAGCTTTTCCTGTCAGAGATGGAAGAGGCCGGCATCACGACAGGCGTTGCCATCGGACGAACGACCGCGACGCTCGGGACCATCGAGAATGCCGATGTGGCGGACGTGGTCGCCCGGCATGGCGACAGGCTGGTCGGCGTGGGCTCTGCCGACAGCGCCAACCTCAAGGCCGCGTTCGCCGCCATCGACGAGATCATCGCGATGGGGCTGAAGGCGGTGAACCTCGAACCCGGGGTCTCGGCCGTGCCGATGCGCGCGGACGACCGGCGGCTTTACCCCATCTATGCGAAATGCGAGGCGGCCGGCCTTCCCGTTGTCATCATGACCGGCGGCGGCGCGGGGCCCGACCTGTCCTACAACGATCCCGCCGCGCTTGACCGGATGCTGGCGGATTTCCCGACACTCAAGGTCGTGTCGGCCCATGGCGGCTGGCCCTACGTGCACGAAATCCTCGGCGTCGCCTTCCGGCGCGAGAACCTCTATCTTTGCCCCGACATGTACCTTGGGCCCCTTCCCGGCACCGCGGACTACCTGGCAGCCGCGAACGGCTTTCTGTCCGAGCGCTTCCTGTTCGGAACGGCCTATCCATTCTGTCCGATGAAGCCTTACACCGACTGGTTCATGGCGCAGGGCCTTTCCGATACCGCGCTGGAGCGGGTGATGGGCGCCAACGCGAAAACCCTGCTTTCGCTGCAATGAAGGCGCATGTGAATACCACGGCCCTGCGTTTTGCAGCGGTGCCTTTCCACCGGGGAAAGCCAGCATGAGCACGGTCCGACGCACGCCACTGGAACGGCAGTATGCGCTGATCGGGTCGCTCCTGATCGCGCCCACGGTCCTGATCTTCTGCGCGGTGATCGTGTACCCGCTGGTCTCGGCGGTCTACCTGTCGCTGTTCCAGGTCTTCACGCCGACGCTGGAGGGCAGCTGGGTCGGGCTCGAGAACTACCGCACGCTGCTCGGCAAGAACGAGTTCTGGTCCTCGCTCTGGACCAATATCGTCTGGACGGTGGGCACGCTGACCTTGCAGATCATCTGCGGCGTGGGAATGGCCCTGGTGCTGCACCAGAACATCTGGTTCCGCAGCATCGCGCGCTCGCTGATCCTGTTTCCCTATTTCGTCTCGACAGTGGTGGCGGTGCTCGTCTGGAAATGGGTGTTCAACGACCTTTACGGCATCTTGAACCATCTGATGATCGTGGCCGGCCTGATCGACTTTCCCGTCGACTACCTCGGCTCGATGCCGAACGCTATGATCTCGGTGATCCTCGTGGGCGCGTGGAAGTACTTTCCATTCGTGGTGATCGCGGTGCTGGCGCGGCTGCAGACGATCCCGGATGCGCTGTATGAAGCGGCGCGCATTGATGGCGCCGGCCCGATCGCGAGTTTCTGGGATGTCACGCTGCCGCAGTTGCGCGAGGTGCTCGTGGTCATCATCATGTTGCGCGCAATCTGGGACTTCAAGGAATTCGACCTGATCTACCTGCTGACCGGTGGCGGGCCCGTCACGAGCACGCAGACGCTGCCGCTGCTCGTCTACAAGGAGGCCTTCAAGCTGAACCAGATGGGCATGGCCTCGGCCTATGCGGTTGTGATGATGGCGATCATGCTGGTCTTCATGGTGATCTACATCCGCCGCACCCGCTCGGAGGACGACACATGATCCGGCGCATTGCCTTCAACCTGTTCGCCTGGACCATCGTTCTTGCCGTGGCCTTCCCGCTGTTCTGGATGGTGCTGACCTCGCTCAAGCCGCAGTTCGAGCTGTTCCGCCGGCCGCCGACCTTCCTGCCCGAAACCTGGACCGTCGAACACTACTGGACCCTGCTCTCCTCGACGAAGTTCCTGACCTATTTCAAGAATTCGGTGATCCTGTCGACCACGACAACCCTTGTCGTGGTTGCCATCGCGACGATCGGCGCCTACAGCCTCGTGCGGTTCCGCTACCGCGGACGCGAGAGCCTCGCCTTCCTCGTTCTGTTCACATACCTGCTGCCCTCGGTGGTCTTGATCATCCCGCTCTACCTGATGCTGGTGCAGCTTGGCCTTTCGAACAGCATCCTGTCACTGGTGATCGCCTACACCACCTTCGCCCTGCCCTATGCGCTCTGGCTCCTGCGGTCGTTCATGGCCGGCATCCCCGAGGACCTGGAAAGCGCGGCGCTGGTGGACGGCGCCTCGCGGCTTGGCGCGTTCCGGGACGTGATCCTGCCTCAGCTTCTGCCCGGCATCATCTCGACGGCGCTCTTCACCTTCATCCTGTCCTGGAACGAGTATCTCTACGCGCTTGTGCTGGTGAACTCCGACAGCGCGCGCCCGCTGACCACGGGGGTGATGAACATGCTTGTGTCGAGCTTCAACATCGAGTGGTCACTTCTGATGGCGGCATCGGTGATGATGAGCGTCCCGCTCATCATCGTCTTCGCCTTCCTGCAAAGCTATCTGACCCGGGGCTTCGGCGCCGGCGGTGTGAAGGGGTGAGCCATGGCTGAGGTCGTCTTCAAGGACATCGTCAAGAGCTTCGGCAGCTTCACCGCCGTGCATGGCCTGAACCTGACGATCGCCGAGGGCGAGTTCGTGTCGCTGCTCGGGCCGTCCGGCTGCGGCAAGACGACGACGCTCCGGATGCTCGCGGGCCTGGATTTCCCGACGTCGGGAAGCATCAGCATCGGCAATCGGGTGGTCAATGACGTCGCGCCGGGCGAACGCGACATCGCGATGGTGTTCCAGTCCTATGCGCTGTATCCGCACATGACCGTTTACGACAATATCGCCTATCCGCTCAAGAAGCGGGGGGTGCGCAAGGCGGATCGCGCGCCCATGGTTCAGAAGACGGCCGATTTGCTGCAGTTGACAGAACTTCTGCGGCGCAAGCCACGGCAGCTTTCCGGCGGCCAGCAACAGCGCGTGGCTCTGGGACGCGCGCTTGTCCGGGACCCAAAGGTGTTTCTGCTGGACGAACCGCTTTCGAACCTCGATGCAAAGCTGCGTGGCTACATGCGCGTGGAGCTGGTGGAGCTGCATCGCCGCCTTGGCCGCACCATGGTGTATGTCACACACGACCAACTTGAGGCGATGACCATGTCCGACCGGATCGCGGTCATGGAAGGCGGGAAACTGCAACAGTTCGCGCCTCCGAACGAGGTTTACCGCGAACCGGCCAACCGTTTCGTCGCGGGCTTCATCGGAACGCCGGCCATGAACCTGATAGATGGCACGCTGGCCAACGAGGCGGGCGCCTGGCGTTTCGCGTCACCCGGCATCACGCTGACCTGCCCCCCGCTCACGGACGACGCCGTTTCCGGGCCGGCATGCCTCGGCGTCAGACCCGAGGATGTGCTCCTTGGCGAAGGTCCGATCCGTGGTCAGGTGCAGGTCGTCGAACAAACCGGGCACGAGAATATCGTCGTCGTGAAGATCGCCGATGGCATTCGGCTGACTGGGCGTGCGGGCGCCGATCACGTCTGGCGTCCGGGCGAGACCATCCAGTGCGCGGTCGACGTCTCGAAGGCGCATGTATTCGCAGCCGGACCATCCGGACAGCGGCTCAACCGTCCGCTGACCAAGGATCAGCCGCGTCTGGCAAAAGAAGGCGCATAAATGGCGCGAGGGACCGAGGAGGCCGCAAGTTGAACAGATCCACGGTAAACTGGTCCGGGCCCATGCCGGCGCTCACCACGCCGTTCCGGGATGACCTTTCGATCGACGAGGACGCGTTCGTCGCCAACATCGTCCGTCTCTACGACGCGGGCTCGACCGGCATGGTCGCCGCCGGCTGCACCGGCGAGTTCTGGGCGCTGGACCCGGCCGAACGCACGCGCGTCGCCGAGTTGGCCGTCGCCGCCTCTGCCGGGCGCGGGCCGGTCATCCTCGGCGCCGCCGGGATCCGTGAGGGCGACGTGATCGACCAGATCCACGCCGCCAAGCAGGCCGGCGCCGATGCGGTATTGGTGATGCCGCCCTATTTCGTGCGCCCGGCCGAAAGCGACATCGTCACGCATTTCGAGGCGATCGACGCGCAGTCGGTGCTGCCCATCGTGCTGTACAACATCCCCGGAAACGCCGGGAACGCGATCACACCGCGCCTTGCCTCGATCCTCGCCGATCTGGACCACGTGGTGGCGATCAAGGAATCGAGTGGCGACTGGAACAATTTCCAGGACACGCTGAACCGCGTTAAGGACCGGATTCGGGTGTTCTGCGGCCCGTCCTCGGTCTTCGGCGTGCCGGCCACGCTGGCCGGTGCCGACGGGCTGATCGACTGCTTCCCCAACGTCTGGGCGCCGGGCTGTCTCGACCTCTGGCATGCCACCAAGGCCGGGCGGATGCGCGAGGCCTGGGCGTTGCAGGCGACCGGGATCGCGATGACCGAGCTCTTCACGACGGGGGGGCGCACGCTCTACCCTGCGACGAAGGCGGCGATGAACCACCTGGGCTACCCCGGCGGTGGCACGCCGCGCCCGCCGCTACGCCCGCTCGCAGGCGAGGCGCTGAAAGAGCTTGCGGAGGGCATGGATCGGCTCCTGGAGCGGCACGCCAAGGTGGCCTGAAGATAGCGACGGAAAGGCGGAGGAAATGGATCTCGGTTTGCGAGGAAAGAACGCCATCGTAACGGCCGCAAGCCGCGGCCTCGGGCTTGCGACGGCACGATCTCTGGCGCGTGAAGGCGTCGACATCACCATGAACGCGCGCTCGGCAGAGGCGCTGGACGCCGCGGCAGAGGAGATCCGCCGCGACTTCGGCGTGAAGGTCGTGACGGTCGCCGCCGACTTCAACGAGGCCGAAGGCCGCGCGGCGCTGATCGAGGCCTCGGGCGGCGCGCCCGACATCCTCGTGAACAACCCCGGCGTCCGGCAGGTGCCCACGCCCTACGACCAGATCACCGCCGAGGACTGGCGCTATTGGCTAGAGGTGCATTTCCTGTCCTCGGTCGACATGATCCAGCGTGCCGCCCCGGGGATGAAGGAGCGCCGCTTCGGCCGGATCGTCAATATGTCGGTCAGTTTCATCAAGTTCCCGCAGGTAGGCTTCGCCCACAGCCACGCCGCGCGGCTGGCGCTGTCCGGGGCGACGGCTGCGATGGTGCGCGAGCTGATCCCGCACAACGTGACGATCAACACGGTCTGCCCGGGTCTCTTCGACACCGACGCGCTCCACACCAACCTGCACGGCCACGCCAAGCGTGGGAACACCACCTACGAGGCCATCGTGCAGAACCGGCTGGAAACCTGCCCCGCGGGACGTTTCGCCGATCCCTCCGAATGCGGCGACCTGATCGCCTATCTCTGCTCTGCGCAGGCGGGTTTCATGTCGGGGCAGAACATCGTGAACGACGGCGGCGTCTACCAGGGTCTTTTCTGATGAAGGTGGCGATGGTCTCGGGCGGCGGGCGGGGCCTTGGCGCCGCGATCACGCGCCGGCTGCTCGATGACGGCTGGGCGGTGTCGCTGGGCCTGCGTGACCTGGCGCAGGCCGGGGCGTTCGCCGCCCCCGAAGACCGGCTTGCCGCCTTTCCCTTCGACGCGACCGACCCCGCAACCGCCGCGCCCTGGGTCGCGGGGACGGTCGCGCGCTTCGGACGGCTCGATGCGCTTGTAAACAACGCGGGCATCCTGCGCGTCGTCGACTTCGAGCAGGGCAGCGAGGATGATCTCGACGCGCTTTGGGCGGTGAACGTGAAGGCCCCGTTCCGGCTGATCCGAGAGGCGCTGCCGCATCTGCGCAAGACCGGCGCCGGCCGCGTCATCAACATCGCCTCCACCGATGCCAAGCGGTACCGCGCCGGTGTCTCGGTGGGCTACACAATGTCCAAGCACGCGCTCCTGGCCATGACCCAGGCGGTGCGCTTCGCCGGCTGGGACGACGGGGTGCGCGCGACCGCGATCTGCCCCGGCGCCACCGACACCGACCTGATCGCGAACGTCCCCGGCGTGATGCCCAAGGCCGAACGCCTGCCGCCAGAGACGGTCGCCGGGATCGTCGCCTTCATCCTGACGCTGCCGAACCAGGCGAGCGTGCCCGAATTCATCGCCAATCCCCGGCTGGAGAGCCTGATATGACCCTCGACGAGGAGCTGCTGAACGATACCCTGGCGGCGTGGGACCGGGACAGCCTGTTGCACCCCACCACCCACACCGCGCAGCACGCGCGCGGCGACGTGCCCGGACGGATCGTGACCGGGGGCGAGGGCGTCTATGTCACGGACCGCGATGGCAACCGATTCCTGGACGCCTTCGCCGCGCTCTACTGCGTGAACGCCGGATACGGGCGCAGCGAGATCGCCGAGGCGATGGCGAAACAGGCGCATGAGCTTGCCTATTTCCACAGTTTCGCCGGTCATGGGAACGTGCCCGCGATCAAGCTGGCCAAGATGGTGATGGACCGCGCGCCCGAACACATGGCGCGGGTCTATTTCGGGATGTCAGGCTCGGACGCGAACGAGACCAACGTCAAGCTCGCCTGGCACTACAACAACCTTCTCGGACGGCCGGAGAAGCGCAAGATCATCAGTCGCTGGCGCGGCTATCACGGCTCGGGCCTGGTTTCAGGCTCCATGACGGGTCTCAAGGTCTACCACGACCGGTTCAACCTGCCGCTCGACGGCTTCCTGCACACCGAGCCCGCGCATTACCTGCGCCGCCCCGACCCGGCCATGACCGAGGCAGAGTTCACCGACCACCTGGTCGGCGCGCTCGAGGCGCTGATCGAACGCGAGGGGCCCGACACTATCGCGGCCTTCATCGGCGAGCCGGTGATGGGCACGGGCGGCATCCTGCCCCCGCCTGCGGGCTACTGGGACCGGGTGCAAGAGGTTCTGGCGCGCCACGACATCCTGCTGATCGCGGACGAGGTGGTAACGGGCTTTGGCCGCACGGGCCACATGTTCGGATCGGGGCTTTACGGGCTGAAGCCGGATTTCATGACGATCGCCAAGGGGTTGACCTCGGCCTATGCGCCGCTCTCGGGATCTATCATCTCGCAGCGCGTGTTCGACGTGCTGATGCGGGGATCGGAAGATTTCGGCCCTCTGGGGCATGGCTGGACCTATTCGGCCCACCCGGTGGGTGCTGCGGCGGGCATCGCCACACTGGAGCTCGTGGACCGGCTGGACCTTGTCGGCAACGCCGGCAGGGTGGGCCCCTACCTGAAGGAACGGCTTCAGGCCGCGGTCGGCGGGCATCCGAACGTGGCCGAGGTGCGGGGCGTGGGCCTTC
>JAUIIC010000199.1 GCA_030431935.1 Alphaproteobacteria bacterium | reverse complement strand
GGCTGCCGCCGTGTCCGCCGCCGTAGAAGCTGAACATCACCCAGCGGCTGCCGTCGCGGCGCCGCCCGGCGATCGACAGCGCGTTGATCGTGCCATAGGCGTTGGCCACCACCCGGTCGGGTGCGGCCTGCGAGGCCGCGGCGAAGATCACGTCGATGATGCGCAGGATGGTTTCGGTATAGCCGCCCGTGGGCTTGGGGAACTCTGCCGCCAGCAGACTGCCGTCGGGCACCACGATGTCGATGGGGCGCATCACGCCGGCGTTGGCGGGCAGGCTGGGGAAGATGTGTTTTATCGCGACATAGACGCAGGCGATGGTCGTGGGCCGGGCGATGTTGATCGGGCCCAGCGCCACCGGCGCGGTGCCGGTGAAGTCCAGCGTCAGGCGGTCGCCCTTGACCGTCAGCGTGACGCGGATCTTCAGCGCGGTGTCGGAGATGCCATCGTTGTCGAGGTAATCCTCGGCGGTCCAGCTGCCGTCGGGCAGGGCCGCGACCTCTGCCCGCAACAGCGCCTCGGCCCGGTCGCCCAGCGCGGCAAGCGCCGCCTGCACCGTGGGCGCGCCGTATTCGTCGAGCAGCGCGTCGAGCCGCTTTATCCCGAGGTCCAGCGCGCCGAGCTGGCCGTTCAGGTCGCCCTCTGCCGATTGCGGCAGGCGGGTGTTGCGCATCAGGATGTCGTGGATGTCCTGCTGGTAGACGCCCTCGCGCAGCAGACGGACGGGCGGCAGCACGACGGCCTCCTGGAAGACCTCGGTGGCCGAGGGGTTGTAGTTGCCCGGCACCGCGCCGCCCACGTCGTGCCAGTGACCCACGGAGGCCAGCCAGCAGAACAGTTGCCCGTCGCGGAAATAGGGGCGCACGAGGCGCATGTCGGACAGGTGCGTGCCGCCCATGTGGGCGTCGTTGAAGATCCAGACGTCGCCGTCGCGCGGGCCGCCCTGTTCCGCCGCCTTGTCGATCACCGCCTTCACCGCGAAGGCCATGACGCCGACGAAGATCGGCAGGCCGTTCTTGCCCTGCACCAGCGTGTCGCCGGTGTCGGCGTGATAGATGCCGTGGCTGGCGTCATGCGCCTCGGCGATGATCGGGTTGAAGGCAGAGCGGAACAGCGTCGCGTCCATCTCGTCGGCGATCTGTTCCATGCGCCCGGCCAGAACGGCCAGCTGGATCGGGTCTATCGCGGCGGTCATGCGTTTGCCTTCGTTTCGGCCATGTCGTTCCAGACGTCCTGGCGGGTGAAGCGGCCGTCCACGATCTCGAACCGGTCGATGAAGCGGATGCCCGAGAACGCGGTGCCGTCGAGCCATTCGCCCGACAAGGTGCCGAAGCAGTAGACGATGGCGGTGGCGCCGTCCTGGGTGGCGTCGTAGCGCTCGTAGGTCTTGCGCACGAAGCGGTAGCGGGGCTTCGACCATGCGATCAGCTCTGCCAGGCTGGTCATTGTGACGCCACCGGGGAAGGTCATGGTGAAGCCGGGGGCCAGCATCGCCTTGGCCGCCGCCAGGTCGCGCGCCTCCATCGTGGTCAGGTAGGTGTGGACCATGGCCTTGGGGTCGGGGCGCGTGGCGCCGGGCTGGCGGTGTTCGCCGCCGCGCATGTAGGCCTCTGGCGGATGGTCGGTCATCATCACGATCACGGCCTCGGGCGGGGCGGCGACGACCGACAGCGCCGCATCGGTCAGCGCCCGGCCCAGCCGGCCCTTGGCCGTGGCGTCGTAGCCCGCGATCAGGTCGACCGTGATGACCGGCATGACTCGTCCTCCAGCAGATATTTGTATTATGGATAGGACAGCTTTCCGCACATGGAAAGAACAAAAATCCGCGCTTCGGAGATACAAAATTCTTGCATCGTCTGCCGCGCCGCCGCACGATCCGCCGCGACTCAGGAGGACAGGGTGCCCGCGAACCGCGACAAGACCACCATGCCCGAAGGCAGCAAGGCCCACCGCATCTTCCTGCTTTTGCAGGAGAAAATTGCGCGTGGAACGCCTGCGGCCGGAGAGTCGCTGCCGGGCGAACTGCGCCTGGCAGAGGACTATGGTGTCTCCCGCGTGACGATTCGCCGGGCGCTGGACGCGCTGGAGGCACAGGGCCTGATCGAGCGGCGCGCGGGCAGCGGCACGATCGTGCGCGCGCGTCCCGGCGACGGGGTCAGCATGACCGGCGATCTGGCCAGCCTGATGCCGCAACTGGTCGAGATGGGGCGGACGACGACCGCGCGGCTGGTGGAGTTCTCCTATGGCCGCCCCTCGGCAGAGGTCGCGGCCGCGCTGGGGCTGGAAGAGGGCGCCGAGGTGCAGCGCGCGGTGCGCGTGCGGCTGATCGAGGACCTGCCGTTCTCGCACCTGACGACGCATGTGCCCGCCGACATCGCCCGCAACTATTCCGAGGCCGACCTGGCGACGACGCCGCTTTTGCGGCTGATGGAACAGGGCGGCGTGGGCATCGACCACGCCAGCCAGTCGGTCAGCGCGGCGCTGGCCACGCCCGAGGTGGCCGCGACGCTGGACGTGGCGGTAGGGGCGGCGCTCTTGTCGTTGACGCGCGTGGTGCGGGACGCGGACGGGCGCGGGGTCGAGTACCTGCAGGCGCTTTATCGTCCGGACCGTTTCCGGCTGGAGATGGACCTGACGCGCGTCGGCCGTGGCGCGGCCCGGCACTGGACGCCCGTGGTCATGCCCGCAGCGCGGAGAGCCGCAGAATGACCGCGCCGCGCACGCTCTTCGACAAGCTGTGGGACGCCCATGTCATCACGTCCTCGGGCGACAAGGATCTGCTTTGGGTGGATCGCCACTTCGTGCACGAGGGCTCTCACCACGCGTTCGGCAAGATCGCCCAGCGCGGGTTGCCGGTGGCCGAACCCGGCCTGACCTTCGGCGTGGCCGATCATTACGTGCCCACGCGGCACCGCGACCGGCCGATCCCGGATGCCGATATCGCACGGATGGTGCGGACCCTGTCCGAGAACACCGCGCGGCACGGCATCACGCTTTTCGGGCTGGACGACCCGCGGCAGGGGATCGTCCACGTGGTCGGCCCGGAAGAGGGGCTGACGCTGCCCGGCACCCTCGTTCTGTGCGGGGACAGCCATACCTCGACCCACGGGGCGTTCGGGGCGCTGGGGTTCGGCATCGGCGCGACCGAGGTGGCGCATGTGCTGGCGACCCAGACCGTCTGGCAGGCGCGCCCCGCGCCGATGCGCATCCGGGTCGAGGGCACGCTTGGCCCCGGCGTCGGGGCCAAGGACGTGGCGCTGGCGTGGATTTCGCGTCTGGGCGCGGACGGGGCGCGCGGGCACGCGGTGGAATACGCCGGATCGGTGGTGCGCGGGTTCTCGATGGAGGCGCGGCTGACCCTGTGCAACCTGTCGATCGAGGGCGGCGCACGGATGGGGATGGTGGCGCCGGACGAGACGACATTCGCCTATTTGCGCGGACGGCCCTATGCGCCCGGGGGGGACGCGTGGGACGCGGCGGTGGTGGCATGGTCGGCCCTGCCCGGCGACGCGGATGCGGCGTTCGCCCGCGAAACCGTGCTGGACGGAGCAGAGATCGCGCCGATCGTCACCTGGGGCACCAGCCCCGAGGACGCGCTGCCGATCACCGCCACCCTGCCGGACCCGGCGCGGGAGACCGACCCGGCGCGGGCCGCGCGCATCAAGGCGGCGCTGGACTACATGGGACTGAGCGCGGGCCGCCCGCTGGACGGCACGCCGGTGGACCGGGTTTTCATCGGCTCCTGCACCAATGCAAGGATCGAGGATCTGCGCGCCGCCGCCGCCGTGCTGGCGGGGCGCAAGGCGCGGGTGCCGGGGCTGGTGTCGCCGGGATCGTCGCTGGTCAAGGCACAGGCGGAACAGGAGGGGCTGGACACGGTGTTCCGCGAGGCGGGGCTCGATTGGGTCGCCTCTGGCTGTTCGATGTGCGTTGGGATGAACGGCGACCTGCTGGCGCCCGGCGAACGCTGTGCCTCGACCACCAACCGCAATTTCCGGGGCCGGCAGGGCCCGGGCGCGCGCACGCACCTGGTCTCGCCCGTGATGGCCGCCGCGGCCGCCGTCACCGGAACGCTGACCGATGCGCGGCCGCTGCTGCAGGGGCGCGGGACATGAGCGGCTGGACAACGCATGAAGGGCTCGCCGTGGGCCTGCCGCTGGAAGGCGTGGACACCGACCAGCTGATCCCGGCGCGGTTCATGTCGACGCCCCGCGCGCAGGGCTATGGCGGGTTCCTGCTGCACGACATCCGGCGTGACGCTGGAGGCGCGCTGCGCGGCGACTTCCCGCTGAACGACAGCCGGGCGGACGGAGCCAGCATTCTGGTTGCACGGCGCAACTTCGGCGGCGGCTCCTCACGCGAGGCGGCGGCCTATGCATTACTCGATGCAGGCTATCGGGCAGTGGTCGCGCCGAGTTTCGGAGACATATTCCAGGGCAACGCCGTCAACAACGGCCTGCTTCCGGCCCGCGTGACCGAGGCCGAGGCAGAGGCGCTGCTGGCGGCTCTTGCGGCCGGTCCGGTGGCCGGCGCGGTGGATATCGGGCGCGGGACGCTTCGCGTGGGGGAGGTCAGCGTGCCCTTCACGCTGGCGCCCGGAGCGGCGGAAAAACTGGTGAACGGCTGGGACGACATAGATCTGACCCGCCACCACCAGGACAGGATCGGCGCGTTCCGCGACGCGCTGAAGCGGGATCGTCCCTGGCTGTGGCCCGGGGCGTCCGCGTGGAGGGCGGGGGCCTGAAGGGCTTGCGCCACGCGGAACCGGGGGCATTCTGTCCCCATGGAACAGGGAGGGCCGCACGGCCCGAAACAAAGGAGAGTGAGATGACCAAGTTCACACGGGCCGGCCTGTTTGCCGGGATCGCGCTGATGGCGATGCCCGCCGCCGCGCAGGAGCAGACCCTTTCGGCCGTGCACGCCTTCCCGGCGTCGCTGGTCTACACCAAGAGCTTCCTCGAGTTCGTCGACAAGGTGAACGCCGCCGGCGAAGGCGTGATCCAGATCGAGGTCCGCGGTGGCCCCGAGGCCATCGGCATGTTCCAGCAGCCCGACGCGGTGCGCAACGGCGTGGTCGACATGGTCTACACGCCCGGCAGCTTCTACGGCGGCACGGTGCCGGAGAAGGATGCGCTTGTCGCCTCCAACATCACCGGCCCCGAGGCGCGCGCCAATGGCGGCATCGACCTGATCGACCAGATCCACCAGGAAAAGATGGGCGTGAAGTACCTTGGCTGGTTCGACTCGGGCGTCACCTTCAACATCTGGTCGGTGAACGAGCCGGCGCTGGATGCCGACGGCAACCTCGACATCAGCGACTGGAAGCTGCGCGGCAACGCGATCTACAACGCCTTCTTCACCGAGTACCTGGGCGCCAGCGTGATCGACATGCCCTCGACCGACGTCTACTCGGCACTGGAGCGTGGCGTGGTCAACGCCACCGGCTGGACCCAGATCGGCCTGATCGACTTCAAGTGGGACGAGTTCCTGAACTGGCGGATCGAGCCCGACTTCTTCTCGACCGACCTGGGCGTGATCGTGAACCTCGACAGCTGGAACGGCCTGTCGGACGAGGCCCGCGCGATCCTGACCGAGGTGGCGATCGCGCATGAGCGCGAAAGCTTCGAAAAGCTGTCGACCATGCGTGACGAGGAATTCGCCAAGCTGGCCGAAGGCGGCATGCAGGTCGTGGCGCTGGAAGGCGAGGCGCGTGCCAACTTCCTGGCGGCCGCGTCCGAGAGCACCTGGAAGCGGATGCGCGAGCAGATGGAAGCCCACCCCTCGGGCCTGGGCAACTATGACAAGCTGATCGAGCTGTTCTACGACTCGTCGAAGTAATCGACAGCCGGGCGGCGCCGGACGGACCGGCGCCGCCCCCAATTTCCGGAAGGCGGCACGATGAAGCCCATCGTTCGGGTGTATGACGGCCTGGTGTCGGCCCTGGCACTTGTGGCGGGGCTTCTCCTTGTGTGGCTGATGATCTCGATCATCGTGTCGGTCACGATGCGAAACATCGGAATGCAGCCCTATGCCTGGCTGTTCGTCTCGGGCGAGTACGGGCTGTTCTACCTGACGATGCTGGGTGCGCCCTGGCTGGTGCGCAAGCGCGGGCATGTCCATGTGGAACTTGTGACCGCCATGCTGCCGCGCGGGCCGCAGAGGATCCTCAGCCGCCTGGTCGCCCTCGCCTGCGTGGCGATCTGCCTGCTCCTGGCCTGGAAGGGCTATGACCTTGTCTCGCGCAACATCGTACGCAACGACTTCGACGTGCGCGCCTACTACACGCCGAAATGGTGGCTGACGATCGCCTACCCGATCTCGTTCGGGCTGATGGCGATCGAGTTCGCCCGCTTCGTATTCGGCAAGACCTTGATGCACACCGGCGAGGCGGGGATCTACGAATGATGGAATGGTACTGGGCGCTGCTGCTGCTTCTGGGCACCATCGTCGCCCTGATGGCCGTCGGCATGCCGGTGGCGCTGGCCTTCCTCGCCGCGAACATCGCGGGCGCGTGGTGGTTCATGGGCGGCGAACGTGGTGTCGTGCTTATGCTGGACAACGGGTTCGGCGCGCTGTCCACCTTCGCGCTGATCCCCATTCCGCTGTTTCTGCTGATGGGAGAGCTGTTCTTTCACACCGGCCTCGGCGCGCGGATGTTCAACGCCATCGACCGGCTCTTGGGCCGCCTGCCGGGGCGGCTGTCCTATGTCACCGTGCTGGGCGGCACCGGCTTCGCCACGCTGTCGGGCTCGTCGATGGGATCGACGGCGCTCCTCGGCTCGCTGATGGTGCCCGAGATGCAGAAGCGCGGCTACAAGACCAAGCTGGCCATCGGCCCGATCCTGGGCACCGGGGGCCTTGCGATCATCATCCCGCCCTCGGCGCTGTCGGTGCTGCTGGCGACGCTGGCGCAGATCGACGTGGGCGCGCTCCTGATCGCGGGGGTGCTGCCGGGGCTGGTGCTGGCGGGCCTATACATCGGGATGATCTGGCTGATGACGCGGATGGACCCGGACGCGGCCCCCGCCTACGAGGTCGAACCGACGCCCCTGTCGCAGAAGCTGTGGCTGGTCCTGCGCGACATCATCCCGATGACGGGCGTGATGTTCGTGGTGGTGCTGCTGATGCTTTTCGGCATCGCCACCCCGTCCGAGGCCGCGGCCTTCGGCGCTCTGGGTGTGGTGATCCTCGCGCTTCTGTTCCGATGCCTGACGTGGACGGCGATCCGCGCCTCGGTCGAAGGCGCGCTGAAGGTCACGCTGATGGCCTACCTGATCGTCTTCGGCTCTGCCACCTTCAGCCAGCTTCTGGCGTTTTCCGGCGCCTCGCGCGGGCTGATCCAGTGGGCCATCGGGTTCGACCTGGCCCCGCTGGCGATGCTGGCGGCGATGTTCGCGGTGCTGCTCCTGCTGGGCATGTTCATGGAGCAGATCTCGATCATGCTTCTGACCGTGCCGTTCTTCTTCCCGCTGGCGCAAAGCCTGGGGTTCGACCTGATCTGGTTCGCGCTCATCATGCTGCTGGCGCTGGAGATAAGCTTTACCACCCCGCCCTTCGGGTTGCTGCTCTTCGTGATGAAAGGGGTCGCGCCACCCGGGACAACGATGCGCGAGATCTACACCGCGGCGATGCCCTTCATCGTCTGCTCGCTTCTGCTGGTGCTGCTGCTGGTCCTGTTCCCTTGGCTGGCACTCTGGGCCAGATAAGGGGGCAAGCCGCTTGGAAGCGGCTTGTGAAAGGGCCCGTGCGGGCCCTTTCAAGCGGTTTTCAAACCGCTTCTCCCCGGCTCAGCGCCGGCCCTCGCGCAGCCAGGCGCCCACCATCGTGAGCGCGGCCAGAAGCAGGAACAGCCAGGCCGAGACCAGCGGCGTGATCGTCACGTCCGCGGTCAGGTAGGCCTCGCGCGGGGTGATCCCGATCCAGCCGCGCCCGGCGGCAGGGCGGCCCTCTCGCACCCGCCGCAGGTCCGGCACGCCGTCGGACAGCGCCGCGATGCCGCCCCGCGTGGCCGCCACCGCGGGATCCAGCGCGGCGCCGCTCGCGATGGTTTCCTCGAACTCGCGCGGCGCGGCGGGGCCCAGGGCGATCACCGCCTCTTCCTCGCCCTCGCGCAGCCGGTAAAGCCCCATCTCGGACCCCTCGACCACCGCCTCGAAGCGACCGGGCGACACCTCGTCCAGCGGCACCACGCGCACCGTGCCGTCAGGCCCCGTCACCTCGACCTCGCGCGGGCCCTCGCCCAGGGTACGCCGGGTGATCGTCATGGTCTGGCCCTGCGCCGTGGCCGACAGCGCCTCTTCCTCCAGCTCGGGTTCCTTCATCATCCAGTGCGCCAGCCGCCGCAACAGTTCCAGCTGCGGGCCGCCGCCCTCGTAGCCGCGGTTCCAG
>JAUIIC010000198.1 GCA_030431935.1 Alphaproteobacteria bacterium | reverse complement strand
CGGTCGAGAAACTGCGCCTCGTCGATGAAGATGCAGGCGACGGGCCCCGCGTCCATCCGCGCGGCGATGCGTTCGAAAAGATCCTCGCCGGGGGCGAAGGTGTCGGCCTCGCAGGCGATGCCGATGCGCGAGGCGATCGTGCCCTCGCCCGCGCGGTGATCGAGTTTCGCGGTCAGCAGGTAGGTGTCCATGCCGCGTTCACGGTAGTTGTAGGACGCCTGCAGCAAGAGCGTCGACTTGCCCGCGTTCATGGTGGAGTAGTGGAAGTAGAGCTTTGCCATGGCGCGGGATTAGCCGGTTTTTCCGGCGGACGGAACGGGGTTCGGGGGGGAACGGTCCTTCGGGGCATCGAGCCCCTGCGGACCGTGCCTCCGGCGGGAGTATTTGTGAACAGAAGAAGCCGGGGGGCGGGTCAGGCGGCCAGGCGTTCGACGAACCAGTAGGCGCCGGTCGCCGCGATCACCAGCGAGGCGGGGACGGCCACGCGCGCGCGCCACCAGGGTTTCTTGCCGAACCAGATGCCAAGCATCCCCCAGGCCATGGCCAGCACCGCGATCTGGCCCAGTTCCACGCCGACATTGAAGCCGATCAGCCCGGTGACGAAGCGCGCGGGGTTGAGCCCGATGTCCGACAGGACCGAGGCAAAGCCCAGCCCGTGCAGGAGCCCGAAGCCGAAGACGACGGCGGTGCGCCAGGGCTTCATCTCTCTGAAGAGGATGTTTTCCACCGCGATCCAGGCGATGGAGGCGGCGATCAGCGGCTCGACGATCGCGGCGGGGACGCGCACGAGCCCCAGGATCGCCAGCGCCAGAGTGACGGTATGGGCCACGGTGAAGGCCGAGACCTGGTAGAGGAGCGGGCGCAGTTTGAGCGAGAAGAAGAACAGGCCCAGCACGAAAAGGATGTGGTCGAGCCCCTTGGGCACGATATGGTCGAAGCCGATCAGGACGTAGCGCCCGAAGGTGGTCAGCCCGCCCTCGGCGCCGGCGGCGTCGCGGGGGATCGGGGCGCTGTCCTGGCCGCGGGTCAGGTAGCCGGTATAGCCCTCGTCGCTGCCCCCGGTGATCTGGCGCAGCACGATGGGGCCGTATTCGGGCGCCCAGCCGAAGATCACGGGTGCGCGGCCCTGCGGCAGGGTGGCCTCGATCACCAGGCGGCTGTCGCGCGGCAGGGTCAGGTCGCCGGTCTCGGGCACCTCTATCAGGGCGATGCGGGGGTCCAGCGGTTCGGCGCCGGCGCGCAGGCGCAGGCCCTGTGCCAGATCGGGCCAGGCGTCGCGCAGGCGGGTTTCCAGCGCCTCTGCCGGCAGGGCGCGCAGGGCGTCGTAGCGCTCGGCCTCTGGCGCGGCGTCGGTGTCCTCGACCTCGGAGAGGTCGATGCCCGCCAGCAGGCCCTCGAGCGTCAGGGTGATGTCCATCGTCACCCGGGTCTGGGTGACGGTGACATCGGCGACGGCGGGGCGGATTTCATGCGCCGGGGCGGGCGTGGCGATCACGAGCGCGGCAAGGAGGGTTGACACCAGCAGGGCCAGTGACAGCTTGAAGCGGACCCCAAGCGAATGGAACCTGAACATGCGACTTTCCCTTGTTGTCCTTGGCCTTGCGGGCTGGCTGGGCGCGGTTTCGGCCTCGGCCCATGAATTCTGGATCTCGCCCGAGGCTTATCAAGTGCCGGAGGGCGGCACCATCACCGCGAACATCCGGGTGGGGCAGAATTTCGCCGGGTCGGCGTATTCCTACATCGACATGAACATCGCCCGGTTCGAACTGGTGCAGGGCGAGCGCGTGGTGCCGGTGACGGGGCGCATGGGCGACCGCCCGGCGCTGAACATGGCCGCGCCGGGGCCGGGGCTCTGGGTGGCGGTGCACCAGACCACGGACAACTTCCTGCGCTACGACAAGCGCGAGATGTTCGTGGATTTCGTCACGCACAAGGATTTCGCCTGGGTGCTGGACGAGCACGCGGCGCGCGGCCTGCCCGAGACCGGGTTCCGCGAGAGATATTCGCGCTATGCCAAGGCCTTGCTGGCCGTGGGCGATGGCGCGGGGGCGGATCGGGAGGTGGGGCTGCTGACCGAGATCGTGGCGCTTGCCAACCCCTATGCGGACGATCTGTCGGGCGGCTTGCCGGTGCGGGTGCTGTATGACGGCGCGCCACGGGCGGACGTGCAGGTGGAGGTCTTCGCCCGCGATCCGGCGGGCGAGGTGACGGTGACGACGACACGCACCGATGCCGACGGGCGGGCGGTGATCGCGGTGGCGCCGGGCGGGGAATACCTGGTGGATGCCGTGGTGATGCGCGCGCTGGAACCGGTGGCCGAGGACGACCCGGTCTGGGAGAGCCTTTGGGCGGCGCTGACATTCACGGTGCCCGCCGAGTGACGAATCGGGGTTAACAGGTTGACGGCGTGGGGAAAGCCGGCTGCGGCATCGCGTCGGCACAACGTCGGCATCGCGTCGGCGCCGGAGGGCGCCGGGCGCGGGGTCAACAGGGCGCGCGGTCGGGTCAGCGCGGGGTAAGGCGTTCCAGCGCCGTGCCGTCCGCCCATGTGCCGTGCAGCGACCCGTCGGGCATCAGGACGTAGACGATCGGCGTGGCGTCGCCCCAGTCGATGGTGACGACGCGCCCCTCTATCACGCCGGTGCCGCGATAGGCGCTGCCGCCCACCGACCAGGCGATGGCGACGGCGTCGCCGTCCTGCGAGATCTCGGCGGTGCCGGAATAGCCGCTGCCATCGGGATTGCGGCCCTCGGCGGTGTAGCGCCCGTCGATCAGGGCACCGCGGCCGGTGGACTTCTTCTGCGCCAGCGCCGGGAAGGCGACGGCGGCGGGGATCAGGGCAAGGGCGGCGCGGCGGGTGAGCATGGGCAGGGGTCCTTCATGCGGGGCGTTGCCGGGAAGTGTGCGGGAGGTTCGGGGATCGGGCAAGGGGTGCGCAGGCCGGAAGGATGGTCCGCGCCATGGATCTCGGCCCGAACGGAGAGACCCCGCCCGGAACAGCCGCCGCAAGGCGGCCCGGGCAGCGGATGGCCGCGCCCACGGCCAGCCGCTTTGGCAACGCCAGCGCGCGCTCGGGGGTCGTCCGGGCCTGGCCGGGATAAAGTGAGGACCTCAGTCGTTGGCGCGGCAGGCCGCGGCCATCCGCTGCCCTTTGCTGGGCGCCCCTGCCCTACCCCTGAAGCGCGCGCACGCCCACCTCGCCCTCGGCCCTTGCGGTCATGGCGAGGGCGGCGGCGTGGGCGGCGGCGGCGGTGGTGAAGTATGGGATCTTGTCCATCAGCGCGACGTTGCGCATCGAGCGGGAATCCTCGACGGCCTGCGCGCCCTCGGTCGTGTTCATCACCAGCTGGATGCCGCCGTCCTTCATCAGGTCGACGATGTTCGGCCGGCCCTCGTAGACCTTGTTGACGATCTGCGTGTCGATGCCGTTCTCCGCCAGGTAGGCCGCAGTGCCGCGGGTGGCGACGATGGTCAGGCCCAGCGCGGTCAGCATGCGCGCGGTCTCGATCAGTTGGGGCGACTTGTCGGCGTCCTTGATCGAGAAGAACACCGCACCTTCGCGCGGCAGGTCCACGCCCGCGCCCATCTGCGCCTTGAGGAAGGCCTGCGGGAAGCTGCGGTCCCAGCCCATGACCTCACCGGTGGAGCGCATCTCGGGGCCGAGCAGCGTGTCGACGCCGGGGAAGCGGGCGAAGGGCAGCACGGCCTCCTTGACCGAGAACCACGGCATGTCCGGGTCGGCCAGCGTCATCGGGTCGGCGAAGGGCAGCGTGTCGTCGGGACCGGTGCCCGGCGGATAGGGCGGGCGCATCGGGAAGGCGGACAGTTTCTCGCCGGCCATGATGCGCGCGGCGATCGACGCGATTGCGCTGTCGGTGGCCTTGGCGACGAAGGGCACGGTGCGGCTGGCGCGCGGGTTGACCTCGAGCACGAAGATCTCGCCGTCCTTGATGGCGAACTGCACGTTCATCAGGCCGACGACGTTCAGCGCGCGGGCGAGGATCTCGGTTTGGCGCTTCAGTTCGGCCACGGTGGCGGCGTCGAGCGAATAGGGCGGCAGGGAACAGGCGCTGTCGCCGGAATGCACGCCCGCCTCTTCGATGTGCTGCATGACGCCGGCGACATGCACCGTCTCGCCGTCGGACAGGGCGTCGACGTCGACCTCGACCGCGCCGGCGAGGTAGCTGTCGAGCAGCACCGGGTTCTTGCCCGAGACGTTGACCGCGTCGCGGATGTAGCGGGCGAGGTGGGCGTCGTCGCGCACGATCTCCATGGCGCGGCCGCCAAGGACATAGGACGGGCGGATCACCAGCGGATAGCCGATCTGGGCGGCGATGGCGCGCGCCTCGTCATCGGTGCGGGCCAGCCCGTTGACCGGCTGCCGGAGACCGTTTTGTTGCAAGAGTCGCTGAAAGCGCTCGCGGTCCTCGGCCAGGTCGATGGCGTCGGGCGAGGTGCCGAGGATCGGAATGCCGGCATCGTGCAAGGCATTGGCCAGTTTGAGCGGGGTCTGGCCGCCGTATTGCACGATTACGCCAACCAGCGTGCCGGCCTCCTGTTCGACGCGCAGGATCTCCATCACGTGCTCGAACGTCAAAGGTTCGAAATAGAGACGGTCCGAGGTGTCGTAGTCGGTCGACACGGTCTCGGGGTTGCAGTTGATCATGATCGTCTCGAAGCCCGCGTCGGTCAGCGCGAAGCAGGCGTGACAGCAGCAGTAGTCGAACTCGATCCCCTGCCCGATCCGGTTGGGGCCGCCGCCGAGGATGACGACCTTGCGGCGTCCCGAGGGGCGCGCCTCGCATTCCACCTCGCCCATCGCGGGGACCTCGTAGGTGGAATACATGTAGGGGGTCTGGGCCTCGAACTCGGCAGCGCAGGTGTCGATGCGCTTGAACACGGCGGTGACGCCGAGGTTCTGGCGGGCGCGGCGCACCTGGTCCTCGTCGCGCCCGGTCAGCGCGGCGAGGCGGGCGTCGGTGAAGCCCATCATCTTGAGCTTGCGCAGGCCCTGCTCGGTGACGGGCAGGCCGGACTTGCGAACCTCGGCCTCGGCCTCGACGATTTCGCGGATGCGCGACAGGAACCACGGGTCGAAGGCGGTGGCGGCCTGGATCTCTTCATCGCTCAGGCCGTGGCGCATGGCCTGGGCGATCAGGCGCAAACGGTCCGGGGTCTGGGCGCTGATGGCCTTTATCACGGCGGCGGTGTCGGGCGCGCCGGGAATGTCGATTTCGTCAAAGCCGGACAGGCCCGTTTCGAGGCTGGCCAGCGCCTTTTGCATGGATTCGTGAATCGTGCGGCCGATGGCCATGGCCTCGCCCACGGATTTCATCGCGGTGGTCAGCGTCGCCTCGCTGCCCGGGAACTTCTCGAAGGCGAAGCGCGGGATCTTGGTGACGACATAGTCGATGGTCGGCTCGAAGCTGGCGGGCGTGACCTTGGTGATGTCGTTGTCAAGCTCGTCCAGCGTGTAGCCCACGGCGAGTTTCGCCGCGATCTTGGCGATGGGAAAGCCGGTGGCCTTGGACGCCAGCGCCGAAGAGCGCGAGACGCGCGGGTTCATCTCGATCACGACCATGCGGCCATCGGCGGGGTTCACCGCCCATTGCACGTTCGAGCCGCCGGTTTCGACGCCGATCTCGCGCAGCACGGCGATACTGCCGTTGCGCATGATCTGGTATTCCTTGTCGGTCAGCGTCAGCGCGGGCGCCACGGTGATCGAATCGCCGGTGTGGACGCCCATCGGGTCCACGTTCTCGATGGAGCAGACGATGATGGCGTTGTCGGCGCGGTCGCGCACCACCTCCATCTCGTATTCCTTCCAGCCGAGCAGGCTTTCGTCGATCAGGATCTGGGCGACGGGCGACGCTTCGAGCCCGCGGCGGCACATTTCGAGATAGTCGTCGCGGTTGTAGGCCACGCCGCCGCCGGTGCCGCCAAGGGTGAAGGCGGGGCGGATGATGGCGGGCAGGCCGATGTCGTCGAGCGCCGCGGCGGCATCCTGCACGCCGCGCGCGATGTCGAAACGGCCATTGGCGCCCTTGGGGGCCGACACGATGGTGGCGCGCGGGTTTTCAAGGCCGATCCGGTCCATCGCCTCGCGGAACAGCTTGCGGTCTTCGGCCATCTCGATGGCGGCGCGCTTGGCGCCGATCATCTCGACCCCGAACTTGTCGAGCACGCCCATTTCCTCGACCGCGAGCGCGGTGTTGAGGCCGGTCTGCCCGCCCATCGTCGGCAGAAGCGCGTCGGGGCGTTCCTTTTCGATGATGCGGGCGACGATCTCGGGCGTGATGGGTTCGATGTAGGTGGCGTCGGCCAGCCCCGGATCGGTCATGATCGTGGCGGGGTTCGAGTTCACCAGGATCACCCGGTAGCCTTCCTCGCGCAGGGCCTTGCAGGCCTGGGCGCCCGAGTAGTCGAACTCGCAGGCCTGTCCGATGACGATGGGGCCGGCACCGATGATCATGATCGACTGGATGTCGGTTCTTTTCGGCATGGGTCCCCACCTGTTTGCGCAGCCGCCGCGGATCGGCCGTGAAATCGGGCCGGTTATAGTGAGTGCGCGCCCCGGCGCAAGGCAGGGTTTGGCCGATTGCGCAGTGCCCTATATCGAGAGAGGGAAAACGGAGTATCGCGATGGCACCGCAGGCGGCGGATCTGGCGGCAAACGGGGCACGGCACTGGACGCGGGCGGTGGAATTCGCCGCGCTCTACCTCGGCGCGCCGGTGGCGGTGGCCGTGCTGCTGCCGCCCAGCGCGATGTTTCCGGCACTTTTCGCGGTGACGGCGCTGGGGCTGGTGCTGTTGCACGTCACGCCGGGATTCTCGTGGCGCGAGCTTCGGGCGGGCGCGGGGCGCATCGGCTGGCGGCTTGTGGCGGTCTTCACGCTGGCCACGGTGGCGGTCGGGACGGCGGTGGTGCTGGCGACCGCACCGGCGGCGTTCCTGTGGCTGGTGCTGCAGGACCCCGCGTTGATGCTGATGATCGCGGCGCTTTATCCGGTCCTGTCGGCGCTGCCGCAGGAAATCGTCTTTCGCCCGCTGTTCTTTCGCCGCTACGGCGCGCTCTTGACGGGGGACGTGCGGGCGCAGATCGTGCTGAATGCCGCCGTCTTCTCGCTGGCGCACCTGATGTACTGGAGCTGGATCGTCGCGGCGATGACCTTTGCGGGCGGGCTGGCCTTTGCCTGGTCCTACCGGGTGCGCGGCAATTTCCCCGAGGCGGTGGTGCTGCACAGCCTTGCGGGGATCGTGGTCTTCGCGCTGGGGCTTGGGGTGTTCTTCTACTCGGGCAACGTGGCGCGGCCGTTCTGAGCGGCCGCGCCGTGTTCGCTTTCCAGCGTCATTCGGCGGCGTGGCGCAGCGCGGCGGGTTCGGACGCCGGGTAGAGGTAATCGCGCGTCAGCGGAACCGCCGTCTGCTTGCGCGCCAGCTGGAACTGGAACACGCACTGGCGGTTGAACCGGAACGTCAGCTCGCTGGCGATCAGGTAGTAGCGCCACATCCGGCAGAAGCGTTCGTCGTACAGCGCCGCCGCCTTGTCCCGGTTGGCCATGAAGCGGTCATGCCAGTGCCTGAGCGTCTCGGCGTAGTGCAGGCGCCAGACCTCGACATCGGTGGACCAGAGGCCCTCTTTCTCTACCGCCGAGATCGCCTCTGACATGGCGGGGACGTAGCCGCCGGGGAAGATGTATTTCAGGATCCACGGGCTTGTGCTGCCGGGGGGCGAGACGCGCCCGATGGTGTGGATCAGCGCGACGCCGTCCTCTGTCAGCTTGTCGCGGACATGGCCGAAATACTCGCGGTAATGCGGCACGCCGACGTGCTCGAACATGCCCACCGACACGATCCGGTCGAAGCGCTCGGTGACGGTGCGGTAATCGGCGAGGCGAAATTCGACGCGGTCTTCCAGCCCTTCGGCCCGGGCGCGGGCTGTGGCGACCTTGTGCTGTTCCTCGGACAGCGTCACGCCCAGCACCCGTGCGCCGTAGTCGCGCGCCAGCGTCAGGCCCATGCCGCCCCAGCCGCAGCCGATGTCGAGCACGCGCATCCCCGGTTCGATCAGGAGCTTGCCGGCGATATGCGCCTTCTTGGCCGCCTGCGCCTCTTCCAGGGTCATGTCTGGGCGGGCGAAATAGGCGCAGGAGTACTGCTTGTCGGTGTCGAGGAAGAGATCGTAGAGATCGCCCGACAGGTCGTAGTGATGCGCCACGTTCTGGCGGGCGCGGTGCATCGGGTTGTGCTGTTCGATGCGGCGCAGCACCCGTCGGATGCGTTCCAGCGCAAGCTGCCACCAGAACTTGTTGCCCGCCGCAAGGTTCTTCACCGCCAGTCCCATGAAGCCGTAGAGATCGTCATCCTCGATCTCGAGCGTGCCGTTCATGTAGCCCTCGCCCACGGC
>JAUIIC010000197.1 GCA_030431935.1 Alphaproteobacteria bacterium | reverse complement strand
TACCCGCGCCCCGCCATTCGTGTTTGTGCCTATGTGATATTCCCAATCGGCGGACGCGCCTTGCGTTGCAGCAAGCACCAGGCTTGTGGCCAGGCAGATATGGCGAAGACAGAATAACATGGCGGTATCCTCTTGGTTTGCACCGATCCTGACCCGAGCACGCCGCTTTTGTCATTAGTACAGATCGACTAGTTAGTGCTTGTGGACAATGGACACTCGCGTCTCAAACGCCACGTTCCCGTTGCGGACCACCGTGCTCGTGTCCGCTCAGCGTCTTAGCTCTTGAGCTTGTTTGTCAGCCGGATCGTCGCCCCGTAGATCATGCGCGGTCATAGCCGGTCAGGTCCACGATACCCCCCCCATGACTAAGAGGCCGCCGAGTTCGATCAGACGCCGCGAGAGCTTGCGGCGCTAGACCTTCCGCCCGCCATAGTAAGCCTCGCCAAAAATGGCTATGATGCCGATTGGTTTAGCGAACCGGTCGAACGCGAGGGGATCGTGCCATGCATCCTATCCCGGAAGATGCATATGGTGCCAATCCTACACGACGCCGAACTCTACAAGAAGCGCCAAAAATCGAGCTCAGCCTCGCCTGCCGCAAGTGCCGGCGCCGCCTCGCGACCCACCATGATAAATGCGTTGAGTTCTTCCTGTCGGTCATCTGCATCGCAGCGATCGTCTATGGTCTTGTTATGGGACCTGACCCGATGCTGTGTTTGCACAACTGTTTTCGAACACTGTGTTCAAACACAGTGTTTTGGTTTACTGTGTTGAACACAGTGTTTGCGATGTCCGCGCGGTGTGCCGTAGCGCACTCTGTAGCACACCACAAAAAGCAGCGCCTAAGTCACTGTTTTTAAACATATTATTTTTGTGCAGTGAAATCATAATCCTTGTGTCGGGGGTTCGAGTCCCTCCTCCGCTACCAGAACCCCGAGATGTTTCGTATGCATGGCGCCGCCCGAAATCGAGGCGGCGTTTTCGCGTTCTTCCCGGGTAGCAAACAGGTGACCGCCGAGTCGTGCGTGACCCTTTTCTGCCCCTCCCCTCACACACAGCCGGATGCAGACGCCACACACTGCCATCGGCCGCACCTGCGCACGGAGGCCGAGACCATTCTCCTTGTCAGGCGCTACGGCGATCACAGGCGCAACCGGATGCGCGGATCGACCGGCTTGTGCACTGGCTCGACGCCTCGGGTCCGGCGCGCCACCGGACGATGCCGGAGCCGTTTTGCAGGCTGGCCATCCGCGCCGGATCGGTGTGAGATGCCTGTGTGAGAAACGGCGGCGGGCATTCCGGACCATCGTCGGCGCCCACACCACGGCGGAGCATGTGTCGGCATGAAAACCTCGATCGCAACGGTTTCGATCTCGGGCAACCTGCGGGAAAAGCTCGAAGCCGTCGCGCGCGCGGGCTTCGACGGGATCGAGATCTTCGAACAGGATTTCATCGCTGATGCCGGCACCCCGCGCGAGATCGGCGCCATGATCCGCGACCATGGCCTGGAGATCACGCTGTTCCAGCCGTTCCGCGATTTCGAGGGGTTGACGGGGGACCTGCGCAGGCGCGCCTTCGACCGCGCCCGGCACAAGTTCGACATCATGGCGGAACTGGAAGTGGATCGCATCCTGGTCTGTTCCTCGGTGCATCCCGAGGCGCTTGGCGGGATCGACCGGGCCGCCGACGACTTCGCGGAACTGGGGGACATCGCCGCAGGCTACGGGATTTTCGTTGGCTACGAGGCGCTGGCTTGGGGGCGCCATGTCAACGATCACCGCGACGCGTGGGAGATCGTGCGCCGGGCCGATCATGACCATGTCGGGCTTATCCTCGACAGTTTTCACACGCTGGCGCGCCGGATCGACCCCGACACGATCCGGAGGATTCCGGCGGACAAGATCCTGTTCGTGCAGCTGGCCGACGCGCCCATGATCGAGATGGACCTGCTGTACTGGTCGCGCCACTTCCGGAACATGCCGGGCGAGGGCGACCTGCCAGTGACCGCCTTCATGCGCGCCGTCGCGGCAACCGGATACGACGGCCCCATCAGCCTAGAGATCTTCAACGACCAGTTTCGCGGCGGCCGCCCCGATGGCCTGGCGCGCGACGGCTATCGGTCGCTTGTCGCGCTGATGGACGATGTGCGGCGGCTGGAGCCCGACATTCGCGTTGCGCTGCCCGATATTCCCGCGCGGGTGCATGTCGAGGGCGTCGAGTTCATAGAGTTCGCCACGCGCGGCGCAGAGGCCGAGGCGCTTGAGCGCCTGCTCGGGTCGATGGGGTTCACCCGACAGGGGCAGCACGTCTCGAAGGACGTGACGCTCTGGCAGCAGGGCAAGGCGCGCGTGATCCTGAACTGCGAGACGACGGGCTTTGCCAATTCCGCCTTCGCGATGCACGGGACAACGGTGTGCGACATCGGCCTGCGGGTCACCAGCGCCGCCGACACCACGGCGCGCGCCATCGCACTCGGGGCCACGCCCTTTCAGCAGGTCATCGGCCCCGGGGAACTGGACATCCCCGCCATTCGCGGGGTCGGCGGCGGCGTCATGCACTTCATCGACGCCGAAAGCGGGCTGGCCGACGTCTGGTCGCTGGAGTTCCGGCAAACCGGCGGTGCCGATCCGGTCGGCGCGGGTCTTCGGGCCGTCGATCATGTGGCCGAGACGATGAACTATGACGAGATGCTCAGCTGGTCGCTGTTCTACACCTCGATCTTCGACATGGCGCGGGCACCCATGGTCGATGTCATCGACCCCGACGGACTGGTGCGCAGCCAGGCGATACGGGCCACGGATGGCGGAACGCGGATCACCCTGAACGGGGCCGAAACGCACCGGACGCTGGCGGGCGGCTTTCTGGCCGAAAGTTTCGGCGGCGCGGTGCAGCACGTGGCCTTTTCCTGCGACGACATCTTTCAGACCGCCCGCAGCATGGCCGCGTCCGGCTTCCGCCCCCTCGAGATGCCTCGAAACTATTACCGCGATCTCGAGGCGCGGTTCGCCCTCGACGCAGGAAAGCTGGCGCAGATGACGGCGCTGAACATCCTCTATGACGAGGATGCGAACGGGGCCTTCTACCAGTTCTACAGCCGTCCCTTCGGCGGGGGGTTCTTTTTCGAGATCGTTCAGCGTGTGGGGGCATACGACGGCTATGGCGCGCCGAACGCCCCCTTCCGGATCGCCGCGCAGAAGCGCCTTATGCGGCCGAAGGGGATGCCCGGCTAGGCAGGATCGGGGCTGGACGATGCGACCGGGGATTGGCGCACCCCTTTATTTCTGTTATTCGTGAAATATGGAAACAATGATTCCCCTGCGCCTGTCGACCCTTGGCCATCCGGCCCGCCTCGACATCTTCCGGCTGCTGATGCGCCGCTATCCCGACCGCGTGCCGGCCGGCGAGCTGTCCGATGCCCTGGGGATCAAGCCATCAACGCTTTCGGCCTACCTGTCGGCGCTGATGCAGGTGGGGCTCATCACGCAGGAACGCGTCTCCACCTCGCTGCGCTACACGATCGACATGCCGCAGGTGCAGCACACCTTCGACTTCCTGCTGCGGGACTGCTGTCGCGGCCGCGCCGAAATCTGCCTGCCATTCGCATTGCCATTCCCGGAAGGAGCCACCGCGATGCCCGAGCGCACCTACAATGTCCTGTTCATCTGCACCGGAAACTCGGCGCGCTCGATCTTCGCGGAAGCGATCCTGCGCAAGGAAGGCGCGGGCCGGTTCAAGGCGTTCTCGGCCGGAACGAAGCCGAAATCCGACCTGAACCCCTTCGCGCTGGAGGTCTTGCGGCAGAAGGGACACGACATATCCGAACTGCGCGCCAAGAACGTGGCCGAGTTCCAGAAACCCGATGCCCCGGCCTTCGACTTCGTCTTCACGGTCTGCAACCAGGCCGCGAACGAGGAATGCCCGGCGTGGCACGGTCAGCCGATCAGCGCCCATTGGGGCCTGCCCGACCCCGTGAAGGCCGAGGGGACGGACGCCCAGAAGAGCCTGGCGTTCCAGCAGACCTACGGCGCGCTGCGCAACAGGATCACGGCCTTCACGGCATTGCCGCTGGCCTCGCTCGACCGGATCGCCCTGCAGAAGGCCGTGGATGACATCGGCCGCACCCATGCAGGAGAAAGCGCATGACGGTCTACGCCCTGAACGGCCTTGGCCGCATCGGCAAGCTGGCGCTGAAGCCCCTGCTGGAGCGTGGCGCGCAGATCGCCTGGATCAATGATGCGGTCGGCGATCCGGCGATGCACGCCCACCTGCTGGAGTTCGACACCGTGCACGGGCGCTGGGATGCCGCGTTCTCGCATGACGACACCTCGGTCACCATCGACGGCACCCGCTTGCCCTTCATCGGCTCCAGTGACCTGTCGGCGCTGCCGCTTGACGGAGTCGACGTGGTGATCGACTGCACCGGCGTCTTCAAGTCCGAGGCCAGACTGGCCCCCTATTTCGCGGCGGGCGTCCGAAAAGTGGTGGTATCTGCACCCGTCAAGGACGGACCCACGGCGAACATCGTCTACGGCGTGAACCACGACATCTACGACCCCGCCACGCACGCCATCGTCACCGCGGCCTCCTGCACCACGAACTGCCTTGCCCCTGTAGTCAAGGTGATCCACGAGGCCCTTGGCATCCGCCACGGCTCGATCACCACGATCCACAACGTCACCAACACCCAGACCATCGTGGATCGCCCGGCCAAGGACCTGCGCCGCGCGCGTTCCGCGCTCAATTCGCTTATCCCCACGACGACGGGCAGCGCCACGGCCATCACGCTGATCTACCCCGAGCTCAAGGGACGCCTGAACGGCCATGCGGTGCGCGTGCCGCTTCTGAACGGGTCCCTGACAGACTGCGTCTTCGAGGTAGAGCGCGCGACGACCGCCGAAGAGATCAACGCGCTGTTCAAGACGGCGGCCGAGGGGCCCCTTGCGGGCATCCTAGGCTACGAAGAGCGCCCGCTGGTATCGTCGGACTACACCAACGACACACGCTCCGGCATCGTGGACGCGCCCTCCACGATGGTCGTCAACGGCACCCAGGTGAAGGTCTACGCCTGGTACGACAACGAGATGGGCTATGCGCACCGGCTGGTCGACGTGGCGCTGATGGTGGGGGCCTCGGTGTGACGTCACCCCCGGAGCGGCCAAAGGGGCTGACGGCCTACATGACCGTCACCGCGGCCTACTGGGCCTTCATGCTGACCGATGGCGCGCTGCGGATGCTGGTGCTTCTGCATTTCCACACGCTGGGCTTCTCGCCGGTGCAGCTGGCCTACCTGTTCGTCCTCTACGAAGTCGCCGGCATGGTCACCAACCTGTCGGCGGGCTGGATCGCGGCGCGGTTCGGGCTGACCTCGACCCTTTATGCGGGGCTGGGGCTTCAGGTGCTGGCGCTGCTGGCGCTGTCGCAGCTCGATCCGGGCTGGGCCATCGGCACATCCGTCGCCTTCGTCATGGCCGTGCAAGGCGCAAGCGGCGTCGCAAAGGACCTCGCCAAGATGTCGTCGAAATCGGCGGTCAAGCTGCTTGCCCCCACAACGGGCGGGGGCCTGTTCCGCTGGGTGGCGATCCTGACGGGGTCCAAGAACGCGGTGAAGGGGCTTGGGTTCCTTCTTGGCGCAGCGCTGCTTGGGGCGTTGGGGTTCGTGGGCGCGGTTCTGGCGATGGCGGCGGTGCTGGCTTTGATCCTTGTCGGCGTTCTGCTGGCGATGCCCGCAGGACTGCCCAGGGGCCGCAAGGGCACGAAATTTTCCGAGGTGTTCTCCAAGTCCCGCAACGTCAACTGGCTGAGCGCGGCACGCGTGTTCCTGTTCGGCGCGCGGGATGTCTGGTTCGTCGTGGGCATCCCGATCTATTTCTACGCCGTCCTGTCCGACGGCACCGTCGAGGGCAATCGCGCCGCCTTCTTCCTGATCGGCACCTTCATGGCGCTTTGGGTCATCCTCTACGGCGCGGTGCAGGCAGCCGCGCCGCGGCTGCTGAACGCCGCCCGGCGGACGGACACGGCGCTGGCCCGGGCCGCGCGCAACTGGGCCTGGGGCCTGTTCCTGCTGCCCGCCGCGCTGACCGCCGCCGCGCTGGCGGCCCCCGGACCAGAACCATGGCTGACCGCAACGCTGGTCGCGGGCCTCTTGCTGTTCGGCGGGGTCTTCGCGATCAACTCGTCGCTTCACTCCTACCTGATCCTTGCCTACACAAAGGCCGAACGGGTCACGATGGACGTGGGGTTCTATTACATGGCGAATGCCGGCGGTCGCTTGCTGGGCACGGTGCTTTCGGGCCTGACCTACCAGTTGGGCGGCCTGCCCCTGATGCTGGGGACGGCGGCGGCGATGGTGGGTGCGGCGGCCATCGTGACCGGCCGCCTGGGTGAGGAACCGGCGAAGGCCCCCGCGCCATGAGCCTCTTTGAAAGATACCTGACGCTGTGGGTCGCGCTTGCGATGGCCGCGGGGATTGCCATCGGCAGCGCCGCTCCGAGGCTTGTCGCCCTGATCGCCGACGCCGAGGTGGCAAGCGTCAATCTTGTCGTCGCCGTGCTGATCTGGGCGATGGTCTACCCGATGATGGTCGGGGTCGATCCCGGATCGCTGCGGGACGTGGTCCGACAGCCCAAGGGGCTGGCGATCACGCTTGCCGTCAACTGGCTGGTCAAGCCGTTCACGATGGCCGCCCTCGGGGTCCTGTTCTTCGAGGTGGTCTTTGCCGACCTGATCGAACCGGCCGACGCCCAGCAATACGTCGCGGGCCTGATCCTTCTGGGGGCCGCGCCCTGCACCGCGATGGTGTTCGTCTGGTCGCAACTGACCCGGGGCGATGAAAGCTACACCCTGCTTCAGGTCAGCGTGAACGACGTGGTGATGGTCTTTGCTTTCGCGCCCATCGTCGCTTTCCTGCTGGGCGTCACCGACATCGCCGTGCCCTGGTCGACGCTGGTGCTGTCCGTGATCCTTTTCGTGGTGCTGCCGCTGGCGGCCGGGGTCTGGACCCGCCACCGCCTTGCCAGCCCCGCGCGGATCGAGGCGTTCCGGACCCGCATAAAGCCCTGGTCCATGATCGGCCTGATCGCCACCGTCGTGATCCTCTTCGGCCTGCAGGGGGGCGTCATCCTCGACCGGCCGCTTGTCATCGCGCTGATCGCGGTGCCGATCCTGATCCAGTCCTACGGCATCTTCGCGCTGGCCTACGCGGCGGCCTTCCTGTGGCGGGTGCCGCACCGGATCGCGGCCCCGTGCGCCCTGATCGGAACGTCGAACTTCTTCGAGCTCGCGGTGGCCGTGGCGATCAGCCTCTTCGGACTGAACTCTGGCGCCGCACTGGCAACCGTGGTGGGCGTGCTGGTCGAGGTTCCGGTGATGCTGTCGCTTGTGGCCTTCGCCAATCGCACCCGCGCGCGCTTCGCCTGACCGAAAAGACTCGACATAACCGGATTCTTGGTTATATCAGGCGCATGAGCACCACCAGCCCCAATGCACGCGCGCTTGCCGCCCTTGGCCACGATGTCCGCCTGTCGATCTTCCGGCTGCTGGTGCGCGCCGGGGCAGACGGGCTTCGCGTCGGGGATATCGGCGGGCATCTCGGCCTGGCGCCGTCGACGCTGGCGCATCACCTGTCCACGCTGGTCGATGCGGGCCTCGTGATCCAGGACAAGCAGGGGCGCGAGGTCTTCAACCGCGTCGATTTCCCCGCCATGCACGGCGTTCTGGATTTCCTGACCTCGGAATGCTGCGCCGGTGTCGCCGTGCCCGGTGATGCCGCATGACCGCTTCTGCCCGACGCCCCCAC
The DNA here is from genome assembly GCA_030431935.1 of Alphaproteobacteria bacterium. Lineage (GTDB taxonomy): Bacteria > Pseudomonadota > Alphaproteobacteria > Rhodobacterales > Rhodobacteraceae > ASV31. The sequence continues at coordinate 622 of JAUIIC010000197.1, read as the reverse complement.
GCCATTCCGGAGACCGGACGATGACCGACACCACGCTTCCCGGCCCGGGCCTTCGCTCGGCCGCACGCACGCTTTGGCAGGACCATCGCGTCTGGCTGGCCTCGGCGGCGATCCTTGCGGTTCTGGCGGTCTTCGACCCCGGACAGGCCGCGGAAAGCGCGGCCTTCGCAGGGGCCGCGCTGCTGCACACGGCACCCTATCTGATCCTGTCCATCGCCATCGCGGCCTGGGCCGGCGCGACGGGGGCGGACAACCTGATCGCCCGGGCCTTCACCGGGGCGCCGGTGCTCATGATCGGGCTGGCGGCCCTGGCCGGCGGGCTTTCGCCCTTCTGTTCCTGCGGCGTCATCCCGCTGATCGCGGCACTTCTGGCGATGGGCGTGCCCCTGTCGGCGGTGATGGCCTTCTGGCTGGCGTCGCCCGTCATGGACCCGTCGATGTTCGTGCTGACGGCGGGCGTGCTGGATGTCGAATTCGCGGTGGGCAAGACGCTGGCGGCCATCGGGCTGGGCATCTTCGGCGGCACCGTGGTGCACCTTCTGGCCCGCGGCGGCGCCCTGGCGAACCCCCTGCGCGAGGGCGTCGGCAACGGCGGCTGCGGCGGTGCGAAGGTGCGCGCGCC
>JAUIIC010000196.1 GCA_030431935.1 Alphaproteobacteria bacterium | reverse complement strand
GTCGCGTCGATATTGCTGTCGGTGGTGGGGGCTGCCGCGCTGGCGGGCCCGACGGGCCCGATGCTGCGGTGGCTGGGCCTGCCAGACGCCGTGGTCGGCCTCATGGCAACGCCGCTGTTCTGACCGCAGCGGGGCGCGGCGGGGCGGCCTTTGTTCAGGCCGCCTGCTCGCCGAAGGCCATGCCGGCGGCAACGCGCGGCGCGTCGGTGCGGGCAAGCCCAAGCTCTGCCAGTTCCGCGTCGGACTTGGCGTCAAGCGTCGAGTAGATGCGATAGGCCCGCATCCCGGCGGCAATCCCGAGGGGATCGAAACCACGGCGCGCGGGCGCGATGTCGGCGACAAGATCGGCGAGGCGCCGGGTGGGCGCGAAATCGGAAATGAAAGCCATCGAGACCCCTCCTATGCTGCACTGCAACATAAGTGGAAACCCTTGGCATACAATTGATTCAGATCAACCGCATGGCGGCTATGCCGCAAGTGCAAAGCTACAGGCCGCGCGCCTTCAGCTGCTTGTCCAGCCGGGGATAGACCCGCCGCGCATTGCCCTCGAACACCTTGGCACGGTCCTCGTCCGACAGGTTCAGCGCATCAATGTACCGCTTCGTGTCGTCGAAGTTGTGCCCGGTTTCCGGATCGACGCCCTTGACCGCGCCGAACATCTCGGACGCGAACAGGATGTTGTCGATGTCGATCACCCGGAACAGGCAGTCGATCCCCGCCTGGTGATAGACGCAGGTGTCGAAGAAGACGTTGCGCATGACATGCTCGCGCAGCGGTGGCTTGCCCATCATGTCCGCCAGCCCCCGGTAGCGGCCCCAGTGATAGGGCACCGCGCCGCCGCCATGCGGGATGATAAGCCGCAGATCGGGGAAATCGGCGAACAGGTCGCCCTGCAGGAACTGCATGAAGGCCGTAGTGTCGGCGTTGATGTAATGCGCGCCGGTCATGTGGAAGTTCGGGTTGCACGACCCGGACACGTGGATCATCGCCGGCACGTCCAGCTCGACCATCTTTTCGAAGAAAGGATACCACGCCCGGTCGGTCAGCGGCACGCCGGTCCACATGCCCCCGGACGGGTCGGGATTCAGGTTGCAGCCGACCATGCCCAACTCCAGCACGCAGCGTTCCAGCTCCGCGATGGAATTGGCGATCGGCGCCTCGGGGTTCTGCGGCAGCTGGCAGACGCCGATGAAGTTCTCGGGGAAGATCTGCGTCACCCGGTGGATCAGGTCGTTGCAATGGCGCGTCCATTCGATCGACACGGCTTCGTCGCCCGCATGGTGGCCCATGCCGCTGGCGCGCGGGCTGAAGATCGTCATGTCCGCGCCGCGATCCTTCAGCGCCTTCAGCTGGTTGTTGCCCACCGACTCGCGGATCTCGTCGTCCGAGATCTCGGGGAACCCGGGTTGCGGAGTGCCGGACTCGAAGGCCGCGATCTGCGCCTTGCGAAAATCCATGAAGGACTTGGGTTCGGTCGTGTAATGCCCGTGGCAATCTATGATAAGCGTCATGTCCGTGCCTTCCATTCCGCCTGCGTCATGTAGACCAGACCCTTGGCCGCCAGCCGCCCGCGCATGTCGTTGACGTCAAGCCCCAGCTCCCCGGCCTGGTAGCGGGCGCGCGATGCCTCTTCCTTCGCCAGCCGCGCCTCGGACGCCGCCTTCACCTTCGCCGCGTCCTGCCGCGGCACCACCACCACGCCGTCGTCGTCGGCCACGATCACGTCGCCGGGCCGCACGATCTCGTCCCCGCAGGACACCGGCACGTTCACGTCGCCCAGCGTTTCCTTGACCGTGCCATGCGCCGAGATCGACCGCGACCAGACGGGAAAGCCAAGCTCTTCCAGTTCGCGGATGTCCCGGCAGCCCGCGTCGAGGATCAGCCCCCGCACCCCGCGCGCTTTCAGCGAGGTGCCCAGAAGCTCCCCGAAATAGCCCGAGTGCGATTCGGATATCGTGGCGGCCACAAGGATGTCGCCCGGTTGGCACTGTTCCACGGCGACGTGGATCATCCAGTTGTCGCCCGGCGGCAGGGTGCAGGTCACCGCCGTGCCGCTGATCGCCGCGCCCTTGTAGATCGGCCGCAGTCGCTGGTGCATCAGCCCGGTGCGCCCCTGCGCCTCGTGCACGGTGGCGACGCCCAGGCGCGCCATCGCGGCGGCCACATCGGCGTCCGCGCGTTCGATATCGGTGACGACAACAGGCATGGTCCCTCCCTACGCAGGCACTTGGGCGCGGCAGCCGGACAGGCCGTCGCGAATTTCCGCAGCATCCAGGTTCCGCCCGATGACCACAAGACGGCTGGCGGGGGTTTCGTTCCCCCAGGGCGCGCCCAGATCGGTCTCGGCCATCATGTGAACGGATTGCACGATGACGCGCCGGGGTTCGCCGGCCACCCACAGGATGCCCTTCAGCCGCAGCACATCCGCGCCGCGCAACATCAGGAAGCGTTCCATCCACGCGCCCAGCGCCTCGGGGTCCAGCGGCACGTCCAGCGTGACAGAGACGCTGGCGATCCCGTTTGCGGCGACATGGTCGTGGTCATGCTGCCCGTGGTCGTCCGCCGAAAGGTCCGCCGCGACCCGGTCGAGAGAGAAGCTTACGGTGCCCAGCAGGTGCGCGGGATCGACGCGCCCCCGGTCCGTCCGGTGAATCGCCGCGTGCGGGTTCAGCGCCCGCAGCGCCCGTTCCACCCCGTCCGGATCGGCGGCATCCGACACCTTGTTCAGCACGATCACGCTGGCCAGCGCCACCTGGTCGGCGGCGTCCCCGCTCGCCTCCAGCTGGCCCGCCACATGCACCGCGTCCACCACCGTCACCACCGCGTCCAGCCGTGCCAGCCCGGCCAGCACCTGGTCGGCGGTGAAGGTCTGGATCACCGGGCTGGGGTTCGCCACGCCCGTCGTCTCGATCAGGATACCGTCAAGCCCCGGCTCGCGCCTCAACAGCCCGCGCAGGCTGCGGATCAGGTCGCCCCGCACCACGCAGCACAGGCAGCCCGACGACAGCTCGATCAGTTCCTCCTCGCCGGTGTCGATCAGCGCGCCGTCGATGCCGATGTCGCCGAACTCGTTCACGATCACGGCGAACCGGCCCCGGCCAGAGGCCAGCACATGGTTCAGCAAGCTGGATTTCCCGGCGCCCAGGTAGCCAGTGACGACCGTGACCGGAACGCGCCCGTCGCCGGTCATAGCCAGGGCATGAGAGAGACGTGAATCACGTCCCCCGAACCGCCCACCGCCTTGATCGCGTCATGCGTGTCCTTCAGCGCAAAGCGGTGCGTCGTGATAAGGTCCAGCGGAAAGCGGTCGGAATTCAACTGCTGCAACGCCTGCTCGCAGCTTTGGTAATTGTGCCCGCGCGCGCATTTTACCGTGACGTACTTGTTGCACAGCTTGGCCAGCGGAAAGCTGGGGAACTCTGCCACTTCCTGCTGCACCAGAAGCGTGCCGCCCTTCCGCTTGAGCGCCTCCAGCCCCAGCAGCAAGGGCGCGGTGCCCGCCCCGGCGGTGCAGTCAAGCGCCACGTCCACGCCCTCGCCGCCGGTGATCTCGGCGATGCGCTCGACCGGGTCTTCTTCTTCCACGTTGATCGTGTAGTCGGCACCCAGCTTTTTCGCGACCTCCAGCCGGTAGGCGTCCTTCGAGGTGCCGGTAACGATGATAAGCTCTGCCCCCGCCTGCTTGCCGGTCACCACCTGGCTCAGCCCCTGCTGGCCCGGTCCCTGCACCAGAAGCCGTGTCTGATACCCGACCCCGCAATCGAAAAGCGCCCACTGGATGCCGTTGGCCATCGGCGTGACCACCCCGGCAAGCTCTGGCGACAGCCCGTCGGGCACCTTGTGCAGGACAGAGTTCCACGGAAGGTACATGTACTGCGCGAACCCGCCCCAGAGGTGCGGCGCGCGCGTCATCGGCGTATAGCCAAAGCGGATGCCCTCTGGGTTCTTGCGCCAGTCGGTCGCCATGCACAGCCGGTAGTCGCCCCGGTGGCAGTGTTCACAGGACATGCAGCCGACGTAATGTTCGGCGAACACCCGGTCGCCTTCCTTCAGGCCGCGCCGCTTCTGAAAGGTCTTGCCCGCCTTGGCGATGATGCCGATGTTCTCGTGCCCCATGATGACGGGCTCGTCGATCGGCGGCTTCGAGTAGAACTTGACGTCGGTGCCGCAGATGCCCGCGACCTCCACCTTCAGAAGCGCGCCGTCATCCGGGATGTCGGGCATGTCGAATTCGCGGAACTCGGTCCGCTCCGGCCCGGTCCTGACTGCGGCAAGAACTTTCTCGGCCAAAGGCGTTCCTCCCCAACGTCCATTGACCCTTGGCTAGCAAAGCGGCAGATTGCATTCAAGAACGAAGTTCCGCATGGCGGAACACTGGTGGCACGGGGGAGGAACGTGTTCGCATTCGCCCAGACGGCGCGCCCCGACCTGGCGGACCTGGACCGGGCCGAGGCGCTTGTGCGCGCCCGCTTCGGCCTCGCGCCGGAGGATATCGTGCTGGTGACGGAAGAACCTGCGCGCCTGCCGGGTGCGCCTGCGCGGATGACGACGATCCTGTTCTGGACGGATGCCGAGACGCGGCACCGCCTGCGGCTTTTCAAGCCGGTGGCGCAGATCGGCGAGACGGATTTGCCCCAGCCCTGGCTGCGCCGGGCGCTGCGGGACGAGGGTGAGGCGGATTGCTGCTAGGGAGAAGGTGACATGGGCAAGACGACACTGACGGCGGTCAGCCGCACACAGGGCAACAACAGGGCGCTGAAGGAAGGGCAGGTGACGATGCCCGACTTCGACCTGAACTGGGAAGAGGTGAATCCCCTGCCGCGCGCCTTCCGGCGCATGGTGCGGGAAGGCGCCTACGACGTCAGCGAAATGGCGCTCAGCACATACATCACCGCCCGCGCCTACGGCGCGCCGCTGACGGCGATCCCGGTGTTCCTGGTCCGGGGCTTTCATCACGGCGCGATCGTCGCCAGCCGCGCCGCCGACCTGACTAGCCCCGCCGACCTCGAAGGCCACCGCGTCGGCGTGAAGCGGGGGTTCACCGTCACCACCGGCGTCTGGGCGCGGGCGATCCTTGCCGAAGAACACGGCGTCGACCTGTCGCAAGTCACATGGGCGCGCTCCGATGACGAGCATGTCGTCGGTTGGCGGATGCCCCCGAATGTCGAGGATCTTGGCGGCGAGGGCACGCTGGAAGAACAGCTTGCCCGGGGCGACATTACCGCCGCCGTGGGCCTGACCGCCGACGACACCACGCGCCCGCTGATCGAAGACCCGTTCGCCGCCGGGGTCGCCGCGCTGAAGTCGCGCGGCTTCTATCCGATCAACCACCTTGTCGTGGTCCGAAACGAGGTTCTGGCCGCCGCCCCCGACCTTGCCGTGCAGCTGTTCGAGGCGTTCAGCGCGTCCAAGGCCGCCTATGTCGAGGCGCTGAAATCCGGCCAGATCGGAGAGGTGACGGGGGTCGACAAGGTGCACCTTGCCGCGCTGGACGTGATGGACGACCCGCTGCCCTATGGGCTCGACCCCAACCGCGACATCCTGGAACGGCTGATGGCCACCGCGCTGGCGCAGGGCATCATCGACGCGCCCATGCCGCTCGACAGCCTGTTCGCGCCCTCGACGCTTGGCCTGACGGGGTAGGCCCTACACCGATCCCAGGAAATCGAGGATGCGCGCCGGTGCCGTGTCCTCGGTCTGGGCCTCTGGCGGGACGTCCCAATACACGGACCCCTCAAGGCATTCCTGCAAATAGCGCGCGGCGGAGGTCGCGTGCGCCTTGTCGGCGCCCGGCACGATCAGGCTGGGGATGTCCAGCCGCATCAGGTCCTCGGCATCCGCGCCCGGCGCGGTGTCGCGGTCAAAAAGGCCGTCCACCATGCCGCGCACCGTCAGCAGGTAGCGCCCGAGATCCAGCGCCGCATAGGCCTCGGCAAAGGTGTCGGAATTGCGGATCGTGTCGCCCCAGGGCCCGCCGCGCGGATCGGCGCTGAAATTCTTGTCGTGCGACCGCACCAGGTCCACCACCGCGCCCAGCCCGTTCTCCTCGGCAAAGGCCATGTGGCGGGCGAAGCGCTGATGCGCGTTGATCCGGTAATGCGCGCCGCCCACCGGCCAGTAATGCACCATCGACAGCACGCGCTCCGGGTGGCGCACGGCGAAGGCGGCGACCGGGGCACAGCCCATGCAGCCCCCCATCAGGTGCGCCCTTTCATGCCCCAGGTGATCCAGAAGCCCCGCGCCCTGCGCCACGAAATGGTCCCAGCCGATGCGCTCCACCCGCCCGCCGGAGCGGCCGTTCTCGCGCCGGTCGAACAGGATGCAGGTGAACCGCGCCGGCAGGTGATCCAGAAGCCTGATGCGCTTGTAGACGCCAAGATCCCACCATTTCGAGATCTGCGCGTCGAAGCCGCCCGGCGCATACATCAACAGCGGCGGGCCCTCGCCGCGCAGTTCATAGTTCGTCTCGATCCCGTCGATGACCGCGCTGGGCATCTCTACCTCCCCGGCTGTCCCTTGATCTGGCGGCCCTCGCGCACGTCGCCCGCGCATTCGGCCAGCGCGTCATGGATGATCCGCGCCACGTTGGCATAGCCCGACGGCTCCTTGTCCAGCGCCGCCACGTTGTAGCCCACCGCCGCCTGCGCCAGCCGCACCCGCCCGTCGAGCCAGGGCCCGCCGCCGAAACCGCCGATCACCGGGATCGACACGGCCTCGACCACCAAGGGCCCGATCACCGGCCCGGAATTGGTGAAATCCAGCAGCACCGCGCCCGCCGCCTCCAACTCGCGCGCCTCGGCGACCAGCCGCTCGGCCATGCCCGGCGCGGCCTCTGTCGCGCCGGCCTGGTTCTCGTAGGAAATGCCCGTGGCCAGCGCCGTCTGCGGCGTCAGCCCGAACTGCGCCCAGACCGGCACGCCCGCGCGGGTCAATGCGCTGACCGCCTCGGGGTAATCCGCCGCGCCGTCCAGCTTTATCATGTCGACGCCCGCTTCCTTGACAAAGCGGATCGCGGCGCGCACGGCGGCATCGGTCCCTTCCTGCAAGGGGCCATAGGGGAAATCCGCGCTGACCAGCGCGTTCCGGACCCCCCGGCGCACGGCCTTCGTGACCACGATCATCTCGTCCATCGTGACTTCCAGCGGGTTCTCGTGCCCCCAGAGGTTCTTGCCCACCGTGTCGCCCACCGACACGATGTCCACGCCCACCCGGTCGGCGATGGCCGCCATGTGGTAATCCCACGCGACGACACCAAAGATCTTCTCGCCCCGCCGCTTGCGGGCGTGCAGCGCGGGGATGGTCACGCGGGTCATATCACGAACTCCTCGTAGGTTTCGGGCGCGAACATCTCGTCCACCGACACGCGGCGGGGGCTCAGCCCCTGTTCGTTGTGATAGCGCAGGAACACCTCCAGCACGTGCCGGTTCGGCCCCACGCCATAGGGCCAGAAGTCATCGCCCATCAGGTCCAGCGTCTCTTCGACATGCGCGTTGAACCAGGGCAGCATCCCCTTCAGCGCGGCGGTCTCGCGCAGCCCCTCGTAGCAAAGCCGCTGCGCCTCGCGGAACGCCTGGAACAGGTTCATCGCGATCCAGCGGTTCGCCTCGTAGACCTCGCGGCGGATGGCGATCACATGCATGATCGGAAAGATGCCGGTGTCGCGCCAATAGGCGCGTTCCACCTCGACGTAATCGGGGAACAGCCGCTTGACCCGCACGCCGTCATAGGTGGACGGCTTGCGCGCGGTGTGAAAGGCGTCGATCCGCCCCTCTGCCAGCATCTGCGCCAGCGTGTCCTCGGGCCCGATGCGTTCCACCCGGAAATTCGGCGGCAGGTCCAGCGCGATCTTCTCTGACCGGTTCGGCGTCTCCTCACCGCCGGTGACATAGATCGGCCCGTCCACGGGCACGCCGTAATGGTCCGACAGGATGCCCCGGATCCAGACCGGCGCCGTCATCTGGTATTCCGGGCAGCCGAACCGCTTGCCGATCAGGTCCTTCGGCGTCTCGATGCCCGCGTCGGCGTTCACGTAGATGCAGGAATGCCGGAAGAAGCGCGACGGAAACACCGGGATCGCCACAAAGGGCCGGTCCGGCTTGCACAGCGACACCACGTAGGACGACATCGACATCTCCGAGACGTCGAACTCGCGGTTCCGCGCCATGCGGAAAAAGGTTTCCTCGACGATCATGTTCAGGAACCGCAGGTCGATGCCCTGCGGCCGAACACGCCCGTCGATCAGCGGCTGGACGCGGTCGTAGTCCCAGCAGCCCAGCGTCAGATCCAGTGCCGTCATCGCCCCTCCCCGGACCCCGCGCGGTCAGTAGAACTCGTCGAAATGCAGCCGGTCCATCGGCACCCCGGCCTCGTGCGCCATCTTCTGCACCGCCGCGGCCATCACCGCGGGGCCGGCAAAATAGATCTCGCA
>JAUIIC010000195.1 GCA_030431935.1 Alphaproteobacteria bacterium | reverse complement strand
GGCGCGCCGCGGCGATCGGCGCGGCGGGCATGTAGCCCACGTCCTCGCGCCCCTGCCCGAAGCCCAGGACTTCCACCGTCACCGCCGCATCGCGCGCCAGCTCTGCCGCGCGCGCCGCATCGCCCACAACGATCATGCCCGCGTTGCCGTCGGCGGGGTGGGTCTGGCCCGCGAAGGTCACCGTGCCGCCCTCGCGCACCGGGCGCAGGCTGGCGATCTTCTCTGGGCTTGTCGGATAGATCCCCTCGTCGCCCTCCAGCACCGCCACCGTCTTTCGGAACCGCGCGTCCGGCACCTCGAACGCGCCTGCCATATAGCGGCGCTGGAACGCCCGGCCGTCCGCCAGCGCGTCGGCGTATTGCGCCGCGCGGTGCAGCACCACCTCGTGCTGCTCGGCGGTATCTATCCCCTCGCGCCGGGCGACGTTTTCCGCCGTGTCCACCATCGCGCAGCGCGCCAGCGGGTCGCGGTTGAAGTTGTCCATCACCCAGTCTTCCGCCGCCCCGGTGCCGCCCGGGCCCTGCGGCGCAGGGTAGTAGACATGCGGCCCGTTCGAGGTGCGGTCGCCGCTGGCGATCAGCGCCACGCTTGCCCCGCCCGTCGCCAGTTCCCCCGCCGCCGTCGCCAAAAGCCGTGCGCCCGTGGCGCAGGCCTGCGTCACCGTGGGCCCCGCCACATGCGGCGCCCCCATCATCCCGGTGAACCACGGGGTGCCGTAGAAACAGCTCTTCTGGATCACCGTGTTCCCGAAGGCCGCGAAATCCAGCACCTCCGGCGAGATCTCGCGCTCGGCCAGGGCGGCCTTCGCGGTATGCGCCGCGAACTCCACCGCGTGCAGGTGCGACAAGCTGCCCTGCCAGCGGGCAAAGGGCGTGGACCAGTAGGCGCCATAGGGGATCAGGGTCGGCATCGGCTCAGTCCTCGGGATGGATGTTGGCAGCGTCCGCGGCATACAGCGCCGCGACCTCGTCGGCGCGGTTGGCCAGGATCTGCCGCTGGTTCAGATAGCCCTTGTCGGTGATCTCGCCCCCGTCGGGGTTCGGCGGGGCAGGGGCGAACCGCGCGACCGCGGCAAAGCGCGACGACCCGCCCCCCGCCGCCTTCAGCGCGGCCAGCCCCCGCGCCACATGGGCGCGCAGGGCCGGGGCGGCCAGCACCTCGGCCAGCGGCGCCTCGGCGCCCAGCCCCGCGATCCGCCGGCATCCGGGTTCGCTGGGAAAGACAAGGAACCCCACGGCGTCGCGGTCATGGCCCGTCACCACGATGTCCTGCGCCACCGGCGCCAGCGCGTCGATCCCCGCGATCCGCAGGTCTCCCACGCTGACCCAGGTGCCGGTGGTCAGCTTGAAATCCTCGCTGACCCGTCCGTCGAAGAAGAGCCCCGCCGAGGGGTCGCCCGGATCGGCGAAGCGCACCGCGTCGCCGATCATGTAGAACCCCTCGTCGTCGAAGGCGGCCGCCGTCTTGTCGGGCGCCCGGAAATAGCCCGGCGTGATGTTCGGGCCCTTCACCCGCACCTCCAGCTTGCCCATGTTCGGCACCAGCTTCAGCGTCACCCCCGGCAGCGGCACGCCGATGTTGCCCGGCGCTTCCGCCTGGAAATGGCAGGAGGTCGCCCCCGGCGCGGTCTCGGTCGAGCCCCAGGCCGCGACCAGCGGCATCACCCGGCCCGTGGTCCGGCGTGACAGGTCGATCAGCCGGTCCCAGATCGTGCCGGGCAGCGCCGCGCCCGCGTAGAAGATCAGCCGCATGTCGAAGAAGGCCTGCCCGAACGCCGCGTCCGTCTCCAGATGCTCCAGCAGCATGTCGTAGCCGCGCGGCACGTTGAACAGCATCGTGGGGCGGATCTCGGTGACGTTCTCGACCGTGCGCCCGATCAGCGGCGGCGCGGGCTTGCCATCGTCGATGTAAAGCGATCCGCCGTTCGCGAGGATCATGTTCTGGGTGAAATTGGCGCCGAAGGTGTGCGACCAGGGCAGCCATTCCACGATCACCGGCGGTTCGTCGCGCAGGAAGGGCCAGAGCACCTGGTTGCCGGCCTGGTTCGTGGTCAGCATCCGGTGGGTGTTCATCACCGCCTTGGGCATCCCGGTCGAGCCCGAGGTAAACAGAAGCTTGGCCACCGTGTCGGGCATCAGCGCGGCAAAGGCCGCCGCGACATCGGCCGCGTGGTCGGTGGCGCGCGCTTCGGACAGGGGCAGGGCGCCCGTGGCGCCGGGGCGGCTGGCGACGACGACGCCCGAATGCAGGGGCGCGACGGCCGCCAGCGCGCCCGCGTAGGCGTCCGCGTCCGACACGAACACCACGCCGGGGTCCAGCAGGCCGACCATCGCCTTCAGCTTGGCATGGTCCGACGACAACAGGGAATACGCGGTGGAAATCGTCGCCGCCGGGATGCCCACGTGCATGGCCGCGAGCCCGATCAGCGCCGCGTCGATGCTGTTCTCGCTTAGGATGGCGACGGGGCGCTCTGGTCCGGCCCCGCTGTCCAGAAGCCAGCCCGCGATCGCCTCCACCTCGGCCAGGGCCTCGGCATAGCCGACCCGGCGCCAGCCGTTGCGGTCCGCCGTGCGCTCGGCATAGACGGTCCGGCCGGGGGCCACGGCGGCCCAATGCACCAGCCAGTCGCCCACCGCGCGCGCCGCTTCGGGCAGCGCATGTCCGCTTTCAAGATAGATCGTGCCATCCGCGCTTGCCGTCGCGCGCACGAGCGGCGGAGCGAACGAAGCGCGCTGCGCACCGTCTGCGTCGTTCATGATGTCCTCCCTCGCCCCCCGGAAAAATGCCCGGTCAGGAGTAGCGCAGGGCCGGGGGACGGTCCATAGCAGCGGGGGGTGGTGCGGCCGGGTCAGGAGCCTTCGGCAATACCGGAACCGTCCCGGTTCCGCGCGGCCTCGGCAAGCTCGATCAGGGCCTCGACGAGGTCCGTGTCCTTCAGTGCGGCCAGCGCATCGAGCGCACGCACGCCCTCTCCGGTGGCAAGGAAGGCCGAACGGGGGCCAGTGGGCTCTGCCGCACGGCTGACCTGGCGCTGGGTGTCCGCCACCAGCGTCACCGGCTCCACCTCCAGCCGCTCGGCGATCCGGAACAGGCGGCTGATCGACACCCGGTTGTCGCCGGTCTCGTACTTCTGGATCTGCTGGAACGACACGCCGACCGCCGCACCCAGTTCCGCCTGTGACAGCCCGGCCGCCTTTCGATACTTGCGAAGCGTCTTGCCCATGGCCGCATCCACCGCGTCCAAACCTGAACTCAACATGAAAAAACCTTCTATACTGGTTCACCCTTGCGCGTGATGACGTAATCCTGCGGCGCCCTCTCCTGAATTCCGGAAATGCGCTCGCACCAGGTCTTCAGGATCATCGTCGTGGTCAGCGACGCCACCTCGGGGTGGCGTGCCAGCCTGTCGCGCAGGCGTTCGATGATGCTCTGGTCCGCCGCCTCGACCAGAACGCGCATGTCGACGGATCCCGAAACCGACCAGCAACTGACCAGTTCGTCCCAGTGCTGGATCGAGGAATACACGATCCCGCAGACGTTCCGGCGCAGACGGACATCGAACATCGCACGCACCCCTGCGGTAAGGTCCGTCTTGGGCGCCTCTATGTCGATGGTGAAGCGCCGGATCACACCCTCGCGCTGAAGCTTCTCGATATGGTGGCGCACCGTGGGCCGCGACAGGCCGAGAATCGCCGCCATTTCAGTCAGGGAGCGACGGGAATTCTCCCGCAACAACTCAAGGATGATTCGGTCCGTTGGCGAAAGCCGCATCAGGATTCCCTTTCGACGGGATCAACCTAAGATAGTTTTTCGTCGAAACGAAGATGAATTTTCGATTCGAAAGCTGATTTGGCCTGCCGCTCCGTTCAATCCTTGTCGAAACGGAACCCTGGAGGGCTGACCATGACGGACCCATTCTACAAGAAAGACGCCGTGTACGACGCATTTCCCGCCTCGTCATGGCAGCGTATCGTGTTTTCCGAGTTCGAGGCCACGCTCAGCAGCAGCTCTCGTCCCTTTCCCTGCGTTTTCGGGGTCAGCGGCCTGAAAACCGGCCAGCTGCGCTATGCCTTTCCCGATCCGCTGACCCCCGAGACGCTGGCGCCGATCCTGCGCGCCTACCTCGCCCAGGCACGCGAGTTCGGGCGCATGACCTCGCTCGCCGTCTTCGCCCGGCCCGGCCCCGTCCAGCCGATCGAGGACTACCGCACTCGCTTCTGGGACCTACTCGACGGTCTCGAGACGATCGACGACACGCCCCGCCCGGCCGAGGTGCCCGCGGCGCTCGACACCGATCTGTGGGAATTCTGCTTTGCCGGCGAACCCGTGTTCGTGGTCTGCAACTCGCCCGCGCACGTGCTGCGCCAGTCGCGGCGCTCGACCTCCTTCATGGTGACCTTCCAGCCGCGCTGGGTGTTCGAGGGCATCCTCGACAGCGACGATCCCCAGATGCAGCGCGCGCTACAGGGCGTGCGGGAACGGCTGGCCGCCTTCGACGCGATCCCGCCCGCGCCGTTCCTGGGCACCTACGGCGCGCCGGGCAACCGCGAATTCCACCAGTATTTCATCGACGACACCAACGAGACGCCGACCTGCCCCTTCCACGCGCTGGGCGACCGGGCGGCTCCCGACACCCGCAAGAAAGGCAAAGTGGCATGAACGTGCATGTGACCCCGGCGCCCGCCGCCGACCGCGATTTCCGCATCTTCTCGACCGAAGTCGACACCTCCAACCTCCGGCCCCTGCTGGAACGCCTCCTGCCCGACCAGGGCTCGATCGAGGTGCAGCGCGACGTCGAGGGCAAGGAGCACGCGTGGCACACCCACCAGACGGACGAGACGCTGGTGATCCTGGAAGGCCGCGTGCGCTTCTACTGGGACCAGGGGGAACAGGTCTGCACCCCGGGCACGGTGATCTCTCTGCCCGCGGGCACGATGCACGGCTCGGTCGCGCTCGAAGGCGGGGCGACATACCTGATCGCCTTCCACTCGGTGGACCTGCCCCAGCATGCCTGAGCTCAAGCGCACCCTGACCGTCTGGCGCGGCACCGGCATGTTCCTCAACATCGTGCTCGGTGCCGGGCTGCTGACGCTCCCGGGCCTCGCCGCGCAGGCGGCGGGGGCTGGCGCGCTCTGGGTCTGGGCGGCCTGCGCCCTGGCCGCCGCGCCGCTTCTGGCGGTCTTCGCCATCCTAGGACGGCGCTTTCCCAACTCGGGCGGGCTGGCGGGCATGCTGCGCGCCGGCTTCGGCGACACCGGCTACATTGCCGGCACCCTTCTTTTCCTCGGCGCGGTCGTCTTCGGCCTGCCCGCCATCGCATTGACAGGCGGCCATTATGCCGCCGCCATGCTGGGCGGCGGCTCGGCGGCGACATATGCCGTGCTCCTCCTGCTCATGGCCACCGGGGTCAACCTGATCTCGGCGGAAAAGGCCGGACGGGTCAACGCGGCGCTCGCCTCGCTGCTGATCGTGGTTCTGCTTGGCGTGGCTGCTGTCGGCTGGGCGCTGACCACGCCCGGCACCGCCCAACTGGCCGAGGCCGCCGCCGCCCCGCCGTCCATTCCCGTCTTCGGACTGGTCTTCATGATGGTCTTCTTCGCCTTCACCGGCTGGGAGGTCGGCGCCAACCTGTCCGGCGAGTTCAAGCGCCCCGAACGTGACTTTCCCATCGCGCTGGGCCTGTCCTTCGTGACCGCCGTGGCGCTCTACGCCATCCTCGCACTCGTGGTGCAGGCCGCGGGCCTCACGGGCGGCTGGGAAGCGCCCTTTGCCACGCTCTTCGCGGGCGCCTTCGGCGCGGTCGGCGGCATCGCCATCAGCGCCATATCGGTCCTTCTGATCTTCGCGAACCTGTCGGCGGCGGTCTGGGCCGTGTCGCGCATGGTCTACGCCGCCGCGCGCGAGGACCTGCTGCCCGCTGCGCTCACCGACCTGCGCCGGGACATGCCCTGGCGCGCGGTGCTGGTGACGGTCGCGGCGTTGGTGCTGGTCGTCGCAGCCGCCGGGGCGGGGCTGGTCGATCTCGGCACGCTACTGGGCATCGCGGGGCAGAACTTCCTGCTGCTCTACGCGGGCGCCGCCGCCGTACTGGTGCGCCTTTCGGGCGCGTGGTGGCACGCGCCGCTTGGTCTGGGCTGCCTCGCGCTGACCGCGGCCCTCGTGGCCGCGCGCGGCGCGGACGGCATGATCTATCCGCTGGCCCTGCTGGGGATAGCCGGAGCCATTGCGATATCGCGGCGCCGACGGCCCAGCGGGGGCGTCCTGCGGCCCGGGGAATAGGGGCAATGGGACAAGGGGACATGGGGGACACGGAGGTTAAGATGGGCATGGTTACACGAAGGACACTGGCCGCACGGCGGCTTCAGGCTCGGCTGGAGTTCTTCGAGGACGACCAGCTTGCACTGGTCGAAACGTTCATCGAGCAACTGATGCGCTACCACGATCCAGACGTGGTGCGCACGTTTCTCGCCTGGAGGTCCGATCCGCGGCTTGGCAGCATCCTCGAACTGGCCGCGGACATCGGAGAAGAGGACCGGGACCAGTTGCTCTTCTTCGCAGAGGAACTCTATGGAAGCGCCCTTCAGGGAGAGCAGTGAAGAACCCTCTTCCGACGGCTCGTCCCGTTCAGTCCCGGGTTCCCCGGTCCCGTAGCCCGGCCCGCAGCGCGTCGGTGGCCCCGGTATCCGGCGCCCAGCCCGGCGCGGGCCCCAGCACCACGCCGTAAAGGCCGCGTGCGGCCTCGGCCGAACAGCGCCCCAGCCGCACGTCCTCGGCCACCAGCGCCGGGTCCCGCTCCAGCGGGTCGCCGTATCCGCCGCCGCCCGGCGTCTGCACATGCACCCGGTCGCCGGGGGCCAGCGGGATGTCCTGCTCCTTGGACAGGTGCTCGGGCGTATAGGCCGCGCCGTCACGCCAGACCGTCACCACGTTGGGCGCGCCGTCCTGACCGCCCAGTACGCCCTGCGGCCCGAAGCGCCCGTGATCCATCACGAAACTGGCCCGCGCCGCGCCGCGCCTCAGCTCCACCTCGTAGTCCAGCCCCAGCCCGCCGCGCTGCCGTCCGGCGCCGCCCGATCCCTCGCGCAGGGCATAGCGGTGGTAGAGGACGGGGAACTGCTGCTCCATGATCTCGACGGGCGGCGCCTTGGAAATCCCGATGGTGGAACAGCCGTTGGCCAGCCCGTCGGTCCGCGCGTTGCCGCCGTATCCCCCGCCCGACAGCTGGTACATCACGAAGTCCCGTCCCCGCGCCGGGTCGTGCCCGCCAAGGGCGAAATTGCCGCTGGTGCCCGCCGGCGCTGCCGTCACCCGGTCGGGCAGGGCGGGGACCAGTGCCGCGAACACCGCCTCGGCGATGCGCTGGCTGACTTCGGCGGCGCAGCCCGACACCGGGCGCGGGTATTGCGCGTCGAGGAACGTGCCCTCTATTCCCGTCACCCGCAGCGGCTCGAACGCCCCGGCGCTGATTGGCACCTCGGGGAAGATGTGGCGCATCGCCAGGTAGACCGAGGACAGCGTCGTCGCCCGGACAGAGTTCATCGGTCCCGCGCAAGGGGCGCTCGACCCGGTGAAATCGAACACCAGGTCCTCGCCGTCCCGGGTCACCGCCAGCCGAATCGCCAGGGGCTCGTTCACCACGCCGTCGCTGTCGATCCACGCAACCGAAGTCCAGCGCCCGTCCGGGATCTCGGCGGCAAAGGCGCGCATCTGGCGGGCCGCGCGGCGGCGCAGCTCTGCGATGGCCTCGGCCACCGTGTCGTCGCCGTAGCGGTCCATCAGCGCGCCCAGGCGCTCCTCTCCCACCATCAGCGCGGCGGCCTGCGCCTTGACGTCGCCGATGCGCTGGTCGGCCACCCGGATGTTGGAACAGATGATGGAATAGATCTCCTGGTCCATCACGCCGCGCTTGAACAGGCGCACGGGCGGCAGGCGCAGCCCCTCCTGTTCCACCGCCGTGGCGCTGGCGGAAAAGCCGCCGGGCACCGCGCCGCCGGTGTCGGGCCAGTGCCCGGTGTTCGACAGCCAGCACACCAGCCGGTCGCCGCGATAGAACGGCCGCGCGAACCGCACGTCCATCAGGTGCGTGCCGCCAAGGTAGGGGTCGTTGACGATGTAGATGTCACCCGGTTCCGGCGCCGCCACGCGCCCCTCGGCGATCAGCGAGATCAGCGTCCTCGTGGAATACTGCATCGTGCCCACGAAGACCGGCAGCCCGCCCGCGCCCTGCGCGATCAGCGCCCCGTCCACCGCGTCGTAGATCCCGTCCGAGCGGTCGTTGGCCTCGGCGATGACGGGCGAGAAGGCGGCGCGCGAGAACGACAGGTCCATCTCGTCGCAGACCTGCTGCAACCCCGCCTGGATCACCGACAGCGTGATGGGATCAAGGCTCATCGCGCGACCTCCACAAGGATGTTGCCATGCGCGTCGCCCCGCGCC
>JAUIIC010000194.1 GCA_030431935.1 Alphaproteobacteria bacterium | reverse complement strand
GGTGGCGATCAGAACGGGGAGGGCAGATCATGAGCCGCGCATTCGTATTTCCCGGGCAGGGCGCCCAGACCATCGGCATGGGCCAGGCGCTGGCCGAAGCCTATCCGGCCGCGCGCGCCGTTTTCGACGAGGTCGACGAGGCGCTGGGCGAAAAGCTGTCGGCGACGATCTGGGAGGGCGACGCCGATACCCTGACGCTGACCGCCAATGCCCAGCCCGCGCTGATGGCGACCTCGCTGGCGGCCTTGCGCGCGCTGGAGGCCGAGGGCGCCGGGATCGAGGCCGCCGCCTTCGTGGCGGGGCATTCGCTGGGCGAATACTCGGCGCTGGCCGCGGCGGGATCGCTGAGCATCGCGGACGCCGCCCGGCTGTTGCGCACGCGGGGCGAGGCAATGCAGGCGGCGGTGCCGGTGGGCGAGGGCGCGATGGCCGCGCTTCTGGGTCTGGACCTTGCGGCGGTGGGCGAGGTGGCGCAGGAGGCGCGCAGGCCCGGCGAGATCTGCGAGGCCGCCAATGACAACGACCCTTCGCAGGTGGTCGTGTCGGGCAGCCGCGCGGCGGTGGAGCGCGCGGTCGAGATCGCCAAGGGCCGCGGTGCCAAGCGCGCGGTGATGCTGCCGGTGTCCGCGCCGTTCCATTGCGAACTGATGCGTCCCGCCGCCGAGGCGATGGCCGAGGCGCTGGGCCAGGTCGAGATCCGGCAGCCGCGCGTGCCCTTGGTGGCCAACGTGCTGGCCCATGAGGTGACGGATCCGGACCGGATCCGCGCGCTTCTGGTCGAGCAGGTCACGCACGCGGTGCGCTGGCGTGAATCGGTGGCGTGGATGGCCGCGCAGGGCGTGACCGAGACGTGGGAGATCGGGGCGGGCAAGGCGCTTTCGGGGATGATCCGTCGGATTGATCGCAGCCTTACGTCGCGAGCGGTGGGAATGCCCGAGGACGTTCAGGCCGCGGCTGAAAGCCTGTCGGACGGATAAGCAAGGCGCGCAGACGGGCCGCGGCGTTTTCGGGCTCGATCTCGGCATTGAGTTCCAGCCACTCGGCCCCGGCCTTGCGCACCACCTCGCGCTTGATGGCGTCACGTATGAAGGCGCCCTTCTGGTAGTGCCCCGCGCCCTGGTACTCGATAGCGACGGCCAGGTGGCCGGTTGCGTCGATGACCGCGAAATCGAGGCGCTTGGCCATTATGGCATAGTTGGCGGCCTTGGCCGATGAGCCCGCTCCGGTCGGGCGGACGAGTTCCTGAAGGCTGGTCTGCGCCATCAGCCGGTAGCCGCTGCCGGACGTGCGCACCGCGTTCTCCAGCGCGCGGAAGATGCGGTATTCCGCCTTGTTCATCAGCGGAACGGTGGAGAAGGCGGCGGCATCGACGGCAGCCATGTGGCGCGCGGCGTGCCGGTTCGGGGCGGGGGCGTCCTTGCGTGGCGCGGTGTCCTGCGGGGTCTCGGAAGAGCGCGCACGCGGCCTGCGGGGAAAGACAAGGCGCAGGATCCGGCGCAGCATCGCGACCAGGATCGCCACGACAAGGGCGAGAAACAAGAGGTCCATGGTGGCCGAGGCCGGGCCGAGCCAGGCCGCATCCAGGGGTATGGGAAGCGGGGCGATCAGCAGGTCGGATAGGGACGTGAAACTCATGAACGGACTCAGGTGATACGGGTTCTTGGGGTCGACTCGATACTGCAACCATAAGCTGAAGGGTGAATTGGGCTGTGTCGTGACGGGAGTGCGGCGCGGAATAGGCCATTGCAGAGCGCGCGGGCCTTGGGCTAGCACCGGGAAACGTTTTCAGAGGGAGGGGGCCGGATGTTCGACCTGACGGGAAAATGCGCGCTGGTGACCGGCGCATCGGGCGGAATAGGCGGGGCTGTTGCCCGGGCGCTGCACGAGAGGGGCGCGACCGTCGGGCTGTCGGGCACGCGCACCGCGCCGCTGGAGGCGCTGGCGGGCGAGCTGGGCGAGCGGGTCCACGTGCTGCCGTGCAACCTGTCGGATCCGCAGGCGGTCGAGGCGTTGCCCAAGGACGCCGCCGCCGCAATGGGCGCGGTGGACATCCTGGTGAACAATGCCGGGATCACGCGCGACAACCTGTTCATGCGGATGACCGATGCCCAGTGGCAGGAGGTGCTGGACGTGAACCTGACCGCCGCCATGCGGCTGTCGCGCGGGGTCATGCGGGGCATGATGAAGGCCCGCTGGGGGCGCATCATCAGCGTAACCTCTGTCGTGGGGGCGACCGGCAACCCGGGGCAGGCGAATTATGCCGCCGCCAAGGCGGGCCTGACGGGGATGTCGAAGTCGCTGGCCTACGAGGTGGCGAGCCGGGGGATCACGGTGAACTGCGTCGCGCCCGGCTTCATCGCCACCGCGATGACCGAGGCGCTGAACGACGAGCAGCAGCAGAAGATCATGGCGCAGGTGCCCGCCGGGCGGATGGGCGACGCGGCCGAGATCGGGGCCACGGTGGCCTTTCTCGCCAGCCCCGAGGCCGGCTACATCACCGGCGCGACGCTGCATGTGAACGGCGGAATGGCCATGTTTTGAGGCGTCGGGGCGCGCGCCGCGAAAGCGTTTGCGTCCCCACGGCGATGTGCTATAGGCGGCGCATCTTGCCGGGGGCCGCTGCTTCCCGGGATGTTCTGCGTTATGCGCGGAACGGGTAACGGCCCGGAGGGGCGGTCGAGAAAATACGGGTACGGACCCCGAGGAATTGTGAGGAATTGAAATGAGCGACATCGCAGATCGCGTCAAGAAGATCGTCGTCGAGCATCTGGGCGTGGAAGAGGACAAGATCACCGAGTCCGCTTCGTTCATCGATGACCTGGGCGCGGACAGCCTGGATACCGTGGAACTGGTCATGGCCTTCGAGGAAGAGTTCTCGATCGAGATCCCCGACGATGCGGCCGAGACCATCCAGACCTTCGGCGATGCCGTGAAGTTCATCACCGACGCGTCGTAAGCGACCGATCACGTCGAATTTCGCTGGCGGCGTCCCGTTCGGGGCGCCGTCTTGCGTTTCGGGGCCATGCGGATGCGCGGCGCGGCCGGCCCGGGAGCGGGCAAATCCCCGCCGCAAACCCGCGCACGCGGCCTTGCCCCCTTCGGGCCCGCCGCGCTATCAGAACCCGGCAGAGAACAGAGCGAAGGAATGGCCGAGATGCGTCGAGTGGTTGTGACCGGGCTGGGCATGGTGTCTCCGCTGGCAAGCGGTGTCGAGGAAACCTGGACGCGGCTTCTGGCCGGGCAGTCGGGGGCGGGCACGATCCAGTCCTTCGACGCGAGCCATCTGGCGACGACATATGCCTGCGAGGTTCCGCGCGGCGACGGCAGCAACGGGACGTTCAACCCCGACGACTGGATGGCGCCCAAGGAACAGCGCAAGGTCGATACCTTCATCATCTACGGCATGGCCGCCGCCGAGCAGGCGGTGCGGGATTCAGGCTGGATGCCCGAGGACGAGGAGGACCGCCTGCGCACGGGTGTCCTGATCGGGTCGGGGATCGGCGGGCTGAACTCGATCGCGGAAACCGCCGTCCTGATAAAGGAGCGCGGGCCGCGGCGGGTGTCGCCGTTCTTCATTCCCGGTGCTCTCATCAACCTGGTCAGCGGGCAGGTCAGCATCCGCTGGGGTTTCAAGGGCCCCAACCATGCGGTCGTGACCGCCTGTTCAACGGGCGCGCATGCCATCGGGGACGCCGCGCGGCTGATCCAGTGGGGCGATGCCGACGTGATGGTGGCCGGCGGTGCGGAATCGCCCATCAGCGAGATCGGGATCGCCGGCTTCAATGCCTGCAAGGCGCTGTCCACCAAGCGCGGCGATGCGCCCGAGACCGCCAGCCGCCCCTATGATGAGGACCGCGACGGGTTCGTCATGGGCGAGGGCGCGGGCATCGTCGTTCTGGAAGAACTGGAGCATGCGCGCGCGCGCGGCGCCAAGATCTATGCCGAGGTTTTGGGCTATGGCCTGTCGGGCGACGCGTATCACATCACCGCGCCGTCCGAGGACGGCGACGGCGGCTATCGCGCGATGGAAGCCGCGCTGAAGCGCGCGGGCCTGACGCCCGACGCGGTGGACTACATCAACGCGCATGGCACCTCGACCATGGCCGACACTGTGGAACTGGGCGCGGTGGAGCGCCTGATGGGCGATGCGGCGACGCGTGCGACGATGTCGTCGACGAAATCGTCGGTGGGGCATCTGCTGGGCGCGGCGGGCGCTGTCGAGGCGATCTTCTGCATGCTGGCGATCCGCGACCAGGTGGCGCCGCCGACGATCAACCTGGACAACCCGGCGGTGACGCCCAAGCTGGATCTTGCGCCGAACGCCAAGCGTGAGCGCGAGATCCGCGTGGCGCTGTCCAACAGTTTCGGGTTCGGCGGCACGAACGCGTCGCTGGTGCTGGGACAGGTGGCTGACGGATGATCTGGCGCAGCATCGCCTCGAACGCGTTGACGCTGCTGATCGTCGTGTTGATGGCGGCGGGCGGATTCGTGGCGTGGGCGCAGAACCAGTACCGCGGCGAGGGGCCGCTGGCACAGGCGATCTGTCTGCGGGTCGAGCCCGGGTCGAACATGACACGGGTGTCGCAGGAACTGGAAACGCAGGGTGCGGTGTCGAGCGGGCGGATCTTTCGCGTGGGCTCGGACTATGCCGACAAGTCGGACGACCTGAAGGCCGGCAGCTTCCTGGTGCCGGCGGGCGCGTCGATGGAAGAGATCGTTGATATCGTGACGCGCGGCGGGCAGTCGACCTGCGGCACCGAGATCGTCTACCGCATCGGCGTGACGCAGGTCAGCGCGCAGGTGCGCGAGCTGGACCCCGCCACCAACCGTTTTGTCGAGCGCGCCGAGTTCGTTCCCGGCGTGGACGAGGTGCCGGAGGTCTTCGTCCAGATGCGCGACCGGGCCGACACGCGCTATCGCATCGCGCTGGCCGAGGGCGCGACCAGCTGGCAGATCGTCGAGGGGCTGAAGGCCGTCGACGTGCTGACGGGCGAGGTGGGGTCGGTTCCGGCCGAGGGATCGCTTGCCCCCGACAGCTATGAGGTGCGGGTGGGCGACGACCGGACCGCGCTTCTGGTCGAGATGACGGACCGTCAGTCGGCGATCCTGGCCGAGGCGTGGCGCAACCGGGTGGACGGGCTGCCGCTTGAGACGCCCGAGGAGGCGCTGATCCTGGCCTCGATCATCGAGAAGGAAACCGCCGTGGCCGAGGAACGGCGGGTGGTGTCGTCGGTGTTCATCAACCGCCTGGAGGCGGGGATGCGGCTGCAGACCGACCCGACGGTGATCTATGGCATCACGCTGGGCAAGGCGCCCCTGGGGCGCGGGCTGCGGCAGTCCGAGCTGCGGGGGTCTACGCCCTACAACACCTACGTGATCGACGGGCTGCCGCCGACGCCGATCGCCAACCCGGGGCGCGCAGCCATCGAGGCGGCGCTGGACCCCGAGACGACGGATTACCTGTTCTTCGTGGCCGACGGGACGGGCGGACACGCCTTTGCCGAGACGCTGGCCGAGCACAACGAGAACGTCCGCGTGTGGCGGCAGATCGAGGCGGAACGGGC
Source organism: Alphaproteobacteria bacterium (assembly GCA_030431935.1). GTDB lineage: Bacteria > Pseudomonadota > Alphaproteobacteria > Rhodobacterales > Rhodobacteraceae > ASV31. Next base: position 2,886 of record JAUIIC010000194.1, on the reverse strand, counting down.
GACCGAGTGACGTCCCATGCCGGCAGGGTTCTGTTAACCCTTTGTTAAGAATAAACTTCTTGACATTCGGGACGGTCCTCTGTAGAAAACGTGCAAGCTGGAAGACATGGGCAAGCGGCGCGGGGGTGACCCCGGCGCCGCTTTTTCGTGCCCGGGTCTCCGGCCTTTCCTGCGACCGGCGACGAAGCGGGCCTTCTGTACATGGATGAACTGAAACCCCCCGGGGGGAGCGGGGCCGCGGAGCGCATGCTCGTGATCGCGGTCGCCCAGACCGAGGCGCTGGCCCATCGGCTGCACGAGCTTGTCAGCACGATGGAGGCCGGCAAGGAGCCGCCGCCGGCGGAGATCAAGAAGACAGTGCTGGAATACCGGGCGGCGATCCGCCTGGCGATGGAGGAAAGGAACCGCTTTGAGGACCTCTGCAAAGCCGAATCCGGACGCGACGACGGGCTCGACTTCGATCGCGCCCGAGATGAGATCCGCCGCCGCCTGGCTCGCCTCCGCGCCGCAGGAGACGGTGGAGACGTTCCTGGCGGGGCTGGATGACCGCACACTGCTGGCGCTGCCTTACCTGTTCGAGTTCTGGGCGCTGCCGCATCAGCTGCCGCCCGAGGGGGCCTGGCGCAGCTGGGTCGTGATGGGCGGGCGCGGCGCGGGCAAGACGCGCGCCGGGGCGGAGTGGATCCGCGCCGAGGTCGAGGGCGCCCGCCCGGCCGATCCGGGGCGCGCGCGGCGCGTGGCGCTGGTGGCCGAGACGCTGGACCAGGCGCGCGAGGTGATGGTCTTTGGCGAGAGCGGCATCATGGCCAGTTCGCCGCCCGACCGCCGCCCCGAGTGGCAGGCGACGCGGCGCCGGCTGGTCTGGCCTAACGGGGCCGAGGCGCAGATCTTCTCGGCGCGCGAGCCCGAGGCGCTGCGCGGGCCGCAGTTCGACGCGGCCTGGGCCGACGAGCTGGCCAAGTGGAGGGACGGGCAGGCAGCGTGGGACATGCTGCAGTTCGGGCTGCGGCTGGGCGAGGCGCCGCGGCAGGTGGTGACGACGACGCCGCGCAACGTGGCCGTGCTGAAATCGCTTCTGACCCAGCCCAACACGGTGCTGACGCACGCGCCGACCGAGGCGAACCGCGCCAACCTTGCCGCGTCGTTTCTGGAGGAGATCCGGGCGCGCTATGACGGGACGCGGCTGGGCCGGCAGGAGCTGGACGGCGCGCTTCTGGAGGATGCCGAGGGCGCGCTGTGGACGCTGGCGATGCTGGAGGCCGCGCGCGAGCTGCGGGTGCCGGAGCTGTCGCGGGTGGTGGTGGCGGTCGATCCGCCGGCCACCGGGCACGCGGGCTCGGACGCCTGCGGGATCGTCGTGGTGGGCGCCTGCACCGAGGGCGCCCCGCAGGACTGGCGCGCGGTGGTGCTGGAGGATGCCAGCGTGGCGGCGGCGAGCCCGCAGCGCTGGGCCGAGGCGGCGCTGGACGCGATGGCGCGGCATGGCGCGGACCGGCTGGTGGCCGAGGTGAACCAGGGCGGCGACATGGTCGAGGCGGTGATCCGCCAGGTCGACCCGCTGGTGCCCTTGAGCAAGGTGCGCGCCACGCGCGGCAAGGCCGCGCGGGCCGAGCCGGTGGCCGCGCTTTACGAGCAGGGGCGGGTGGCGCACGCGCGCGGGCTGGCGGCGCTGGAAGACCAGATGTGCCGGATGACCCGGCAGGGGTTCGATGGCGCGGGCAGCCCCGACCGGGTGGATGCGCTGGTCTGGGCGCTGACCGACCTGATGATCGCCCCGGCCGCCCATTGGCGGCGCCCGCAGATCCGCAGCATCGCGTGACCGCGCGGCAGGACCGAGGAGACCCGAGACCATGTTCGACTTTCTGAAACGCGGGGCGCCCGAGGCGGCGGCCCCGCCCGAGCGCAAGGCCTCGGCCACCGGGCGGCTGGTGGCCTGGCAGACCTCTGGCCGGGTGGCGTGGAGCCCGCGCGACACCGGATCGCTGATGCGCATCGGCTTTGCCGGCAACCCCGTGGGGTTCCGGTCGGTCAAGCTGATCGCCGAGGCGGCGGCGGCGCTGCCCCTGGTGCTGCAGGACACGGCGCGGCGCTATGACGTGCATCCGATGCTGTCGCTGGTGACGCGGCCCAACCCGGTGCAGGGCCGGGCCGAGCTGTTCGAGGCGCTGTACGGGCAGCTGCTGCTGAGCGGCAACGCCTATGTCGAGGCGGTGGGGGGCGAGACGGGCCTGCCGCTGGAGCTGCATGTGCTGCGGTCGGACCGCATGGCGCTGGTGCCGGGGGCCGATGGCTGGCCCGTCGCCTATGACTACACGGTCGGCGCGCGGACGCACCGCTTTCACCTGGGCGAGGGCGCGCTGCCCATCTGCCATATCCGCAGTTTCCATCCGCAGGACGACCATTACGGGCTGTCGCCGATGCAGGCGGCGGCCAGCGCCATCGACGTGCACAATGCCGCGTCGCGCTGGTCCAAGGCCCTGCTGGACAACGCGGCGCGGCCATCCGGCGCCATCGTCTACCAGGGCGCGGACGGGCAGGGCACGCTGAGCGCCGAGCAATACGACCGGCTTCTGATGGAGATGGAGAGCCATCACCAGGGCGCGCGCAACGCCGGGCGGCCGATGCTGCTGGAAGGCGGGCTCGACTGGAAGCCGATGGGCTTCAGCCCGTCGGACATGGAGTTCCAGAAGACCAAGGAGGCGGCGGCGCGCGAGATCGCGCTGGCCTTCGGCGTGCCGCCGATGCTTCTGGGGATCCCTGGCGACGCGACCTACGCCAATTACCAGGAGGCGAACCGGGCCTTCTACCGGCTGACGGTGCTGCCGCTGGTGGGCCGGGTGACGGCGGCGGTGTCGCACTGGCTGACCGGGTTCACCGGCGAGACGC
>JAUIIC010000193.1 GCA_030431935.1 Alphaproteobacteria bacterium | reverse complement strand
ACGAGGCGATCATCGCCATGGACCTGCACGCCATCGTGTCCGAGATGGGGCACGAGGTGACGGGCATCGCGCGCACCCGCGCCGCCGCCGTGGACATGGCGGCCCAGACCCAGCCCGACCTGATCCTTGCCGACATCCAGCTGGCGGACAATTCGTCGGGCATCGACGCGGTGGCCGACATCTTCGAACAGTTCGGTGAGCTGCCGGTGATCTTCATCACCGCCTTCCCCGAACGCCTGCTGACCGGCGAGCGGGCGGAACCGGCCTTTCTGATTTCCAAGCCGTTTTCCGAAGACCAGGTGCGGTCCGCCGTCAGCCAGGCCATGTTCTTTGCCGCGGGCGGCGGGGCGGCTCAGGACGGCTGAGCGCGGCCCGCGACCGCGTTGACGGCGGCGCCCAGCAGCACGGCATAGGCGCTGATATACAGCCAGATCAGCAGCGCGACGGCGGCGCCCAGCGTGCCGTAGACCTCGTTGTAGTCGGCGAAGCGCGCGACATAGGCCGAGAAGGCCACCGAGGCCGCCGCCCAGAGGGTCAGCGCCACCAGCGCGCCGGGCGTCACCCAGCCGCGGGCGCGCGGCCCCGGCCCCGACCCGAATCGGTAGACCAGCCCCAGCCCGGCGAGGATCACCAGCACCGCCACCGCCCAGCGTCCGGCCATCAGCGCCGGGCCGGTGAAGGGCCCCGGCGGCAGCACCGCGACCGCCACAGGCAGGATCACGCCCGAGGCCAGCGCCGCCAGCCCCACCGCCAGCAGCCTCAGCGTCATCGCGACCGCGCGCAGGAAGTCGCGCAGCAGGCTTTCCGAGGTCGTGCCGTGTATCGCCTTCAGCCCCCGGATCAGTGCGCCCACGCCCGACCGGGCCGACAGGATAGCAAAGCCCGTGGACAGCGCGGTTGCCCAGCCCAGCGTCGTGTCGGTCGTGTCGATCAGCGCCTGAACCTGCCCTTCCAGAAGCCCCATCGCCTGTTCCGGCACGAAACCCTCCAGCACCTCCATCTGCGTGGCGATCATCTCGGGGTCCGACACGACCCCCCAAAGCGCGATCAGCGCGGCGGCCCCGGGAAAGACCGCCAGCATCGCGTAGAAGGCCACTCCGGCGGAAATCAGGCCCAGGTCGCGGTCCGACGCCAGCCGCCAGACATCCGCCAGAAACCGCCAGGCGCGGCGCAGGCGAAGGGGCGGGAATTGCGAGGCCGACATGGGTGCAGGCTAGCCATTGCGGGCGCGCACGGCCAGTCCCGCCGAAAAGGTCAGCTTCATTGAGATTTCATCTCGGCGATGCTATCTTTGCCTTGGGCCCGGCGCCGGGGCCATGATCGGCGCGCAGCGAAGGAGGACTATGTCCTGTCTCACATTGAAACGACGGTCCGTGGAACGACCGTGCCGGACGCGGCGATGACGATGCGTCCGGAGCAGCCGACAAGCGAAGAACTGCTTGCGCGCATCCTTTCCTCTCTTGACGATGACAAAGCCGAAGACGTCGTGTCCATCGACTTGCGTGGCAAGTCGGAGATGGCCGATTACATGGTGATCGCCTCTGGCCGGTCATCGCGTCAGGTGGCGGCCATCGCGGAAAAGCTGACCGACCGCCTGAAGCAGGAATTCGGCCGGCTCTGCAAGGTCGAGGGCAAGGACACCGCGGACTGGGTGCTGATCGACGCGGGCGATGCGATCGTCCATGTCTTCCGCCCCGAGGTGCGAGAGTTCTACCAGCTTGAGAAGATGTGGATGAGCCCGGCCGAGGCGGCTGCCGCGCGCAACTGATGCGGGTGCACATCTGCGCGGTGGGCCGGCTGCGGGCCGGTCCCGAACGCGCGCTGATCGACGATTACCTGACCCGCTTCGGGCGCACCGGGCGGGGTCTGGGACTTGGTCCCGCGACACTCTCCGAAGTCGAAGACCGCAAGGGCGGCGGCATGGCCGCCGAGGCCGCTCTTCTGGACAAGGCCGTGCCCGCGGGCGCGCGCCGCATCGCGCTGGACGAACGCGGGCGCATCCTGACCTCCGTGCAATTCGCCGACACGCTGGCGGGCTGGCGCGACACCGGCACCGGTGACGTGGCCTGCCTGATCGGTGGGGCCGACGGGCTGGACCCGGGCCTGCGCGACGGCGCCGACCTGGTGCTGTCCTTCGGCGCGATGGTCTGGCCGCACATGCTGGCCCGCGTGATGCTGGCCGAGCAGCTCTACCGCGCCGCCGCGATCCTCGCGGGCACGCCCTATCACAGGGTGTAGCACAGCGATGCGGTTTCCCCCGGTGACGTGGCAGGCTAGAAGGCGGCAAGACCCGGCAGGAGGCACGCCATGAGCACCCCGAAACCCGTCGTCCTGTGCATCCTCGATGGCTGGGGACTGCGCGAGGACACCGCCAACAACGCCCCGGCGCTGGCCGACACGCCGAATTTCGACCGGCTGATGGCGACCTGCCCCAACTCCACGCTGATTACCTTCGGCCCCGATGTGGGCCTGCCCACCGGGCAGATGGGCAATTCCGAGGTCGGGCACACCAATATCGGCGCGGGCCGGGTGGTGGCGATGGACCTGGGCCAGATCGACCTTGCGATCGAGGATGGCAGCTTCTTCACCCGGCCCGAACTGACCGCCTTCATCGAGACGCTGAAGGCCACGGGCGGGACGGCGCAGCTGATGGGCCTTGCGTCGCCCGGCGGAGTGCATTCGCACCAGTCCCATATCGTGGCGGCGGCCCGGGCCATCGCCGGGGCGGGCGTGCCGGTGCAGGTGCATGCGGTGACCGACGGGCGCGACGTGGCGCCGACCTCCGGCGCGGAGCAGGTGGCAGAGCTTGCCGCCGCCCTGCCCGAGGGCGCGCGCATCGGCACGGTCGTGGGCCGCTACTACGCGATGGACCGCGACACGCGCTGGGAACGGGTAAAGGAAGCCGCCGATCTGGTCCTGCACGGCACAGGGCGCGACGCCGCCAGCGCCGAGGCCGCGATCCGCGCCGCCCATGACGCGGGCGAGACCGACGAGTTCATCCGCGCCACGAGGATCGAGGGCTATGCCCCGCCACGCGACGGCGACGGCCTTCTGTTCATCAACTTCCGCGCCGACCGCGCGCGGGAAATCCTGTCGGCGCTGGCCGATCCGGATTTCGACGCCTTCGACACCGGCGCCCGCCCCGCCTGGGCGGCCTGCTTGGGGATGGTGGAGTATTCCGACCGTCACAACGATTTCATGCGGGCGATCTTTCCCAAGCAGGACATCGTCAACACGCTGGGGTCCTGGGTGGCGCAGCACGGCCTGCGCCAGTTCCGCCTGGCCGAGACCGAGAAATACCCCCATGTCACCTTCTTCCTGAACGGCGGCAAGGAAACCCCCGAGGCCGGCGAGGACCGGTTCATGCCGAAATCGCCCAAGGTCGCCACCTACGACCTGCAACCCGAGATGAGCGCGCCCGAGGTCACCGACAGCTTCGTCAAGGCGATCGGCGCGGGCTATGACCTGATCGTGGTGAACTACGCCAACCCCGACATGGTGGGCCATACCGGCGATCTTTCCGCCGCGATGCGCGCCTGCGAGGCGGTGGACCGGGGCCTTGGCCGCGCGCTGGACGCGCTCAAGACCGCGGGCGGCGCGATGATCGTCACCGCCGACCACGGCAATTGCGAAACCATGGTCGATCCGGTCACCGGCGGGCCGCACACCGCGCATACGACGAACCCGGTGCCGGTGATCCTGGTGGGCGGGCCCGAGGGCGCGACGCTGGCCGACGGCGGGCGGCTGGCCGATCTTGCGCCGACGCTGCTGGAGCTCATGGGCCTGCCGCAGCCGCCCGAGATGACCGGGCACAGCCTGATCCGGAGATGATGCGGCTGGCGGCACTCCTGACGGCTGCGCTGGTCGCGGCACCGGCGCTGGGGCAAAGCGACCCGGCGCTTCTGGCCCGCAGTGCCGCCAACGACCTGGAACGCGCGCAGATCGCGCTTCAGGACGCCGAGGGGGCGCGCGACCGCGTGGCCGCGCTGACCCAGGTCATCCGCGCCTATGAGGAAGGGCTTCAGGCCCTGCGCGAGGGCCTGCGCCGGGCCCGCATCCGCGAAACCGCCATCCGGCAGCGGTTCGATGCCGAAAGCGGGCGGCTGTCGCAGCTTCTGGGCGTGCTGCAGGCGATCCAGGCGACGCAGGGCCCGGCGCTGCTGCTGCATCCCTCGGGCCCGGTGGACACCGCCCGCGCCGGCATGGTGCTGGCCGAAGTGACCCCTGCCCTGCGGGCCGAGGCCGAGGCGTTGCGCGCCACGCTGGAAGAGGTTGCCGTGCTGCGGGGGCTTCAGGAAAGCGCGCTCGACACCCTGCAGACCGGACTGGCCGGCGTGCAGCGCGCGCGCACTGACCTGGCGCAGGCGATATCCGACCGGCGCGACCTGCCCCGGCGGTTCCTGTCCGACCCCGAGGCGCTGCGTCGGCTGATCGAGTCGACCGAGACGCTCGAAGGCTTCGCCAGCGGGCTGGCCGCCCTCGCGCCCGAAGAGGACGGGCCCCTTCTGCCCCGCTTCTCGGATGCGCGCGGGCAGCTGCCCCTGCCCGTCACGGGCCGCGTGCTGCGCCGCTTTGGCGAGACGGACGCCGCGGGAATCACGCGCCCCGGGCTTGTGATCGCCGCCGCGCCGCGGGCGCTGGTCACCACGCCCTGGCCCGCGACGATCCGCTATCGCGGCCCGCTCCTGGACTACGGAAACGTGATGATCCTTGAGCCCGGAAGCGACTATCTGTTGGTTCTGGCCGGCATGGCCGAGGTTTACGGCGCGGATGGCGAGGTGCTGCCGGCGGGTGCGCCGGTGGGACTGATGGGCGGGACACCGCCCGACGCGGCCTCGTTTCTTGCCGCGTCGGGAACTGGGACTGGCACAGCCCTGCCGGAAACGCTTTATATGGAACTGAGAGAGGGCGGCGCGCCCGTGGACCCGGCGCCGTGGTTCACCACCGAGTAGGAAAGAGGACGCAATGAAAAAGTTCATCATGGCCGCTGTCGGGGGCACCCTCATCGGCGTCATCGCCACCACGCAGGTGGCCGGACCGCTGATCGCACAGGAGAACCGCCGCAGCGCCAGCGTCTACGAACAGCTCGACCTGTTCGGCGACATCTTCGAGCGCATCCGCGCGCAATATGTCGAGGAGGTGGACGAGGCCGACCTGATCGAGGCCGCCATCGACGGCATGCTGACCTCGCTCGACCCGCATTCGAGCTACCTGTCGCCCGACGACGCCGCCGACATGCGCGTGCGCACGCGCGGCGAGTTCGGCGGGCTGGGGATCGAGGTGACCCAGGAAGAGGGTTTCGTGAAGGTGGTGTCGCCCATCGACGACACCCCCGCCGATGCCGCCGGGATCGAGGCGGGCGACTTCATCACCCATGTGGACGGCGATTCCGTGCTGGGCCTGACGCTGGACGAGGCCGTGGACCTGATGCGCGGCCCGGTGGGCAGCGAGATCGTCATCACCGTGGTGCGCGAGGGCATCGAGGAACCCTTCGACGTCACCATCATCCGGGACACCATCAAGCTGACCGCGGTGCGCACCCGCACCCAGGGCGAAACCGTGGTGCTGCGCGTGACCACGTTCAACGACCAGACCTACCCCAACCTGGAAGAGGGCCTGCGCAAGGCGGTCGAGGAACTGGGCGGCATGGACAACGTCAACGGCTTCGTCCTTGACCTGCGCAACAATCCCGGCGGCCTGCTGACCCAGGCGATCAAGGTGTCCGATGGCTTCCTGGAGGCCGGCGAGATCGTGTCGACCCGCGGCCGCGACCCGCAGGACGGCGAACGCTACAACGCCACGCCGGGCGACCTGGCGCTGGGCAAGCCGCTGGTGGTGCTGATCAACGGCGGCTCGGCCTCGGCCTCGGAAATCGTGGCGGGTGCGCTGCAGGACCACCGCCGCGCCATCGTCATCGGCACCAAGAGCTTCGGCAAGGGATCGGTGCAGACGGTGATGCCGCTGCGCGGCGACGGCGCGATGCGGCTGACCACGGCGCGCTACTACACGCCGTCGGGCCGCTCGATCCAGGCGCTGGGCGTGTCGCCCGACATCGTGGTGGCCCAGCCGCCGCGGCGGCCCGAAGAGGAAGAGGACGAGGGCACCGCCCGTTCGCGCGGCGAGGCCGACCTGCGCGGCAGCCTCGACAACGACAGCCTGACCGAGGACGAGCGCCGCCAGATCGAGGCCGACCGCGCCAAGGCCGAGGAAGCCGCGCGCCTGCGCGACGAGGATTACCAGCTGGCCTATGCCATCGACATCCTCAAGGGCCTGTCGGCCCTGGGCCCGAACGCGAAGTGACGGGACGGGCGGGCCCCGCGCCCGCCCTTCCACCGCCCTTGGCGCTGCCCCGATGACCCCCGGCGATATCGCGAACCTGCCCTACCGGCCCTGTGTCGGCATCGTCCTTGCCAACCGCGAGGGCCGGATCTTTGCCGGCCAGCGGCTGGACAGCGAGGTGGCCGCCTGGCAGATGCCCCAGGGCGGGATCGACCCCGGCGAGGACCCGCGCGACGCCGCCCTGCGCGAGTTGTGGGAGGAAACCGGCGTCACCCGCGACCTGGTGACGGTGGAGGCCGAAACCGCGGACTGGGTGCGCTATGACCTGCCGCCGCACCTGCTGGGCCGGGTCTGGAAGGGCCGGTTCCGCGGGCAGGAGCAGCGCTGGTTCCTGATGCGCTTCAAGGGCGCCGACAACCAGATCGTGATCGAGACCGAACACCCCGAGTTCTCGGAATGGACCTGGATCGACCCGCGCGACCTGGTGGAGAAGATCGTCCCCTTCAAGCGCGACGTCTACGCCCAGGTGATCGCCGAGTTCGCCGACAGGCTGTAGCTCAGGGGTTGCGCCGCGCGGTGCGCGTCGCCCGGGGGCGCGCGGGCTGACGCCCGCGCGCGGGGGGCTTGCGGCGCGGGCGGGCATCACCCCGGTGGCGAGGACGGGCGGAGAGGTCCGTGCCGTGAGTATTTGTGCAGAGAAGAAATTGGGCGGCGGGAGCGAGGGGGCGGGCCGTTGCTCACGTGTGCGGATCGGGGCCGGGACGACGGGCGGGGCATTGACACGGGCGCGGATCGGCGCAGAGTCCGCCTAGAACATTTCATGAACATTTGAGTCGCGCCGTGGGGTTTGCCGAACTTGACGCCCTGTCCAATTTCACCTTCCTCACCGGGGGCTCGCACCCCGAGGAGATGATGGCGCGCGCCGCCGAACTGGGGATCGGGGCGATCGCGGTGGCGGACGTCAATTCGGTGGCCGGGATCGTGCGGGCGCATGTGGCCGCCCGCGAGATCGCGCGCGAGGTGGCCGAGCGGCAGGACGCCCTGGCCGACCCGATCGGCCCGCCTCGGCCTGCGCATATCCCCCCCGCGCCCTCGGCGCCGATCTGGACCGTGCCGCGGCTGATCCCGGCGGCGCGGGTGGTGACGCGCGACGGCATCGCCTGCGCCGCGCTGCCGCGCGACCGCGCCGCCTGGGGGCGGCTGAGCCGGTTGCTGTCGCTGGGCCGTCTGCGGGCCGGGAAGGGCGATTGCGACCTGGGGCTGGACGACCTTCTGGACTGGGGCGAGGGGATCGAGATGATCCTGCACCCGCCCGCCCCCGGCGCGCGCGACTGGCAGGCGAAGGCGGCGCGGCTGGTGGCGCGCTTTCCCGGGCAGGTGCACCTGCGGATGGCGCCGCGCTATGACGGGCAGGACGCGGCGCGCCTTGGCCGGCTGGCGCGGCTGGCCGATGGCCTCGGGGTGCCCACGGTGGCCAGCGCCGCGCCGGTGATGCACCACGGCGCGCGGCGGCGGCTGGTCGATGTGCTGACCGCGATCCGCACCGGCACCCGCGTCGACGACCTGGGCCGCGCCGCGCTGGCCAATGGCGAGGCGCGGCTGCGGTCCGAGGCCGAGATGCGGCGGATCTTCGCCGGGCACGAGGAGGCGGTGGCGCGCACGGGCGAGATCGCCGCGCGCTGCGCCTTCTCGCTGGATCAGTTGCGCTATGAGTACCCCTCCGAGATCGCCGGGGGCGAGGCACCCGCCGACCGGCTGCGGCGGCTGGCCGAGGAGGGGCTGGCCTGGCGCTATCCCGGCGGCGCGCCGGACAAGGTGCGCGCGATGATGGCGCATGAGCTGCGCCTGATCGGCAAGCTGGGCTACGAGCCCTATTTCCTGACCGTGCGCGACGTGGTGGCCTTTGCCCGGTCGCGCGGGATCCTGTGCCAGGGGCGGGGATCGGCGGCGAATTCGGTGGTCTGCTACTGCCTTGGCGTCACCAGCGTCAGCCCCGAGATCGGCACGATGGTCTTCGAGCGCTTCGTCAGCGAGGCCCGCAACGAGCCGCCCGACATAGACGTGGATTTCGAGCACGAGCGGCGCGAGGAGGTGATCCAGCATATCTACCAGCGCTATGGCCGGCACCGCGCGGGGCTGTGCGCCACGGTGATCCACTATCGCGGCAAGCGCGCGATCCGCGAGGTGGGCCGCGCCATGGGCCTGACCGACGACACCATCGGCGCGCTGT
>JAUIIC010000192.1 GCA_030431935.1 Alphaproteobacteria bacterium | reverse complement strand
ACGAGTTCCACGATCCGGCCGCGGATTTCCACCAGGTCGAGCTGTTCTTTCACTGCGCGGTCGTCGCGGGCACGCTCGATCCGGCCTGGACGGATCCCGAAGGCGTGGTGAACCGGCATCGGCTCGTGACACCCGGGGACCTCGCCACCCTTCGGCACAAGCCCGACAGCCTTGCCGCCGTGGCCTGGTCCCGGCCCGGCCCGCCGCAGTACGACCCGCTGGAACGGCTGGTGCGCTAGGCTGCGGTCGCCTGCGGCCGCGCGGAACGCGGGCTGTCCTTCTTCCCATCCGCGCCGATCAGGTCGTCGATGACCTTGATCGCGGGACCGCCCACGACAGCGATCCCCCGCCGTTCCGCCCACCATTCACGCGCACCGGGCGTGTCCATCAGCGCACGCATGTTCTGGCGTGCGAAATCCGCGCTCTCACGCGCATTCACAGAGGAAACGTCGGCGTAGATGTAGATCGACATGATCGAGGGCACGGCCATCTCGTAGTAATACTCGATGGTCAGTTTCTCGTGCGGCTCAAGCTCGTGGTACGACTGTTGCGCCCGCAGCAGAAGCCGGGCGAATTCGGGTTGCAGGACACGCTGTTTGTAGGCTTCCAGCCCCGCGACGCGCGTGGCCCGCTGCTGGATTCGGAACAGGCGCGCGTTGGGCTTGATCTGCAGGACAACCACGATCAGCGTGCCGATGATGCCTGCGGCGGCGATGATATGCGCGAGACTGGCGTAGTCCTGTATCGTCATGGGGCAGATCCCTTAGTGCCCCGGCATTGAAGGGAAAAAGCGGTTCCTCGGCAAGTGGATTGATGCGCCCGCCCGGCTCGCACGACTGGCGTGAGACGGTCGGGCCAGGCGACCGCTGGCTAGTGTCGGCCGAAGAACCTGGGATCGGCCCAGGCCACGATGATCGCGCCCGCGCCCGCCAGGGTCAGCGCCATGGCGAACAGCCAGCCAAGGAAGGGGATCAGCGCCAGCACACCGGCGACCAGCGCCCCGATCCCCGCCGCCACCGCCTTGTCGCCCACGTCGGCCGGCTCTGCCCGGCCAAAGGCCATCACCAGCCCGACGCCCAGCGCATAGGCCCCGATCACGTAACCGGCCAGCCAGAGCGCCGCCGCCGCCAGCAGCGCGGCGGGGCTGAGGACGATGCCCACAAGCGTCACCGCCAGCAGGATCGCCGCCCCGACCAGAACCGACAGCCCCAGGAACCCCATCCAGAGCGTCCCGAAGGGCCGTGCCAAGACCCGGCGCCGCATCCCGGCCAGCTGTTCGGGCAAAAGCGCGGCAACGCCCGCTGCGAGCACCGCCACCACGATCACGCCCATCAGGAACTTGGCCACCCAGCGCCCGGCGCTCGGCCGAGGCAGGCTCGCCTCGGCCCCATCCCACTCCTCGATCTCGCGTCGCAACACGCGGTCCGCCGGCACCACGCTTTCGGGCACCTCCAGCGTGCCCGGGCTGTCCTCGTAGACGGTCAGTGTTCCGCCGATCCGCGCGCCGTCGTCGAACGCGACACGGCGGGCGGCCAGCGTCACGTCGCTGGCGATCGACGCATCAATCTCCACCTCGTCGCCCGCGATGATCGCGTAGCCATCCACCGGGCCCTCGACGCTCAGGTCCGATCCGGACAGGCGCAGATCGCCGCCCACCGGCCCGATGGACACGTCATAGCCCGTCACGGTGGCGTCGCCGGCCACGGCGCCGGTCACTTCGACTTCCATGCCGGCAGCATAGAGATCTCCGCCCACATCGCCCGACAGCGTGACGACGCGTCCGGCCACATGCGCCGACCCGGCGATTGCGCTGCGGGCGCGCACGGTCTCGCCGACCATGAAAAGGTCATCGACGCCCTCCGCCTCGAACAGCACCGTCGACCCGGCCCGGAAGGCGTCCCCGCCAATGTCGAAGACCGCGGGGCCATCCTGGGCCCGCACCCCCGTGGCCAGGCCAAGCAAGAGAGTTACGGCAGGGAATAGGGCAATCAGGGCTCGCATGGGTCACCTCGTCAGATGTCGGCGTCAGTCTAGGCTTCGGCGATGACAGCCACATTGCGGCAGATCAAGCCGCGCACCACCGTGACCACGTTCCTTGACCCCCGGACACACGCGCTGGTGGGTGCACCCTGGCGAAATCCGGCCGGATGACACCCGGTTTGCTGATTTGCGCCTTTAAATAGCCGTTCTCTTCCGTAATGTCGTATTAAACAGCACGGTCGAAAGGACCTACCATGAAACGTCTCAACCACCTGTTCGTCGCGAGTTTCCTTGGTGTCCTGACAATCGCCGCGCCCGCGGCCATCGCCCAGGGCGTCTCGTTCAACGACATAGACGCCAACGGCAACGGTGTCCTCGAACGCGGCGAACTCGAGTCCGTTTTCGGCGCCAATGCACAGGCGGCGCTTCTGAAGTTCGACGCCGACGGCGACGGCACCGTCACTCTGGCGGAGGTGCGTGAGGGCAACAATGCGGGCGGCAACGACGCCGATCGCGGCCAAAGCGCCTCGGCCCCCGGCCAGACCGGAGAGACGCCCGCCCGCAACGGCGATGACAACCCGGGCCGCAGCGGCGACGACAACCCCGGACGGTCAGGCGATGACAACCCGGGCCGCAACGGCGACGACAACCCCGGACGGTCGGGCGACGACAACCCCGGACGGTCGGGCGACGACAACCCGGGGCGCAGCGGCGACGACAACCCCGGACGGTCAGGCGATGACAACCCGGGGCGCGGCGATGACAACCCGGGCAACGGCGGCGACAATCCCGGACGCGGCAACAACTGACACCCGCCGCGACGGGACAGCATGACGGGGGCCGCCACGGCGGCCCTCCTCTTTTGACGCATGGCGACTCGAAAAGATGCGGCGTATGGAATATGTATACCCCCCGCGCGGCCCGGCCCGCGCCCCACAGGACATATCCCAGATGCCCCTGCCCTCGATCCTTCCGCGCGTCCTGCCTTTGGCCGCACTCGCCCTCGCGCTGGCTTTGCCCGTGCCCTCCCTGGCCCAGATGACCGGCCAAGGCATGGGCATGCACCGCCACGGCGCCGACGGCACCGGGCATGACATGACCAACATGCCCGGCCTGCGCGGGCTCGACGCCACGCCCGAGGAAAGCGCGGAACTCGCCCGCATGTTCCAGAACTTCCAGGACATCTCGCGCACGGTCACCAACCTGCCCGATGGCATCCGCACCGCGACCCGCTCGGACGACCCGGACCTGATGGCCACCATCCTCAGCCATGTCATGGGCATGATCATGCGGGTCGAGGAAGGCCGCGATCCCAAGGTCTTCATCCAGAGCCCGACGCTCGACATCATCTTCGAGCGCGCCGACAGCATCCTGACCGCCATCGACATCACCGAGGAAGGCGTGATCGTCACCCAGACCTCCACCGACCCCGAGGTGGTCGCCGCGCTGCAGACCCACGCCGCCGAGGTCTCGGCCATGGTCGACCGCGGGATGGAAGCCGTGCACGACATGATGATGGCCCGCGCCCGCAACTGAGCCCCGCCACCCGGGCCTTGCCATCCGCCCCCGGTCTGCCACTCTGACACCGCGGCATCCGGGCCGCCGTGGCCAGGGCGAGGGGGCGGCATGAGCGATCTGACGATTATGCCCGATCAGCGGCTGGCCCGGCTCGACGGCGCCGACCTGCCGCTTGGCGCGCGCGCTTTCGACGTGCTGGCCTACCTGCACGACCACGCCGACCGCGTGGTGACCAAGGAAGAACTGCTCGACCACGTCTGGGCCGACCGCATGGTCGAGGAAGGCAACCTGACCGTCCAGATTTCCGCCCTGCGCAAGGCGCTGGGGCGGCGCGCGATCAGCACCGTGCCCGGCGTCGGCTATCGCCTGACGCTGGGGGCCACCCCGGCGCAGGAAACCCCGGCCAACCTTCGTCCGCCCGTTCCGGACAAGCCCTCGCTCGCCGTACTGCCCTTCGCCAACCTCACAGGCGACCCCGGACGCGACTACCTCGTCGACGGCATCGTGAACGAGGTCATCGCCGCCCTGTCGCGCGGCTCGGCCTTCTTCGTCATCTCCAGCACGTCCAGCTTCACCTACAAGGGCCGCACCGTGGACGTGGCCGACGTGGGGCGCGAGCTGGGCGTGCGCTACCTGCTCGAAGGCAGCATCCAGCAGGCCGGCGACCAGATGCGCATCTCGACCCAGCTGGTGGAAACCGAAACCGGCCACACCATCTGGCACGACCGCTTCGCCGGCAGCGTCACCGACATCTTCGAGCTTCAGGACCGCACCGCCGAAGCCGTCGCCGCCGTACTGGAACCGAAACTGATCTATGCCGAGGCCGCGCGCGCCCGCAAGAAACCCACCGAAAGCCTTGCGGCCTATGACCTCTGCCTGCGCGCCGCCCCGATGGTCTATATCCAGAACGTGCGTGAACACCTCGAAGAGGGGCTGGCGCTCCTGAACCAGGCGCTGGAGCTTGACCCCGACTATACCTTCGCCAAGGCGCTGATCTGCCTTGCCCATACCGGCGCCTTCGCCACCCGCTGGTGGCCGATCGAAAAGGCGCAAGCCGCCGTGCCGCTGGCGCGCGAGGTGCTCGACAGCCGCCCCGACGATGCGCTGACGCTGGGCATCGTCGGGCATTACATCGCCTATCTCGGCGGCGACCCCCAGCGCGGCATGACCGCCATGACGCAGGCCAGCCGCCTCAACCCCAACTCCTTCACCGTCGCCATGCTGAAAGGCTGGGTGCACAACTACCTCGGCGAATTCGACACCGCGATCGAGCAGTTGAACCGCGCCCGGAGGATCAGCCCCCTTGACCCCCAGATCGGCGTGGCCACCTGCGGCGTCGCGCAGGCGACGCTGATGCAGGGCGACCCGGCCGGGGCCGCGGCGCTCTACGAACAATCCCTGACCGAGTACCCGGAATTCGCCTCCAGCTTCCTCGGCCTCATCTGCTGCTACTGGGAGATCGGCGACCGCGCCCGGGCCGGCGTGATGGTCGACAAGCTGCGCGCCAAGGTGCCCGACATGTCCGTGTCGATGTTCCAGCGCACCCGCCCCTTCATCGACGCCCGCTACAGCGAGCGGATGTGCGCCGCGCTGCGCGGCCTTGGCTTTCCGGAATAGGAAACTGCGCATGACCCCCGATATGTCCACCATGTCCGCCCACGACCTTGCCATGGTGCTGGACTGGGCGGCCGAGGAAGGCTGGAACCCCGGCCTTGCCGACGCCCCCGCCTTTCACGCTGCCGACCCCGCGGGCTTCTTCCTGTCGCGGGTGAACGGCATTGCCGTCGCCGCCATCTCGGTGGTGAACCTGAACGAGGAACAGGCGTTCCTCGGCCTCTACCTCTGCCGCCCCGACTGGCGCGGGCGCGGGCTAGGCCTGGCGCTCTGGCACCACGCGCTGGCCCATGCGGGGGACCGGACCGTGGGCCTCGACGGGGTCCCCGCGCAGGAGGCGAACTACCGCGCCTCCGGGTTCGTGCGCACCGGCGCCAGCCTGCGCCACGAAGGCCGCTGGCCCGCCGCCGCCCATCCCGCCATCCGCGACGCCACGCCCGGCGACCTGCCCGCGCTGATCGCGCTCGACACCGCGGCGGGCGGGCTGGCGCGGCCCGGTTTCCTGCGCCCCTGGCTGACCGGCGCGCCCGGCCAGCGCGCCACCCGCGTGCTGGCCCCCGGCGGCAGCGCCCTGGGCTTCGCCACATGGCGCGCCTGCGGCACCGGCACCAAGATCGGCCCCGTGATCGCACCCGACACCGACGCGGCCCTGGCGCTGATCGCCGACATCGCCGCCCTGCGGCCCGACGGCCCCCTGATCGTCGACGTGCCCGAGGCCAACACCCCCCTGCGCGACGCGCTGACCGGCGCGGGCTTCACCGTTCCGTTCTCCACCGCGCGAATGTATCGCGGCACTCCGCCCGCCACGACGCCAGCGCTGCAAGCCATCGCCACGATGGAACTGGGGTAGGCCGCAAGGACCTAACGCCACAGCCGGTCCACGTCGCGCCGGGCGGCCTCGCGCCGCTGGGCGGCGGCCAGCACCTCCTCGGCGCTGCGCTGCGGGCGGCGGGGCAGCAGCGCCAGCAGATCGGCCAGCCTCGGCAGGCGCAGGGCGCGGACGGTCTTGCGGGGCAGCAGGATCGGGGCGGGAAAATCGGTCATCGGGGTTTCTCCGGGTCTGGCGTTTGCGTTGACCCACCATCGCTCGCACCACCCCAAAACGTCCCTTAGCCACGCTTAAGCGTTCCGAAATCCGCCTTAAACGACCCAAAGAAAAAGGGCGCCCGAAGGCGCCCTTTCCATGATCCCTGCAAGGATCGGCGTGATTACATCATGCCGCCCATGCCGCCCATGTCGGGCATGCCGCCGCCGCCGGCGTTTTCCTTCTGCGGCTTGTCGGCCACCATCGCCTCGGTGGTGATGAGAAGGCCGGCCACCGAAGCGGCGTCTTCCAGAGCGGTGCGAACAACCTTCGCCGGATCGATCACGCCGAACTTGAACATGTCGCCATATTCTTCGGTCTGCGCGTTGAAGCCGAACTTCACGTCGTCCGATTCGCGGATCTTGCCGGCCACGACCGAGCCGTCGACGCCCGCGTTCTGGGCGATCTGGCGCAGCGGGGCTTCCAGCGCGCGGCGCACGATCAGGATGCCCGCGTTCTGGTCCGAGTTGGCGCCGGTCATGCCTTCGAGCGTCTTGGCGGCCTGAACAAGGGCCACACCGCCGCCGACGACGATGCCTTCCTGAACCGCGGCGCGGGTGGCGTTCAGCGCGTCATCGACGCGGTCCTTGCGCTCCTTCACCTCGACCTCGGTCATGCCGCCGACGCGGATCACGGCGACACCGCCGGCCAGCTTGGCAACACGCTCCTGCAGCTTCTCGCGGTCGTAGTCGGACGAGGTTTCCTCGATCTGGCCACGGATCTGGGCGACGCGCGCCTCGATCTCGGCCTTCTCGCCGGCACCGTCGACGATGGTGGTCTCGTCCTTGGTGATCGACACCTTCTTGGCCGAACCCAGCATGTCGATGGTCACGCTTTCCAGCTTCATGCCCAGGTCTTCGCTGATGACCTGGCCGCCGGTCAGGATCGCGATGTCCTGCAGCATGGCCTTGCGACGGTCACCGAAGCCCGGCGCCTTGACGGCGGCGATCTTCAGGCCGCCACGCAGCTTGTTGACCACCAGCGTGGCCAGAGCCTCGCCTTCCACGTCCTCGGCGATGATGAGCAGCGGCTTCTGCGACTGGATCACCGATTCAAGCAGCGGAACCATGGGCTGCAGCGACGACAGCTTCTTCTCGTGCAGCAGGATGATGCAGTCTTCCAGCTCCGCGATCATCTTGTCGGCGTTGGTGACGAAGTAGGGCGACAGGTAGCCGCGGTCGAACTGCATGCCTTCGACGACCTCGGTCTCGGTCTCCAGGCCCTTGTTCTCTTCCACGGTGATGACGCCGTCGTTGCCGACCTTCTGCATCGCGTCGGCGATCTGGCGGCCGATTTCGGCTTCGCCGTTGGCCGAGATGGTGCCGACCTGCGCAACCTCGTCCGAGCCGGACACGGGGCGGGCGGCGGCCTTGATGGCGTCCACGACCTTTGCGGTGGCCATGTCGATGCCACGCTTGAGGTCCATCGGGTTCATGCCGGCGGCAACCGACTTCATGCCTTCCTTGACGATGGCCTGGGCCAGAACCGTCGCGGTGGTGGTGCCGTCGCCGGCCTCGTCATTGGTGCGGCTGGCCACTTCCTTGACCATCTGCGCGCCCATGTTCTCGAACTTGTCTTCCAGTTCGATTTCCTTGGCGACCGTCACACCGTCCTTCGTGATGCGCGGGGCACCGAAGGATTTCTCGATGACGACGTTGCGGCCCTTCGGGCCCAGCGTGACCTTGACCGCGTCGGCCAGGGTGTTGACGCCCTTGAGCATCCGGTTGCGGGCATCAGTGTCGAACTTGACGTCCTTGGCAGCCATGTTGGCTTCTCCTGAATTCTATATGGATTTGGGAAAGGTCTGACGACGGTCTCAGCCGATGATGCCGAGGATGTCGCTTTCCTTCATGATCAGCAGCTCTTCGCCATCCAGCGTGATCTCGGTGCCCGACCACTTGCCGAACAGCACCTTGTCGCCGGCCTTGACGTCCATCGCGATCCGATCGCCATCGTCATCCTTGGCACCGGCGCCAACCGCGACGATTTCGCCCTCGGCGGGCTTTTCCTTGGCGCTGTCGGGGATGATCAGGCCCCCCTTGGTCTTGTCGTCGCTCTCGACGCGACGGACCAGCACACGGTCATGCAGCGGAGTGAAAGCCATCTCTGAACGCTCCTTGGTTCATGTTGTGTCCCTGTTAGCACTCACCTTCTTCGAGTGCTAACGGCGCGGAGATAAGGACAGCCAGCGGGCCTGTCAACACTCCCGTTGCCCAGAATCGTCATCAATCGGTGCCGTCCGTGCTCCCGGCCGGGGGCACACCCCACTGCGCCAGCCCCGCCGCGCCGGCGGGTGTCAGTGCATAGACCCCGCGCG
>JAUIIC010000191.1 GCA_030431935.1 Alphaproteobacteria bacterium | reverse complement strand
GTTGACCTGCATGGTCTCGGACCAGACGGCATCCCAGTCCTCTATCGGGTCGGTAATGCCGCCGGTCTGGCGCATGATGCCGGCATTGTTCACCAGCACGTCGATAGGACCGCCCGCCGCGTCGCGCGCCGCATCCCAGAACCGGTCGACCGCCGCGAGGTCATGAAAATCGGCGGATATCAGCGTGACCTGCCCCTCGGGGGCGCCGGCCGTCGCGGCCTCGGCCCCGGCGCGGTCGCCACCGTATTGTGCAATCAGGCGCGCCCCCGCCGCCACCATCGCGGCTGCGATGGCCGCGCCGATGCCCTTGGACGCGCCGGTCACCACCACGGTCTTCCCGCTCAGGCTGGTCATCCGGTCAGGTCCTCGTCACGAAGGGCTTCGAGCGGAGCGCGGGGTTGCACCGGGCATAGGGCGCGGGCAGCGCAATCTCTTCGCCCAGCGCAAGCGCCGCACGCCAGGTCCAGCGCGGATCCCACAGCATGCCGCGCGCCAGCGCCACCATGTCGGCCTGCCCCGTGGCGAGGATGGTCTCGGCCTGCTGCGGGTCGGTGATCTGGCCCACGGCCATGGTTGGAATCCCGGCCTCGCGCCGGATACGTTCGGAAAACGCCACCTGGTAGCCCGGACCCACCGTGATCTTCTGGCTCTGGTCGAGCCCGCCACTGGAAACGTGGATCATCTCGCAGCCCATGTCCTTCAGCCTCCGGCAGAATACCACGGACTGGTCGAGATCCCAGGCGCCCTCGATCCAGTCGGTGGCCGAAAGGCGCAGGATCACGGGCTTTTCCGCCGGGAAGGCCGCACGCACCGCCGCGAACACCTCCAGCGGATAGCGCATCCGGTTCTCCAGGCTGCCGCCATAGGCATCGGTGCGCCGGTTGGTGATTGGAGAGAGGAACTGGTGCAGGAGATAGCCGTGTGCAGCGTGCACCTCGACAAGGTCGAAGCCCGCGCGGTCGGCACGGCGCGCGGCCTCGGCAAAGGCGCTTCGGACACGGGCGAGCGCATCGGCGTCCATCGCCCGCGGTTCGGGCCAACCGGGCAGGTAGGGCACCGCCGACGGGGCGTCGGTCTGCCAGGCGCCAGCCCCCTCGATCAGCCCGCCGCCCTGCCAGGGCGCAACGGTGCTGCCCTTGCGCCCGGCATGGCCAAGCTGGATGCCCACCTTGCTGCCACCGATGGATTTCATGAAGCCCAGTATGCGGGCAAAGGCGGCCTCGGTCGCATCGTCGTAAAGCCCGGTGCATCCCAGGGTGATCCGGCCCTCGGGCTCCACCCCCGTTGCCTCGACCAGGATCAGGCCGGCGCCGGCCTGGGCAAATTGCCCGAGATGAACCAGGTGCCAGTCCCCGGGCACGCCGTCGGTCGCCGAATACTGGCACATCGGCGCCACCGTCACGCGGTTCTGGATCGTCACGCCACCCAGCTCGACCGGCGTGAAGAGATTGCTCGGCATCGAACCCTCACATTGCGATTGAACCGCGAGAAGCGTGCGGTATAGTAACTTTTGTGCGCAAATTGAACATGCCGGCGACCGGCTGACAAGCGGAAAGGACCCCGAATGAGCCAGCTTCACGTGGCCGCAAGCACCTTCCCCTTTCTCTACTCCCACGACGGTCTCGGTGCGATGAAGCATCTTCGGACCCTGGGCTACGACAAGTTCGAAATGATGATCTTTCCGCCGCACTGCTGGCCGCGCGAATTGTCGGTGGCGCAGCGGAAGGAGTACAAGGCCTGGCTTGGGGGCGAGGGCTGCCAGATCACCTCGTTCTGCTACCCGCTGCTCGACAACAACCCGAACGGCGTCGACCGGCTGATGCGGGCCTACACGCTCGACCGTTACCGCGAGGCGATCGACCTGGCGGCCGAGTGGGAATGTCCCTACGTGGTCGCGATCCCGGGCCCGGTGAACAGCCTTATAAACCCGCCGCACGAGTGGATGCTGAACTGGTTCGTTGAAGGCATGAAGCAGCTTGTCGATTATGCCAAGGGCACCGGCGTGGAGTTGCTGCTGGAAAATGTGCCCTTCACCTACCTGCCGACCGCCAAGGACATGATGGAGACCGCGGCGCTGATCGGCCCCGAAGTCGGTGTGAACTTCGACGTCTGCAACAGCGCCTTCATCAAGGAAGACCCGGCAGAGGCGATCCGGATGCTGGGGGACCTGGTAAAGAACGTGCACATCTCGGATTCGGGATACGAAGAGTTCGTCCATGCGCGCCTCGGCACCGGAATTGTCGATCCCGGCCCGACCGCCGCGGCGCTGAATGAGATCGGCTATTCGGGGATCACGGTGCTGGAGATCATCAGCGACGCGCTTCAACCCGGTGCGGACCCGGATGGCGACATCAAGGCCAGCCATGACATCCTGACCGCCGCCGGCTGGGCCGCGCGGGGGTGACCGCCCCCCGGGCGCCCTCCCACGCCCGGGGGTCCCTATCCCTACACCAGCCCGGCCTCGACCGGGACCAGTTGCCCGGTGATGCCCGACGCGGCGTCCGAGGCGAGGAAATGCGCGGCGTTCGCCACGTCCCTTTCGGTGACCATGCGGCCGAGCGCGGTTTCCTTCGCCATCGCCTCCAGCACGTCCTTGGGCGCAGGTCCGCCGTCGGCATGGCGCCCGGCCAGTCGACCCAGCAGCGCGTCGGTCGCGACCGGCCCCGGTGCGAGCGCGTTCACCCGGATGCCCCGCGGCCCGAGGTTGAGCGCCGCGCCGCGCATGATGCCCACCACCGCGTGCTTCGAGGCCGTGTAAAGCACCTGCCCGCGGTGCGGCCTGTAGCCGTTGATCGAGGCCATGAGGATCGCCGAACCGCCGCCCGCACGCTCGAACGCCGGAACGAAGGCGCCAAGCGTCGCCGCCACGCCCCAGGTGTTGAGCATCATCACCTGCGCCCATTCCGCCCGGTCGAGGTCGTCCACACCCCGCCACGGCGGTACGGCGCCCGCGTTTGCGACCACGATATCGACGGATGGCAGCGCCGCCGCGGCTTCGGCAAGCCGCGTCTCGGCATCTTCGGCCAGAAGGTCTATGGGCACCCGGGACCAGGCCGCGGGCACGTCGGAGAGCGCCCCTGGCAAGTCCAGGGCAATGATCTGTGCACCGGCCTCGGCCAGGCGCGTGGCGATGGCGCGCCCAAGGCCGCGCCCCGCCCCGGAAACGACGGCCCTGCGGCCGGACAGGTCTTGCGCGACGGACATGTTGTCTGGCTTCCTTCGCCGGAATAGAACATCGACAGGCCTCGCACTTTTGTGCGTCATGCGAACCGAGGCAAGCGAAAGGTGACCCGTGACGGCAGATGACACGCTTTCCGTGACGATCCTCGGCGCCGGTTCGATCGGTCTTTCCTTTGCGGCGGTGCTGACCGATTGCGGAGCCGACGTGACCCTGGCAGAGCCCGACCCGGCGCGCCGCGACTCGGTTCGTGCCGGTCTTGCGGTGCAGGCGGACGCGATCCGGATGGCCGGGCTTTCACGCGGGCAGTCGGGGACGCTCGAGGTCGTGGCGGACGCCGGTGACGCACCCTCCGGGGCGGCGATGGTCATCGAGTGCGGGCCGGAACGGCTGGAGGCCAAGCAGGCGATCTTCGCCGATCTTCTGGCGCGGGCGGGGCCCGAGACGATCCTTGCCACCGCCTCTTCCGCGATCCCGATGTCGCACATCCTGCCGAACCCCGCGGACCAGGCCCGCTGTCTCGTCGCGCATCCGGTGAACCCGCCCGCGGTGCTGCGCCTGATCGAACTGGCCCCCGCCCCCGGCACCCGTCCCGAGGCGCTGTCGCAGGCCGCCGCGCTGTTTCGCACGCTCGGCTTTTCGCCGGTCACGCTGCGGCGCGAGGTGGAGGGCTTCCTGCTCAACCGCCTCCAGGGCGCGGTGCTGCGCGAGGCCTACCGGCTGGTGGCCGAGGACGTGGCCTCTTCCACCGATCTCGACACGGTCATGCGCCTTGGCCTCGGTCCGCGCTGGGCGCTGTCCGGGCCGTTCGAGACGGCCGAACTGAACACGCCGGGCGGCATCGCGGCCCATGCCGCGCGGATGGGGCCGGCCTATCGGCGGATGGGCGAGGAGCGGGGCGAAACCGTCGACTGGACGCCCGAACTGGTCGCGCGGGTCGCGGCCGAGCGGCGCGAGGTGCTGCCGGCAGAGGCACTGCCCGCCCGCGCGGCCTGGCGGGTGGGCGCGGTTGCGCGCATGGTCGCCGCGCGTGACCGCATCGAGCGGGGCGAGGATGACTGAGACGCGCTTCACCTTCGACGGACAGCCCGTTGCCGCGCGCCCCGGGCAGTCGCTTGCGGCGGCCCTGACCGAGGCGGGCCACCGCGCTTTTCGCCGGACCGCGAAGGACGCGCATCGTGGCATGTTCTGCGGCATGGGCGTCTGCCAGGATTGCCTTGTCACCGTCGATGGCGTGCCGAACCGGCGCGCCTGCATGACCAAGGCCGAGACCGGGCAACGCGTCGAGACGCAGGCGGCCTTTCCCAGGCTGGACGCGAACGCCGTCCTGCCCGACCCCACACCCGCACGCATCGTCTCGCCCGACGTCCTGGTGATCGGCGGCGGCGCCGGCGGGCTGTCAGCCGCAATCGCGGCGCGCAGCGCGGGCGCGGACGTGCTCGTCATCGACGAGCGCCGCGTGGGGGGCGGACAGTATTACAAGCAGGCCGCCGGTGGCGCACCTCTCGACGCGCAGCAGGCCGAAGGCGCGGCGCTGCTCGAGGCCGCGCAGGCGAGCGGGGCCGAAATCCTCGGTGGTGTCGAGATCTGGGGCGCCTTCGACGGGCCGCTGTTCCTGGCAGAAGTCGACGGCGCGGCGCTGATTGCCCGGCCGAAGACGGTGATCGTGGCGACGGGCGCCTACGAGCGCCCGGCGATGGTGCCGGGCTGGACGCTGCCCGGCGTGATGACCACCGGCGCGGCGCAGACGCTCTGGCGCAGCTACCGGACGCTGCCCGGTCGGCGGGTGGTCGTCTGCGGATCGGGGCCGCTCAACCTGCAGGTGGCGCTCGAACTTGCCGAAGGCGGCGCGGAGGTGGCGCTGGTGGCCGAGGCCGCGCCCTCGCCCTTCGGTCGCCCGCTGCGCGCGGCGCGGATGGCCGCCGCGGACCCGGGGCTGACGCTGAAGGGGCTCTCGATGATCCGGGGACTGCGCCGCCGGGGCATTTCCGTCCGGAACGCGACGCGGCTTGTCTCTGTCGAAGAGGCCGACGGGGCGCTCCGGGCACGCTTTGCAGCCCCGGGGGGGCAGGAGATGGCGGTCGAGACCGACGTTCTTTGCATGAACACGGGGTTCGAGCCCCAGAACGAGATCCTGCGCCTCCTTGGCGCCGGGATGCGCTATGACGCGGCCTTCGCTCAGTTGCGCTGCATCCGCTCCCACGGCATGGAAACCACGGTGCCCGGTGTCTTCGCGGTGGGCGACTGCGCCGGGCTTGGCGGCGCGCCGGCCGCCCGCATCGAAGGCCGGATCGCGGGGCGTGTGGCGGCGGCTCGGACCGGGCATGGCGACGGCTACGATCTTTTCGGCGACCAGCGAGAGCTTGCGCGGCACCGGCGCTTCCAGCGCCATCTCTGGCACCTGCACGACATCGAACCGCGTCCCCTGGACGATCCCGCGACGCTGATCTGCCGCTGCGAGGAGATCACGCTGGGCGAGGCGCTGGCGGGCTACGAAGAGAACCCGGGCCATGTGGGCACGCTGAAGCGCGGCACGCGGATCGGCATGGGCCGCTGCCAGGGCCGCTACTGCGGGCCGGCGGCGGCACGGCTCATTGCGGCGGCCAACGGCGAAGCGATGAACGACCGCAGCTTCTTTGCGCCACGGGTGCCCATCAAGCCGGTCAGCATCGCGGCGATCCTCGCGGCGCAGGACGCGCTCGATGCAGACGGGTGACGTCCTCGTCATCGGCGGTGGGGTGATCGGGCTCGTCGCCGCGATGGAGCTTGCCGAGGCGGGCGCGCGGGTCACCGTGGTCGACGCAGGCGAGAACGCCGGCAGCACCGCCAACGCGGGCAGCCTCCACGTACAGATGCAGAGCCGCTTCATCCGCCTCTTCCCTGACTTGGCCCCCAACGTCGAGGCGGCGCTGCCGCTCTATCGGCAGGCGGCGCGGCTCTGGGCCGATCTCGAGGCGCGCCTCGGGCCCTGCGACCTTGTCCGCAAGGGCGGCTTGATGCTTGCCGAGGGTGCGGCGCAGATGGCGTTCCTCGAGGCCAAGGCGAAGCGCGAGGCGGCGAAGGGCCTCGATGTCGAGATGCTGGACCGCGCCGCACTCGACCGGATCGCGCCCTGGGTCGGGCCGCAGATCGTCGGGGCCGAGCTTTGCCGCGACGAGGGCAAGCTGAACCCGCTTCTGGCCAACAGCAAGCTGATCGCGCGCTGCGCGGCGCTGGGCGTGGTTCGGGTGACGGACCGGATCGCGCAGCTGGAAGCCGGGCGCGAGGGGGTGACCGCCACGGGCGAGCGCGGCGTCTACCGCGCGGCCGAGGCGGTTGTGGCTGCCGCATGGGGATCCGGCGATGTCGTGCGGGGGCTGGGGCTGAGCCTGCCGACCAGGGCCGAGCCACTGCATATGAACATCACCGAGGCCAGCGCCTACGAGGTGCAGCATCTGGTCCAGCATGCAGAGCGCTCGATCACACTGAAGCAGTTCCGCACAGGGCAGATCGTCATCGGCGGCGGCTGGCCCGCAACCGACAGGGGGCCGCGCACAGTGCCGGCGGTACGGGCGGAATCGCTTCTCGGGAACGTGGCGCTCGCCGCGCGGCTCGTTCCGGCGATCGGGCGGCTCAGGGTCATCCGGACATGGGCGGGAATGAACACCACCGCCGACGGCGCCTCGATCATCGGGCGGCTTCCGGACGCGCCACGGGTCACCATGGCCGTGCCGGGCGACGCGGGCTACACGCTGGGTCCGCTGGTGGCGGGGATGGCTGCGGCGCTTGTGCTGGGTCGCACGCCCCCCGCGGACCCCGCGCCCTTCGCCCCGTCGCGCTTCGCCACGCTCAGCGCTTGAGCGCGCTGGAGATGTGGGCCACCGTCTCCTGCAGCTTGGGCAGGATAAGCGTGACCATCTCCGTGGGCGTCATGCGCACGCTTGGCACACCCACGTTGATCGCCCCGACGAGGGTGCCGGCGCTGTTGTAAACCGGAACGGCGATCGACATCAGGCCGATTTCAAGCTCCTGGTCCACAAGGCACCAGCCCTTCTCGCGCACCTCTTCAAGGATGCGGCGAAACTCCACCCGGTCAGTTACCGTGCGGTCGGTCATGCGGTTGAGCGGTACGTTCTGAATCATGCCGGCCCATGTCTCGGGCGGTTGCGCGGCCAGCAGCACGCGGCCGTTCGCGGTGCAAGCGGCGGGAAAGCGCGCGCCCACGGTGATGCCGACGCTGATGACCCGATGGTATTGCGCGCCGCTGACATAGACCACGTCGAACTTGTCCAGGACGGCCGCCGAGACGGACTCCCTGATCTCGTCAGAAAGATGATCGATAAAGGGGCGGGCAATGTCCCATACCCCCTTGGAAGACAACACGGAATACCCAAGCTCCAGCACCTGGGGCGTCAGGTCGAACAGCTTGCCATCCGCCACCGCGTAGCCCTCGCGGACCAGCGTCAGAAGGATGCGGCGCGCGCCGGCGCGTGTATTGCCCGTCTCGGCGGCCACCTCGGAAAGCGTCATCTTGCGCCGCGTGCGGTTGAAGGCGCGAAGCACCTCCAACCCTCGGGCGAGGGAACTGACGTAATCGCGCGGGTTGAGCCCCGATCCCTCCGCATCGTCACCCCAGTCGGGGGCCGCCGTCATCAACCCGGTCTGGGCCGCGACCCTGTCCGGTTCGGCGGCAACCCGAGCCTCTGCCTGAGCACCACGGCCTGCCATATTGTAACTCGCTTCTACTTTTCTCGCATGTTGCCCAATTCTGCCGGACAGCACAATCGCGGCCGAAGCCGAGCCTTGCATCTGTGAAAAAGGTGTTGCGCGACTCGTGGGTTCCGAGGTTAAATCGAACAAGAGTGCGCTATGTGAACAATTGGATCTCAGGGAGGCAACACAAAAATGACGAAAACTCATTGGAGCCAAAACGGATTGACCCGGCGAGGCGCCCTCGCTGGGCTTGCCGCGACGACCGCCATGGCAGGGCTGCCGCGCGCCGCCCGGGCTCAAAGCGACGTGACACTGCGTTGGTGGTCGCCGCAGGGCGCGCCCGCACAGGTCGAGGCGTATAACCAGCAGATCGCCAGCTTCGAAGCGGCGAATCCGGGTATCAAGGTGGTGTTCGAGACCACGTCGGACGAAGGTTATGCCGCGCAGCTCGCCGCCGCCTTCTCGTCGGGCGAGGTGCCCGACGTGGTCACCCACCTGCCGTCCTTCTCGATCCACACCTACTATGCGGCCGGCCTTGTCGCGCCGATGAACGACGTGATCGAGGCCATCGGCCCCGCGAACTTCTACGACGGTGCGAACGACGTCTACGTGGCGGCCGACGGCAACTACGTGGCCACCGGCATCGGCAACGTTGCCGCCAACATGCTGTGGCTGCGGACGGACCTGATGCAGGAGGCCGGGATCGACAAGCACCCGACCACCTGGGACGA
>JAUIIC010000190.1 GCA_030431935.1 Alphaproteobacteria bacterium | reverse complement strand
AGCGCGACGACATCCATCCGCGCCCCGAAGGCGCGCGCAAGCTGGTTGATCGCGGCGCCGCCCGCCTCGAAATTCGCCACCATCTGCACCGTGACCTCTGGCGGGAACGCCGACACGCCGCGCGCAGCGATCCCGTGATTGCCGGCAAAGACCACCACCTGCGGCGCGGCGATCGCCGGGCGCGGGTCGGCCCGCCAGCCCGCGTACCAGATCGCAAGCTCCTCCAGCCGACCCAGAGCACCCGGCGGCTTGGTCAGCTGGCCGTTGCGCGCCATCGCCGCCTCTTGCGCGGCGGCATCGGGTCCGGGCATCGCCCTCAGGAGAGAACGGACATCTTCAAGGCTGGCAGGCTGATCTGGCATGGCAATACTCTTGAACTGCGGGCCCGCTGGACATAGCCCCGCACCATGGACGTTGCCAGAACGAAAGCGCCCCGATGCCACAGGAACGCGACACCCCCCTTCTGCAACCCGGCGACATCGCGCTGGCGCTGGCGCTTCTGACCCGACTGCCGGTGCCCCTGTCGCACGGGGCCGCGACGCGCGGGGCGGCGGCGGCCTGGGCCTGGCCCCTGGCCGGGGCGCTGGTGGGCGGGCTGGCCGCGCTGGCTGGCAGCATCGCGCTGGCGCTCGGGCTGCCCACGGGCGTCGCCGCGGGCATCGTGCTGGCCATGGGCATCGTCCTGACGGGCGCCCTGCACGAGGACGGGCTGGCCGATTGCGCCGACGGCTTCTGGGGCGGCTGGGACCGGGCGCGGCGCTTGGAGATCATGAAGGACAGCCATATCGGCAGCTACGGCGTGCTGGCACTGGGCCTGTCGCTGATCCTACGCTGGTCGGCCCTGTCGGCGCTGATCGCGGCGGGGCATCTCTGGGGGCCGGTCATCGCCGCCGCGGCCCTGTCGCGCGCGCCCATGGCCGGGGTGATGCACGCGCTGCCCAATGCCCGCGGCAGCGGGCTGTCCCAGTCCACGGGGCGGCCCGCGCAGGACACCGCGCTTCTGGGCGGGGCGGTGGCCCTGGCGGTGGCCCTGCTGGCCACGGGCGGGGGCGTGCTTGCGGCAGTTGTAGCTGTGGCGCTGGCGGGGCTTGCCGCGGCGGCCATCGCCCGCGCACGCATCGGCGGACAAACCGGCGATGTGCTGGGCGCGACCCAGCAACTGGCCGAGATCGCGGCCCTGGCCGCGCTGGCCGCGGTGCTGGTCTGAGACACGAAAAAACCGCCGCCCCGGTGACGGGACGGCGGCATTCGCCTTGGAAGGGCGCGGCGGCTCAGGCCGCGCGCGACACCAGCACGTCGTCGACCTGCTTTTGCGCCGACAGCTCGTCAGAGCCGCTGACCGCCGCGACCTCGCGCGTCAGGCGCTCCAGCGCGGCCTCGTACAGCTGACGCTCGGAATAGCTTTGCTCGCGCTGCTCGTCGGTACGGTGCAGGTCGCGCACCACCTCGGCAATCGCGATCAGGTCGCCCGAGTTGATCTTCTGTTCGTATTCCTGCGCCCGGCGCGACCACATGGCCTTCTTCACGCGGGCCTTGCCCTTGAGCGTGGTCATCGCCTTGGACACCACGTCCGGCGTCGAGAGCGAGCGCATGCCCACCTCAACCGCCTTGTTCGTCGGCACGCGCAGGGTCATCTTGTCCTTCTCGAACGAGATGACGAAAAGTTCCAGCTTGATGCCGGCGATTTCCTGTTCCTCGATCGAAACGATCTTGCCCACGCCATGGGCGGGGTAGACGACGAATTCGTTCGGGCGGAATTCCGGCTTCTTGGTTTTGCTCATGTAACTTCCTCGAAAGGGCCCCCATCAGAGGCGACAAGACCCCACGGGGGACAACAGCACCCCCCGGTCTTCGGGAATTTTGTCGCTAATGTTTCCGACCGCAGGGGCAGCTCCCTGGGGCAGGCATCAGGTTTCCAGCATTGTGCAATGACAATATAGCAAGAAATCGGCGCGATTCAAAGTGTCCTGCGGGCAGAGGACGTGAAGCCCCTTTGTTTTCAGGGGGTTTCGCCCGATCAGACGGTCCGTGACGTCGCCGGGACACCGGTCAGCGATGTTGCCCTGCCGAATCGGTCGGCTCAGCCGCCCTCGCCGGGGGCCTCGGAAAAGTACTTCTCCAGCTTGCCCTCTTCGCCGTCATGCTTCTCGGCGTCGGGCAGCGGGTCCTTCTTGGTGATGATGACCGGCCAGAGTTCCGAGTACTTGCGGTTGAACTCGACCCACTTTTCCATGTCGGGCTCGGTGTCGGGGCGAATCGCGTCAGCGGGACATTCGGGCTCGCAGACGCCGCAGTCGATGCATTCGTCGGGATGGATCACCAGCATGTTCTCGCCCTCGTAGAAACAATCCACGGGGCACACCTCGACACAGTCGGTGTACTTGCAGTTGATGCAGTTGTCGTTGACGATATAGGTCATCGGGCCATCCTGAGCGCTGTCGGGAATCCTGCTAATTCAGCCGCGCCGATCATTCAAGCGCCGATCCCTTCGCCTGCGACAGCTTGCGCCGGTCGCGCCCGGTCGGGCGCCCGCCCCCGTCAAAGCGCGGCGCGGCGGGCGCGTCGTCTTCGGGCGGGCTCAGATCGTCGTAGAGCGTCTGCGCCTCGGGCGCCGGGCCGCGGCGGTCGGCAAGGCCCAGGATGCGCACCACACGGATGCGCCGGCCCTGCGGAAAGGTCAGCGTATCGCCCGCCCCCACCGCCTGCGCGGGTTTCGAGACCTTCTGCGCGTTCACCCGGACATGCCCGCCCGCGACGACCTCTGTCGCGCGGCCGCGCGTCTTGAAGAACCGCGCATGCCACAGCCACTTGTCCAGCCGCATGGTCTGACGCGGGGCGTCGGACAACTCAGGTCTTGTCCTTCAGCCCCATGAGCGCGACGGCAAACGGGTTGTCGGGGTCGATCGGCTTGTCCTTCTTCGGGCGCGCCTCGAAGCTGCGCGGCCCCTGCGGCTTGTCCTGCCGCGGCTTGCCGCCCTGCCCGCCACCCTGGCGCTTGCCCTTGGGAGGACGCCCCTTGCCGCCACCACCGGGCTTGCGCCCCGTGCGGTCGCCGCCACCGCCTGCCCCGCCGCGCTGCCGGTTGGCCCGGCCGCCCCAGGTGAAGGTATAGAAGACCTCTGTTTCTGCCTCTGCGGATTCGCCGGCGCTTTCGGGTTCGGCGGCTTCCGGCGCCACCGGCGTCTCCTGCGGCGCCGGATCGGGCACTTCGGAGGGCGCGGGCGGCGTCTCGTCCGGCGCTGCCGGAGCCTCGGACGGCGCCTCGGCAGGCACTTCCACCGGGGTGTCGGCCGGAACCTCGTCGGGCGTTCCGCCATCGGCGCCGGGCTGCGCGACCGCCTCGGCACCCGCTTCGGTCGACGCGGGCGCGGGTCGCTGCTTGGCCCGCTCGCCACGCTCGGCCTTGTAGCCCAGCCCCTGCATCAGGTCCGAGAACTGCTCCAGCGTCATGCCGGTGATCGACAGCATGTCGGCCTTGGCCTCGAACCCGCCGCGGCTGTCCTCACCACGCAGCATGTCGGCCAACCGTTCCAGCATGTCGATGCGGATCGCACGCGCCCCCGCGGGCCGGTAGCCCGACATCAGGTGATAGCCCTCGGGCGTGCCGACCCCGGAAGGGATGGTCACAAGACCCGGAGGCGGGCTTTCGGGAAACTCGTCCAGCCCCTGCGCAAGCCCCCAGAGCACAAGCCGCAGGCGCGTCGGCGCGGGCTTCAGCACCAGCGGCAGAAAGATCGTGTACTGCCCGAACCGGACGCCATGCTTGCGCAGCGCGCCGCGCGCCTCCTGGTCCAGGTCCTTGACCTCCTGCGCGATCTGCTCGCGCGGCAGGATGCCGAAGCCCTCGACCAGCCGGAAGGCAAAGCCGCGCGCAAGCCCGGTCAGCGCCTCGTCCCGCTGCATGGCCAGCAGCGGCTCGAACAGGGTGGCGACCCGCCGGTCGATGAAATGCTGCAGCCGGCGGCGCACCTTCTCGGCGATGTCCGGCCCGGCCTCGTCATCGACGAAGACCTCGATCTGGGGCTTCATGGCCTCGGCGCCCGCCGACAGGCGGCCCACGGCGTGCTCGCCCCACATCAGCCCGCCCTGATCGGTAAAGTCGATCTCGGTGTCGGGCGCGTTGTAGAAGCGGTCGGCGCGCAGGTGAAACTCCGGCCGCAGGGCGGCAAGGCTCGCCTGGCGCAGCGTCTTCGCCTCGTCGGGGCTGGCTGCGGTGTCCTGCTGGAACCGGAACCCTTGCAGGCGGCCGACGAACTGGTCCTCGACCGTCACCTCGCCTTTGTCGTTGACCTCGGCCACAAGGCCCTCCTTCTGCTTCAACCGCCGCAGCAGAACGCTGGTGCGGCGGTCGACAAATCTTTGCGTCAGCCGCTCGTGCAGCGCATCCGACAGGCGGTCTTCTACCGCGCGCGTCTCGTTCCGCCAATGGGTTTCGTCCTGAACCCATCCCGGACGTTGTGCGACATAGGTCCACGTGCGGATATAGGCCAGCCGTTTCGACAATGTGTCGATGTCGCCATCGGTGCGGTCGATGCGCTTGACCTGCCGCGCCAGCCAGTCGTCGGGGACCGGGCCGCCCTCGTGCAGGAAGCCGTAGATGCGCTGCAGAAGGCCCGCGTGTTCTGCGTGGCTGATGCCCCGGAAATCTGGCACCCGGCAGACGTCCCACAGAAGCCGCACCGCGGGCCCCGAACTGGCGCGCGCGCGCACCTCGGCATCTTCGGCCAGCATCTTGAGCGCGATCTGGTCGTCGGCCTCGCGCGCGCGGGTCAGCCATTCGTCCTCGGTCCCGGCCTCGAGCGAGGCGATCAGCGCGTCGAGCGTGCCGAACTCCAGCCGGCTGTTGCGCCACTGCAGCTTCCGGATAGGCGTGAAGCGGTGCGACATGATCGCCTCGGCCACCTCGTCACGCAGCGGCCCGGCCTCTCCGGTGGTGCCGAAGGTGCCGTCGTTCATGTGCCGCCCGGCGCGGCCCGCGATCTGCGCCAGCTCGTTCGGGGCAAGGTCGCGCATCCGGCGCCCGTCGAACTTGCGCAGCGAGGAAAACGCCACGTGGTTGATGTCGAGGTTCAGCCCCATGCCGATGGCGTCGGTCGCCACCAGGAAATCCACGTCGCCGTTCTGGTAGAGCGCCACCTGCGCGTTGCGCGTGCGCGGGCTGAGCGCGCCCATCACCACCGCCGCCCCGCCCTTCTGCCGGCGGATCAGCTCGGCGATGGCATAGACGTTGTCGACGGAAAACCCCACGATGGCCGAGCGCGGCTGCATCCGGCTGATCTTTTTCTGCCCGGTGTAGAGAAGGTCCGAAAACCGCTCTCGCCCCATGAACTGGACCCGCGGCACCAGCGCGGCGATGGCGCCCCGCATCGTGTCGGCGCCCAGAAGCAGCGTCTCGTGCAGGCCGCGCGCGCGCAGCAGCCGGTCGGTGAAGACATGCCCCCGCTCGGGGTCGGCGCAAAGCTGGATCTCGTCGATGGCCAGGAAATCGGCGCCCAGCCCCTCTGGCATCGCCTCGACCGTGCAGACCCAGTATTGGGTGCGCGGCGGAACGATCCGTTCCTCGCCGGTGACCAGCGCCACCACGGACGGCCCGCGCAGCCCCACGATCCGGTCATAGACCTCGCGCGCCAGAAGCCGCAACGGCAGGCCGATCACGCCGGTGCGGTGCGCCAGCATCCGCTCGATCGCGTAATGCGTCTTGCCGGTATTCGTCGGGCCCAGGACCGCGGTGATCCTCGACTGCTCGGCCATCGCCCCGCCCTTTTCGCCGGATCAGAGGGCGGTGCCCTCTGTCTCTTTTTCGAGCCTCTCGATGGCGTCTTCTAGTTGCGGAATGTGGGGATGTATAGCTTGCACCTGCCGCCACGCCTCGAGCGCCAGCGCGGGCTGGTCCAGTTCGGTCAGGATGATCGCAAGCCCCGACAGCGCCCCGAAATGGCGCGGGTTCAGCGCCAGCACGCGCTGGATGTCGGCCAGCGACAGCCCCAGTTCGCCCATCTGGTAGAACACCGTGGCCCGCGTATTCCAGCCCTCGGCGAAATCGGGGGCGTGGTCGGTGAGGGCCGTCAGGTGCTCGACCGCGACGGCGAACTCTTCGTCCTCCATCGCCTCGCGCGCCCGTTCCAGCAGCAGGTCCATCGCCGGCGATCCGGATTTCGACCATTCCGCCGTGATCTGACGCTCCAGCGACTGCCATTCCGCGGTATCGGGATTGGCCAGCCGTTCCAGCAGCGCGTCCACATCGGCACCCTGCCCCCAGGCCGAAGCGGCGGCAAGAACCGTGAAAAGTGACGCAACGGCGGGTTTGAGAATGTCGGTTGGACGTCGCATATGGCAAGTATAACCCATTCCCGCCCGGTGACGAGCGCCGGGTGCTCACAATTTGAGGATTGAACGATGAGCGACGTGATCGAGGCGGCCGTGGCGGCCATGGCGAAAAAGGTGACCGGCGGCTTCGACGGCAGCGCCAAGTTCGTGATTTCGGGCGAAGGCGCGATCATGCTCGACGGCGACGGGGTGCGCGCGGCCGACGAACCGGCGGATGTGACCCTGACCGCCGATGCCGACACCTTCCGCGCGATCCTCGAGGGCGACCTGAACCCCACCTTGGCCTTCATGACCGGCAAGCTGTCGGTCGATGGCGACATGGGCATGGCGATGCGCCTGGGCTCGGTCCTGGCCTGACATGACGGACGCGGCGCCGTTCCATGACGACGTCGCCGACGGCCCGCCGGGCGGCCATGCCGTCTGGGCGCGCGCGGCCGATGGCGTGCGGGTGCGCGTGGGGCTCTGGCCGGTGGACGGCGCGCGCGGCACGGTGCTCCTGTTTCCGGGGCGCACCGAATACGTCGAGAAATACGGCCGCGCGGCCGGCGACCTGACACGGCGCGGCTATGCGGTGGCGGCGATCGACTGGCGCGGCCAGGGGCTGGCGGACCGGCTTTTGCCCGGCACGCCGCTGCGCGGCCATGTGGGGCGGTTCGCCGACTACTACCTCGACGCGCGCGCCATGGTCGGGGTGGTGCGCGCCGCGGGCCTGCCCGCCCCGCACCACCTGCTTGCGCATTCGCTTGGCGGGGGCATCGGCCTTGGCGCGCTGCACCACGGGCTGAAGGTGAACAGCGCTGTCTTTTCTTCCCCGATGTGGGGCATCTCGATGCCTCGGCTGATGCGCCCGGTGGCCTGGACCCTGTCGCATGGCGGCCATCATGCCCGTCAGGGGCACCGCGTCGTGCCGGGCACCGACCCCGACGGCAGCTACGTGATGACCGCCGCGTTCGAGGACAACAACCTGACCAACGACGCGGACATGTGGGCGTACATGCGCCGCCAGGGCCAGGCCTACCCCGAGCTGACGCTGGGCGGCCCCAGCCTGACCTGGCTGGCAGAGGCGCTGGCCCATTGCCGCAGGATGCGCCGGCGCCCCGCCCCGTCGGTCCCGGCTCTGACATGGCTGGGCACGGACGAGCGCGTGGTGCACAGCGGCGCAATCGTCGAACGCATGGCCGACTGGCCCGGCGGGCGGCTGGAGATGATCGAGGGCGCGCGCCACGAACCGATGATGGATACCCCAGCGGTCCGCGCGCGGGTCTTCGACGGCAGCGTGGCGCATTTCGACGCCAACGCGTAGGCCGCGCTCAGTCCTGCTCGCCCAGCCGGTGAATGCCCTCGGCGGCGACGCTGGCGCCTGCGCGCATCCAGCTGTGTTCCGAGGCAATGAAGAACATGGTCATGCCATGCGCGCGCCAGATCGCGGCGCGCTCGGGTCCCGCAACGAAGCTCATGTAGGCCTTGCCGGCGGCCTTGGCCGCCGCGCCGACACGGGCCACCGCAGCTTCCAGGTCGGCCGAGGACTGGTCGGTATGGCCCATCGCAACCGACATGTCGGCGGGCCCCAGGAACAGCCCGTCGATGCCCTCGGTCGCGGCGATCGCCTCGACCTCGTCCAGCGCCTCGACGTCCTCGATCTGGGCGATCACGATTGTGTCGCGCGCCGAGCGCTCCAGCAGTTCGGCCATCGGCCGCGTGGCGTATTCCGCCCAGCGCGTCGAACCGGCATAGCCGCGTCCACCGCGCCCGAACCGCGACCAGCGCGCCACCTCGGCGGCGCGATCGGCGCTGGTCACATGCGGCACCACGACGCCCGTGGCCCCGCTGTCCAGCGCCTGAAGAATGTCTTGTGGGGTCGCCGCGCCAACGCGAACCAGAACCGGAAAATCCAGCGCCCGTCCGACGGCAAGACAGGCATCCATCCGGGCCCGGTCGAAGGCCGAATGCTCGGCATCGAGGCAGACGAAATCCAGCCCCGACTGGGCCAGCACCTCGACGATCTCGTAGGCGGGGGTTTTCTGGAAGGTACCGGCCAGCAGATCGCCGGACAGCATCCGTTCGCGGAATCCTTCGATCGGCATGGCGCCCTCCCTTGTGTCCTGCGCAGGGTTACGGGCGTGCCCGCCGATTGCAACCCTGCCTAGATCTCGATCTGGCGGAAGGCGTTGCGCAGCGCCTCTGACCAGGCGCGCGACATCTCCTGGAACGCCTCGTCATGGGGCTCGATGCGAAGCTGCTCGGTCACCCGGCAGGCATCGCGCTCGATGACCGCA
>JAUIIC010000189.1 GCA_030431935.1 Alphaproteobacteria bacterium | reverse complement strand
CCGGTGGACACGTCGATCAGCCGGCGCGGCACGGTCTGGGTCCACACAAGGCTCATCTGTGTCCAGCCATCGAGCGTCTGGACGCCGCGATGCGGGTTCAGGCGGTCATCGCCGAAGTCCACGGCGCGGTAGCCCGGCGGCGGCGTCAGCTCTTCCAGGCTGCTTGATCCGGGGGCACGGCCATACGGGCTTTCGGCCTGGGGACCGCAGCGCACCGGCAGCCCGTTCGAGGGCTGCATGTAGGCCGCGCTTACGCCCGAAACACCGGGGCAGACTGTCGTGGTGGCCGAGGTTCCGGCGCGCGGGACCACGCGCACCGTGGTCGTGGTCGCCGTCGTGGGCGGCGGGGCCGTCACAACCGGCGCGGGCGCGGGAGCCGTCACCACGGTGCGGGGCACGGGCGCGGGTGTCGTTGTCGGGGCGTCGGCGACGGTGGGCACGCTTCGCGGACCCACCTGTGTCGGCTGGAACCCGCAAACCACGTTGCGGCCGCGATCGACGCGCGGCACCCAGGTCACCGCACCGTCAAACCCGGCGCGAATGTAGACGCAGCCGCGGCTGTCGACATATTGCCGCCCCGTGAAGCTGTCGGGCGGAAACTCTGCCGGTTCGTCCGCGTTCCGCAGGCTCTGGGCGTCGGCAGCGCCCGTGGCCGCGGCCATCGCGGCGATCAGGACAACGCTCAGTCGAATCTGGTGCATCTGTGCCCCCACACAATATGTCGTGGGAGTGTGCCCCAGATTCCCCAATGGGTAAAGGGCCGCTGCCCTATTTCGTGCCGAACATCCGGTCGCCGGCGTCGCCCAGCCCGGGCACGATATAACCCTTCTCGTTCAGCCGCTCGTCGATCGAGGCGGTGACGATCGGGACATCGGGATGGGCCTGGCGCATCGTCTCGATCCCTTCGGGGGCGGCCAGCAGGCACATGAAGCGGATGTTCGTGGCACCGGCCTTCTTCAGAAGGTCCACCGCGGCGGCAGAGGAGTTGCCGGTGGCGAGCATGGGATCGAGGGCGATCACGAGCCGGTCCTCAAGCTCTTCGGGCACCTTGAAGTAGTACTGCACCGGCTGAAGCGTTTCCTCGTCCCGGTAGAGCCCGACAAAACCCACACGCGCCGAGGGAATCAGTTCAAGCACCCCGTCCAGCAGGCCGTTGCCCGCCCGGAGGATCGAGATCAGCGCCAGCTTCTTGCCCGCCAGCACCGGCGCATCCATCGGGCACAGCGGGGTTTCGATGCGGCGCGTGGTCATGTCCAGCTCGCGCGTGATCTCGTAGGCCAGAAGCTGGCTGATCTCGCGCAGAAGCTGGCGGAACACCGCGGTCGAGGTTTCGCGCTCGCGCATCAGCGTCAGCTTGTGCTGGACCAGCGGGTGATCGACGACGGTGACATGCCCGGTCATGCGGCGTTCTCCAGTTGCTTGAGTATCCTGTCCCGCGTGGCGGCATCGCAGAAGGCGGCCTTTGCCGCAACGCGGTTGATGTCTCGGAACGCGGCCTCGTCCCAGCCGAAGGCGTCGGCGAGGCGCTTGTATTCCCAGGCCATCGTGGTGTGGAAGAAAGGCGGATCGTCGGTGGAGACGGTCAGTTTCACCCCTGCGGCGCGCAGGCGCTCGATGGGGTGCTGCGGCCAGTCCGCGTAGAGCCCCAGCGCGATGTTGGAGCCCGGGCAGATTTCCAGCACCACGCCGGTTTCGGCAAGGTGGTCGACAAGTGCGGGGTCCTCGACGGCGCGCACGCCATGGCCGATGCGGCTGACGCCAAGGTCGGTCAGGGCGTCGCGGACCGATTGCGGGCCCGCCCATTCGCCCGCGTGCGCGGTCAGGCCAAGGCCCGCCTCGCGCGCCATGTCGAAGCTCCAGGCGAAATCGCGCGGCGCGCAGACGGTCTCGTTCCCGGCGATGCCGAAACCCACGATGAACTCGCCCGCCGTTTCTGCCGCGCACCGGGCGATGGGTTTGGCGCGGTCCGGCCCGAAATGGCGGATGCAGGTGACGACGCCGCGCATCACGATGCCATGCACGCGCTCGGCTTGCGCGGCGGCTTCTGCGATCGCGGCCAGATACTCGCGCCATGCGCCAAGGTCGCCGCCGCCACAGAAGTCGGGCGACAGGAAGACCTCTGTGTAGATCACGCCGTTGGCGACGCTTTCCTCCAGCACCGCGCGGGTGACTTGGGCGAAATCCTCGGGCGTTTGCAGCACCGTCGTCGCCTGTTCGTAGACGCGCAGGAAATCGGGGAAGTCGATGAAGGAATAGGCGCCGTCATCATCGAAGATCGGGCCCAGATCGACATGCTTTCGCCCGGCGATGGACCGGATGACTTCGGGCGGGGCGGCGCCCTCGAGGTGAAGGTGCAACTCGACCTTCGGAACGGCGAGACTCACAGAAAACTCCTTCCCGGACCTGCGGCCGGCACGCCCAGGTGCGCCGCGATGCTGGCCGCCACATCGGCAAAGGCCACCTGGCCGACCGCGCGCGTGCCCGGCCCGTGGCCCAGCACCGGCACGCGTTCGCGCGTGTGGTCGGTGCCTGTCCAGGTGGGATCGTTGCCGTGGTCGGCGGTAAAGATCGCAAGGTCGCCCGGACCGAGGCGATCGAGGAACCGCGGCAACGCGGCGTCGAACCATTCCAGCGCGCGGGCATATCCCGACACGTCGCGGCGGTGGCCGTAGAGGCTGTCGAACTCGACGAAATTGGCGAAGGTCAGCGTGCCGTCGGTGGCCTCGGCGCCCAGCCGGACGAGGTGCTCGAACAGCTGCTCATCGGTGCCTTTCACCACGTCGTCGATGCCGTGCATGGAAAAGATGTCGCCGATCTTGCCCACCGCGTGCACGGTGCGCCCGGCGGCCTGCACCCAGTCGCACAGCGTCGGTTCCGGCGGAGCGATGGCATAGTCATGGCGGTTCGTGGTGCGCGTGAACCCGGTCTCGGCGCTGCCGACAAAGGGCCGGGCGATCACGCGGCCCACCTTCATGGCGTGCAGCACGGGCGCAAGTTCGCGGCACAGCGTCAGCAACCTGTCCAGACCGAAATGCTCTTCGTGCGCGGCGATCTGGAAGACGCTGTCGGCAGAAGTGTAGCAGATCGGCCAGCCCGTCTGCAGATGGCGCGCGCCCTCGTCGGCGATGACGACGGTGCCCGAGGCGTGGCGGTTGCCGAGAATGCCGTCCGTACCTGCAAGGCGGCAGACCTCTGCCACCAGGTCGTCCGGAAAGGCGGGGTCCGTGTCGGGGAAAAAGTGCCAGTCCCAGGGCACCGGCACGCCGGCCAGTTCCCAGTGCCCCGAAGGCGTGTCCTTGCCGCGCGACACCTCCGTCGCCGCGCCCCAGAGGCCTGTGGGCTCTGCCGTCAGGCCCGGCGGCTCCATGCCCGAGGCGAGCCGCACCGCCGCGCCCAGCCCCAGCGCGTCGAGGTTGGGCAGGTGGAGCGGCCCGCTGCGCCCGTCCTCGGCCCGGCCCGCCGCGCATTCGGCGGCGATATGGCCCAGCGTGTTGGCGCCCGCGTCACCGAAGGCCGCGGCATCCGGCGCGCCGCCGCAGCCCACGGAATCGAGCACCACGAGGAAGGCGCGCGGCATCAGGGCACGCTCCGGTAGGTGACGGGCGGCAGGTCTGGAAACTCGACGCCGATGCCATAGGCGGCGGCCACGGCAACGCTTGCCGCCTCGGCGGCCTCTTCGCTGGCGGCATGGATGCGCGCGATCCGGTCGCCGGGGGCGACCTCGTCCCCCAGCGCGGCAAGGTCCGACAGGCCGACGGACGGGTCGATGCGCTGGCCCGCCACGAGGCGCCCGCCGCCCAGCCGCACCACCGCCTCGCCCAGGGCGCGGCCGTCGATGGTGGCGACAAAGCCGCGCCGGTCGGCCACGACGTCGCGCACCACGGGCGCGGCGGGCAGCCTGTCGCGCCAGCGATCGACGAAATCGGCGGGGCCGCCCAGCGCGGACACCATGCGTCCGAAGCGTTCGGCGGCGGCGCCCGATTGCAGGGTGCCAAGGATCATCCCCGCACCCTCGCGCCGGTCCTCGGCCATGCCGGCCAGGCGAAGGAGTTCGCCCCCAAGGTCCGCGGTCAGGTCGCACAGGGTCGATTCCACGTCGCCCGCCGTCAGGGCAAGCATGACCTCCATGACTTCGAGCGCATTGCCCGCGGCGGGGGCGACCGGCTGGTTCATGTCGGTGATGAGCGCCGTGGTGGCGCAGCCCGCGCCGTTCGCCGTGGCGACAAGCGCCTCGGCCAGCGCCTCGGCCTCTGCCATGGTCTGCATGAAGGCGCCCGAGCCGACCTTGACGTCGAGCACCAGCGCCTGAAGCCCCGCGGCCAGCTTCTTGGACAGGATCGAGGCGGTGATGAGGTCGATGCTTTCGACGGTCGAGGTGATGTCGCGCACGGCGTAAAGGCGACGGTCGGCGGGGGCGATGCGGGCGCTGGCCGAAACGATGGCGGCGCCGCAGTCGGCCACGATGGCGCGCAGGCGATCCTCGTCCACCTCAGTCGCCAGGCCCGGGATCGCCTCGAGCTTGTCGAGCGTGCCGCCGGTATGCCCCAGTCCGCGCCCCGAGATCATCGGGACATAGGCCCCAAGCGCGGCAAGCGCGGGGGCCAGCACCAGCGACACGCAGTCGCCGATGCCGCCGGTGGAATGCTTGTCGATCACCGGGCCGGGCAGGTCCCATTTCAGGACGTCGCCGCTGTCGCGCATGGCCAGCGTCAGGGCGACGCGCTCGTCCTCTGAAAGGCCCTGAAGGCAGACGGCCATGGCGAAGGCCCCGGCCTGAGCGTCGCCCACGGCGCCGTCGGCCAGCCCCGCCGCGAACCAGGACAGTTCCGCACCCGTCAGCGGTTCGCCCCGCCTGAGTTTCGCGATGATGCTGCGGGCGTCCATCGTCAGCCGTCGGCCATGTGCGCCGGGGTAAAGGCGCCGGGCAAAAGCTCTGCCACGGTCATCCGAAGGGTCGCGCCATCGGTGGTGCCCAGCGTGACCACCACATCGGGGGCGGCGAACTCGGCGATCTTCTGCCGACAACCGCCACATGGCGGGACGGGAACCGGGCAGTCGGCGATCACCGCGACCTCGGCGACGGTGCGCTCGCCCGCGGCGCACATGGCCGCGATGGCGCCCGCCTCGGCGCAGGTGCCTTCGGGGTAAGCCGCGTTCTCCACGTTGCAGCCCGCGTAGACCGTGCCGGTGTCGGTGCGCAGCGCCGCGCCCACCTTGAAGTTCGAGTAAGGGGCATAGGCGTTGTCCCGCACCGTGCGGGCCGCATCCATCAGCGACATCTGCGAGATCCTCTGGTTCGTGGAGCAAGATTGCGGCGCAGCGCGCGCCAATGCAAGTCCCCGGCGGCGCGCGTGCGGCAGAGAAGCCTGTTCCAGCCGTCAGAGAAATAGTTTAACGCTAAACAAAACTCGGAAACGGAGGATCGCCCCGTGTCGGATCAGCGTCAGGACGTGTTCAGGCAGACCGCGCTCGACTATCATGCGCAGCCCAAGCCCGGGAAGCTGGAGGTGCGCGCAACCAAGCCGCTGGCCAACGGTCGCGACCTTGCGCTGGCCTATTCGCCGGGCGTCGCCGAGGCCTGCAACGCGATCAAGGCCGATCCCGCCGCCGCCAGCCTCTATACCGCGCGCGGCAACCTCGTGGCGGTCGTCTCGAACGGGACGGCGGTGCTGGGGCTGGGCAACATCGGGGCGCTGGCCTCCAAGCCGGTGATGGAGGGCAAGGCGGTTCTCTTCAAGAAGTTCGCCAACATCGACTGCTTCGACATAGAGCTGAACGAGTCGGACCCCGAACGGCTGGCCGATATCGTCTGCGCGCTGGAGCCTTCCTTCGGGGCGATCAACCTTGAAGACATCAAGGCGCCGGACTGCTTCATCGTGGAACAGCTCTGCCGCGAGCGGATGAACATCCCCGTCTTTCACGACGACCAGCACGGCACCGCCATCGTGGTGGGTGCGGCGGCGACCAACGCGCTGCGCGTGGCCGGCAAGCGGTTCGAGGACATCAAGGTGGTGTCTACCGGCGGCGGCGCGGCGGGCATCGCCTGCCTGAACATGCTGGTCAAGCTGGGTGTCCGGCGCGAGAATGTCTGGCTGTGCGACCTGCACGGGCTGGTGCATGAGGGCCGGACAGAGGACATGACCCCGCAAAAGGCCGAATACGCCCAGCCGGGCGGGCCGCGCGGGCTGGCCGAGGTGATCGAGGGGGCGGACCTGTTTCTTGGCCTGTCCGGGCCGCGCGTGCTGACGCCCGAGATGGTGGGGCGCATGGCGGATCGCCCGGTTGTCTTTGCGCTGGCCAATCCCGAACCCGAGATCATGCCCGACCTCGCGCGAGAGGCGGCGCCGGGCGCGATCATCGCGACGGGCCGGTCGGATTACCCGAACCAGGTCAACAACGTCCTGTGCTTTCCCTTCATCTTTCGCGGTGCGCTGGACGTGGGTGCGACCGAGATCAACGACGCCATGAAACTGGCCTGTATCGAGGGCATCGCGGCCCTGGCCCGCGCCACCACCAGCGCAGAGGCCGCCGCCGCCTATCAGGGCGAGCAACTGGCCTTCGGCGCGGACTACCTGATCCCCAAGCCCTTCGATCCCCGCCTGATGGGCGTGGTCGCCAGCGCGGTGGCCCGCGCCGCCATGGACTCGGGCGTAGCCACCCGCCCGATCGAGGATCTTGCCGCCTACAAGGCCAAGCTCGACGGATCGGTCTTTCGCTCGGCACTCATCATGCGGCCGGTGTTCGAGGCGGCGGCGACGGCGAACCGGCGCATCGTCTTTGCCGAAGGCGAGGACGAGCGGGTCTTGCGCGCGGCCAACGCGATGATCGAGGAGACCACGGATATTCCGATCCTGATCGGCCGTCCCGATGTGGTGGAACAGCGCGCCGAACGCGCGGGCCTGCCGATCCGGCCGGGCAAGGACTTTGAACTGGTGAACCCCGAGAACGACCCGCGCTACCGCGACTACTGGACGACCTATCACGCCCTGATGGAACGCCGCGGCGTCACCCCGGACCTGGCGCGCGCGATCATGCGCACCAACACCACGGCGATCGGCGCGGTGATGGTGCATCGGGGCGAGGCCGACAGCATGATCTGCGGCACCTTCGGGCAGTTCCTGTGGCACCTGAACTACGTCGACCAGGTGCTGGGCACGGACCGGCTGCATCCCGTGGGTGCGCTGAGCCTGATGATCCTGGAAGACGGGCCGCTGTTCGTGGCCGACACGCAGGTGCATGCCGAACCGACGCCCGAGCAGATCGCCGAAACGGTGATCGGCGCGGCGCGGCACGTGCGCCGTTTCGGGCTGGAACCG
Source organism: Alphaproteobacteria bacterium (assembly GCA_030431935.1). Lineage (GTDB taxonomy): Bacteria > Pseudomonadota > Alphaproteobacteria > Rhodobacterales > Rhodobacteraceae > ASV31. The sequence continues at coordinate 1,326 of JAUIIC010000189.1, read as the reverse complement.
CAGATCGCTCTCTGCTCGCACTCGCAGTTCGGGAACCTCGATTGCGACACGGGGCGGCGGATGCGCGGGGCGCTCGCCATCCTCGACAGCGCGCCGCGCGATTTCGCCTACGAGGGCGAGATGCACGCCGACGCGGCGCTTGACCCCGAGTTGCGGGCGCGGGTCTTTCCCAATTCGCGCCTTGCGGGGGCGGCCAACGTGCTGATCTTCCCCAACACCGACGCGGCGTCGGGCGTGCGCAACATCCTCAAGATGAAGGCCCGCGGGCTGGAGGTGGGGCCGATCCTGATGGGGATGGGCAACCGTGCGCATATCGTGACGCCCTCGATCACGGCGCGCGGGCTTCTGAACATGTCGGCGCTGGCTGGCACGCCGGTGGCGCATTACGGCTAGGGCAGGGGGCGGGCCCTTGGCGGGGCCCGCCGGTGCCCGCCGTCGCTTGTCAGGCGGCGCGGGCCGTGGGGGCGAAGCGGGCGTAGAAGCTTTCGCCCTTGGCGGCCATGTCCCGCAACAGATCGGGTGCCGTGAAGCGCGCGCCGTGGCGCGCCGCGAGGTCGTCGCACAGGCGCACGGCCTCTGCCGCGCCGATCCGGTCGAGCCAGCTGAACGGCCCGCCGGACCAGGGCGCGAAGCCCCAGCCAAGGATCGCGCCCACGTCGCCTTCGCGGATGTCGGTCAGCACGCCCGCCTCCAGCGCGCGCACCGCTTCCAGCACCTGCGCGAAGAGCAGGCGGTGCTGCACCTCGGTCACGTCCGGCTGGTCGGTGGCGGGCGGGTATTGAGCGGTCAGCCCGTCCCAGAGGCCGGTGCGCTTGCCCGCCTCGTCATAGGCATAGAAGCCCGATTTCGACTTGCGCCCCATGCGGCCCTGGTCGGCCATCCAGAACAGCACCTCGTCCACCGCGTCGTCGGGATAGTCGGCGCCCATCGCGGCCTTGGTGGCCTTCGCGATCTTCACGCCCAGGTCGATCGAGGTCTCATCGACCAGTTGCAGCGGCCCCAGCGGCATGCCCACCAGCTTGGCGGCGTTCTCCACCAGCGCGGGGCGCACGCCCTCGCCCACCATGCGGATGCCCTCGTTGATGTAGGGGATGATGCAGCGGTTGGCGTAGAAGAAGCGCGCGTCGTTGACCACGATGGGTGTCTTGCGGATCTGGCGCACGAAGTCGAGCGCCTTGGCCACGGCGCGGTCGCCGGTCTGCTTGCCCTTGATGATCTCGACCAGCAGCATCTTGTCGACGGGGCTGAAGAAATGGATGCCGATGAACTGGTCGGGCCGGGCCGAGGCGCGGGCAAGATCGGTGATCGGCAGGGTGGAGGTGTTGG
>JAUIIC010000188.1 GCA_030431935.1 Alphaproteobacteria bacterium | reverse complement strand
CTGCGCCTGCTGGCCTCGGAACGCTCTGCCGGGCGGCGCCTGCGCTTCGCCGGCCGGGATGTCACCGTCGCGCCGCTGGCCGATGCCGCCTTCGAGGGCATCGACGTGGCCTTCTTCTCGGCCGGGGCCGGCATCTCGCGCGCCTGGGCCCCCGTCGCGATAGAGGCCGGCGCGGTCGTGATCGACAACTCGTCCGCCTTCCGCATGGACCCCTCGGTGCCGCTCGTCGTGCCCGAGGTGAACGCGGGCGCGCTGGCGGGCGGCGCCCGGCTGATCGCCAACCCCAACTGCGTCGCCGCCATCGCCACCGTGGCGCTGGCGCCGCTGCACCGGGCGTGGAGCATCACGCGCCTGTCGATGGTCACCTACCAGTCGGCCTCGGGCGCTGGCGCCGCCGCCATGGAGGAACTGCGTGCGGCCACCGCCGCGACCCTGGCGGGCGAGGACTTCGCCCCGCAGGTCCTGCCGCATCCCTACGCCTTCAACCTCTTTTCCCACAACGCGCCCGTGAACCCCGAGACGGGCTACAACGGCGAAGAGGAGAAGGTGATCGCCGAGACCCGCCGCATCCTCGGCCAGCCGCGCCTGCCCGTGGGGATCACCTGCGTGCGGGTGCCGGTGCTGCGCGCCCATTCCATCGCGTTGTCGGTGCGCTTTGCCGACCATGTCACGCCGGCGCAGGTGCGCGGCCGCCTGGCCGATGCCCCGGGCCTGCGCCTGGTGGACGATCCGGCGGCCAACCATTTCCCGATGCCCAGCGAGGCGACGGGGCAGGGCGACGTCCTGGTGGGCCGCATCCGCACCGACCTCGGCGATCCGACGGGGCGGACCATCGCGCTGTTCGTGTCGGGCGACCAGCTGCTGAAAGGTGCGGCGCTGAACGCGGTGCAGATCGCCGAGGCGCTGCACACCCGGGCGCTGGCCTGAGCCGTCAAACGAGGCCGGGCCGGGGGCGCCCGTGCCCCGGCCTGCGACATTCTGGTTGACGATTGCCGTTCGCGCCCTCACCTAAGGCGCAGGATCAAAACACTGACAGGAGGGGCATTCACATGGCTTTCGAACTTCCCGATCTTCCCTACGCGCATGACGCGCTCGCCGGACTGGGCATGAGCCAGGAGACGCTGGAATACCACCACGACCTGCACCACAAGGCCTATGTCGACAACGGCAACAAGCTGATCGAGGGCACCGAGTGGGCCGGCAAGAGCCTCGAGGACATCGTCAAGGGCACCTACCAGGCCGGCGCGGTGGCCCAGAACGGCATCTTCAACAACGCCAGCCAGCACTGGAACCACAACCAGTTCTGGGAAATGATGGGCCCGGGCGAGGACAAGAAGATGCCGGGCGAGCTGGAATCGCGCCTCGTCGACGCCTTCGGCTCGGTCGATGAGTTCAAGTCGCAGTTCGCCGCCGCGGGCGCGGGCCAGTTCGGCTCTGGCTGGTGCTGGCTGGTGGTGGACACCGACGGCACGCTGAAGGTCACGAAGACCGAGAACGGCGTGAACCCGCTCTGCTTCGGGCAGACCGCGCTTCTGGGCTGCGACGTGTGGGAGCATTCCTACTACATCGACTTCCGCAACAAGCGCCCGGTCTACCTGCAGAACTTCCTCGACAAGCTGGTGAACTGGGAAAACGTCGCCGCGCGCCTCGCCGGCGCCTGAGCGGGACGTCATCCTTTTCAAGCGGTGCGGGGGCCCAATGGCCCCCGCATTTCTTTTGTTTGGGCCGCGCGGGGCGCGGCCTGCGCCTCCGGCGGGAGTATTTTCAAACAGAAGAAGAGGCGGTGTCCCGGTTCAGCGCGGCGCGCAGGCGTTCGGTCAGCGCGGGCACGTCCGCAACCGTTTCCACGAAGCCCAGGAGCGATGCGTCCGCGAAGCCCCGATCCACGACATGGGTCAGGAGATCGGTGAGCGGTGTCCAGTAGCCTTCTGTATTCAAGAGAAAAATAGGCTTTTCGTGCAGGCCCAGCTGGCGCCAGGTCAGGACCTCGAAGAACTCGTCGAGGGAGCCGGCGCCGCCGGGCAGGACCACGATCGCGTCCGAGTTCATGAACATGACCTTCTTGCGCTCATGCATGGTCTCGGTGACGACAAAGCGGGTCAGGTCGCGCTTGCCCACTTCCATTGCCATCAGGTGTACCGGGATCACGCCGAAGGTGTCGGCGCCGGCGGATTGCGCGGCACGCGCGACCTCTCCCATGAGACCCACGTCACCGGCGCCATAGACCAGGCGCCAGCCTTCCCGCGCGACCGTTGCACCGAGCGCGGCGGCGTCGCGTCCATAGGCCGGATGTGCCCCGGGACGTGACCCGCAATACACACAGACCGATTTCTGGCCTTGAGACATGAAATCGCCTTTCTCCAAAGGGTTTTGACCCCCATTACCCGTGTTGATATGGTCGCTCAAGCGTGCGCGCGGGCTGGCCGCGCCAAGGGGTGTGAAAAGATGTCGATTTGGTCCGGTCTTGGGATCAGCGGGACGGCGGCCGCCGGTGCCGCAGCGGCGGCCGTCGTCGCGATCGGCGTCGTGATCGGTGTACAGGTCTTCCGCGAAGAGGCCCCGGTGGCCGTGCCCGAGGCCACCGATGTTCCGGAGGCGGATGTGACGGCGACGGCGGTGGCGCCCCCGGTCGCCGACCCGGTGGAGCCGGAGCCCGTGCCGGAGCCTGCCGCCGAGGCCGCGCCTGAGACCGAGCCTGAGCCAGAGCCCGAACCTGCCGCACCGGCGTTCGACGTCGTGCGGGTCTCGCCGGATGGCGGCGCGCTCGTGGCGGGACGGGCCGCGCCCCTTGCACGGGTCGAGGTCCTGCTCGACGGCGAGGCGATCGCGACGTCGGAATCCGATGCGGGCGGGCGCTTCGTGGCACTGTTCGATGTGCCGGTGGCGGATGTGCCCCGGATCATCTCTCTTCGGATGACCATGCCAGATGGCAGCGCGCGCGAGTCCGAGGCCACTGTGATCGTCGCCCCGAGTCGGGTCGAGGCGCCGCAGGTGGCGGCGCTTGCCCCGGAAGCCGGAGCGGAGACGACCGCGCCCGTCGCGGGCGACGGACCGGGCGCTGCGACGCCGCAGGCGGACGTAGGCGGCACCCTGCCGCCGCAGCCCGCGCCGGACGATGCGCCGCGCTCGGGCACACCGCCGGATGTGCCGGCGACCGATCTGTCGGTGGCCGGGGCCGAGGTGCCGCCCGAGAGCGTGCCGGCATCCCCGCCCCGGGCGGTCGACGCCGACGCTGTGCCGGCACCCGCGCCCGCCGCAGACGTGCTGGCAGAGGCCGGGGCTGGCAGCGCGCCCACGGCCGACGCGAGACCGCCGGAGCCGCCGGCGGACAGAACCGTGGCCGAGACGGGCGACACGCCGGCGCCGGGCCAGGCAGATGCCGCCCCTGCACAGGACCCCGCCACGGCGGCGCCGGAAGCCGTGGAGGCCCCGGCCGCCGTGGCAGATGCGGGCTCTGGTCCGGTCGAAGACCCCGTGCAGGTCGTGGCCGCCGAGGATGCCACGGATGACGCGGTCGAGCCCAGTGCAGAACCAAGTGCCGGACCGGTCGCGGACAGCACTGCGGAGGCCACCGAAGACACCACCGTAGAGCCGACCGACGCACCCGGATCGGGGCAGGGCACGGAGGCGGCGTCCGACCGGGTGGCCGAGGCTTCGCCGCCGCCCGCCGCGGCGCCCGCGGCGGGGCCGGAGGAACGCACCAGCGAAACCGTCGCCGAAGCGACGCAGGGCGCCGCGACAGAGGTGCCGCCAGCCGAAACCGCCGCCGCCCCCCCGGCGACCACGTCCGAGCCTGCACCTGCGCCCCAGCCCGAAGCCGAGCCCGCGGCGGAGCCCGCCGCGCCTTCGGTCCTTCTGGCCGATGACAGCGGCATCCGCGTGCTTCAGGACGGGGGCGCCGGTCCGGGCGTGCAGACCGTGGTGATCGACACGATCACCTACGATCCGGCCGGCGAGGTGGCGCTCGGTGGGCGCGGGGCCGGGGATGGCTTCGTGCGCATCTACATCGACAACCGCCCGATCCTGACCACGCGCATCACGCCGGATGGTCAGTGGCGCACGGCCCTGCCGCAGGTCGATACCGGCGTCTACACCTTGCGGGTGGACGAGCTCGATGCCAGCGGCGCCGTGACCTCGCGTGTCGAGACCCCGTTCAAGCGTGAAGAGCCCGAGGTCCTGTCCACGCTGACCCCGCCCGGGCCGGCGCCCGAGCGACCGCGTGCTTCCGTCATCACCGTGCAGCCGGGCAACACGCTTTGGGGCATCGCGACCGAGGAATATGGCGAGGGCCTGCTTTACGTGCGCCTGTTCGAGGCCAACCGGGACCGCATCCGCGACCCCGACCTGATCTATCCCGGCCAGGTCTTCACGCTGCCCGAGCAATAGGGCTCTGGTCATTCGCCGTCGCGGTGCCTAGGTTTGCCCTTTGCACCCGGAGGCGGCCTTGAGACGAACCACCACGACCGACGCGGCACTGGACGCCGAGGCGCGCAAGAGCGGTTGGCGCACGGTGCGCCGGGTGGTGCCCTATCTCTGGCCGAGCGATCCGGCCTGGGTGCGCCGCCGCGTGGTCGCGGCGATGCTGGCGCTGCTTCTTTCCAAGGTCATCGCCGTGGGGACGCCCTTCTTCTACAAGGCGGCGGTCGACGCGCTGGCCGGGGACGGAACCGATGCGGCCTGGATGCTGGGGGCGGGGGCGATCGGGCTGACCGTCGCCTATGGCATGGCGCGGCTGATGACCACCGGGTTCCAGCAACTGCGCGATGTGGCCTTCGCGCGCGTGGGCCAGCGCGCCCTGCGGACGCTGGCGCTGGAAACCTTCCAGCACATCCATGCGCTCTCGATGCGCTACCACCTGACGCGCAAGACCGGCGGGCTCAGCCGGATCATCGAACGCGGGGTCAAGGGCGTGGAGTTCCTACTGCGCTTCATGCTGTTCTCGATCGGGCCGCTGGTGCTGGAACTGGCAATGATCGGGATCGTGCTGGCGGTGGTGTTCGATGTCGCCTACCTGGCCGTGGTGGTCGTCACCATCGCCGCCTACATCGTGTTCACCTTCCGGGTGACCGAATGGCGCGTTCGCATCCGCAAGATCATGAACGACCAGGACACCGACGCCAACCAGAAGGCGATCGACAGCCTGCTGAACTTCGAAACCGTCAAGTATTTCGGCGCCGAGCGGCGCGAGGCCGGCCGCTACGACGACGCCATGGCGGGCTATGAGGCGGCGGCGATCCGCACCTCCTATTCGCTGGCCTTCCTCAACTTCGGGCAGGCCATGCTCATCACCGGCGGGCTTGTCGTCGTCATGGTGATGGCCGCGCGCGGGGTGCAGGCGGGAACGCTGACGGTGGGCGATTTCGTGATGGTCAACGCCTACATGATCCAGATCACCATGCCGCTGAATTTCCTCGGCACGGTTTACCGGGAAATCCGGCAGGCGCTTGTCGACATGGCGGAAATGTTCGACCTTCTCGAACAGCCGCCCGAGGTGCGCGACCGCCCCGGCGCGCCCGCCCTGAAGGTGAGCGGTGGAGAGGTGCGGCTCGACGCCGTCAGTTTCAGCTATGACGCCGCGCGCCCCATCCTGCGCGACGTGACCGTGCATGTTGGTGCCGGCCAGACCGTCGCGCTCGTGGGCCCCTCGGGCTCGGGCAAGTCCACCATCGGGCGGCTCCTTTTCCGCTTCTACGATGTCACCGGCGGGCGGCTCTGCATCGACGGACAGGACGTGCGCGAGGTCACCCAGGACAGTCTCCATGCGCAGATCGGCGTCGTGCCGCAGGACACCGTCCTGTTCAACGACACGATCTTCTACAACATCGCCTATGGCCGCCCCGACGCCACGCGCTCCGAGATCGAGGCCGCCGCCCGCGCGGCCAAGATCCATGACTTCATCGCCGGCCTGCCCGAGGGCTACGACACGAAGGTCGGCGAACGCGGGCTGAAGCTGTCGGGCGGGGAAAAGCAGCGCGTGGGCATCGCCCGCACCCTGCTCAAGGATCCGCCGATCCTTCTGCTGGACGAGGCGACATCGGCGCTCGACAGCGAGACCGAGCGCGAGATCCAGGACGAATTGCGCGCGATGGGACAGGGCCGTACGGTGATAACGATCGCGCACCGGTTGTCCACGGTGGTCGATGCGGACCGTATCGTGGTGCTGGAGCAGGGCGTGGTGGTCGAGGAAGGCCGTCACGAGGAGTTGCTGGCGCGCGGCGGCCGCTATGCCGCCATGTGGCAGCGCCAGGCCGCCGAGGAAGAGCAGGCGGCCTGAGCGGTCGCGCGCGGGGGAGGGGACGATGCAGGCTTCGCCGAGATTCTGGAACCGGCTCGCCGAGCGCTACGAGCGGACGCCCATCGCCGACGAAGAGGCCTACCGGCGCAAGCTCGCGGCGACACAGGCGCGGTTTCACACCCAGATGCAGGTGCTGGAACTTGGCTGCGGCACCGGCAGCACGGCGATCCTCCATGCCCCGTTCGTCGGCCATCTGCACGCGGTGGATTTCTCGGAACGGATGATCGGGATCGCGCGCGAAAAGGCCGCGGCTGCGGGTGTCGCGAACCTGAGCTTCGAGGTCGCGGATGTCGATACCTTCGCGCCCCCCGCGGAAGGCTATGACGCCGTGCTGGCGCTGAGCCTTCTGCACCTTGTCGACGATCGCGCCGCGCTCCTGTCGCGGATGCATGGCTGGCTGAAACCCGGCGGGCTCCTGGTGACCAGCACCGCCTGCCTCGGCGACTGGCTGCGGCTGATGCGCCTCGTCGGCCCGCTGGGCGAGCGCCTGGGCCTCCTGCCGCGCGTGCGTGTCTTCACCGGCGAGGAGCTGGCCGACAGCATCCGTGCCGCCGGCTTCCGGATCGAGGAGAACTGGCGCCCCGGCAAGCGCGCCGCCGTCTTCATAATCGGCCGCAAGAGCCCTTGAGGGAGCAAGCGGCTTGGAAGCCGCTTGAAAGCCGCTTGCAAGCGGCTTGGACCGCGGGCGGACGCCCGCGGGAAAGGGCCTTGCAAGGCCCTTGGCCCGCCCGGAGACATCTTGTCTAGGCGTCCAGCTCCACCCAGACCGGCACGTGGTCGGACGGCTTCTCCCGGCCCCGCATGTCGGTCTCGATCCAGCATTCGGTCATCAGGTCCGCGGCCTGCGGCGTCAGCAGCGCATGGTCGATGCGGATGCCGTCGTTCCGGTTCCAGGCCCCGGCCTGGTAGTCCCAGAAGCTGTAGTGCCCGCCGCCCTGGCGCCGGGCGCGGAACGCCTCGGTGAAGCCCAGGTTCAACACGCGCCGGAAGGCCGCCCGCGTCTCGGGACGGTAGAGAGCGTCGGTCTCCCAGGCCTCGGGCCGCGCCGCGTCCTCGGCCTGGGGGATCACGTTGTAATCCCCCAGCATCAGCGCCGGCGTCTCCTCGGCGATCAGCGCCGCGGCGCGCAGGCGCAGACGCTCCATCCAGGCGAGCTTGTAGTCGTATTTCGGCCCCGGCGCCGGGTTTCCGTTGGGCAGGTAGAGACAGCAGATCCGCAGCGCGCGCTTTCCGACCACGGTGGCCTCGATCCAGCGCGCCTGGTCGTCGCCGTCATCCCCCGGCAGGCCGCGCGCCACGTCCTCCAGCGGATACTTCGACAGGATCGCGACGCCGTTGAAGCCCTTCTGCCCATGGGTCTCCAGGTTGTAGCCCAGGTCCTCGAAAGGGGCGCGGGGAAAGGCCTCGTCCACCGACTTGATCTCCTGCAGGACGGCCACGTCCGGGGCCTCGCGCTCCAGCCAGCCCAGCACGGTTTCGATCCGCGCCTTCACCCCGTTGATGTTGAACGTCGCAATCCGCATGGCGATCCTCCTGCTGCCCCAGTTAGCGGCGCGGGGCAGGGGGGTGCAACCCGGCAAACGGACCGGCGCGCCTGCTTCTTCTGTTCACAAATACTCCGGGAGTCCGGGGGCAGCGCCCCCGGCGGCCGGTGCCGGGCGCCGCGGCTGGGCCGGTCGCGCGGCCCCGCGTCAACCCGCCCCGGCGATCGCCGTGCCGGCGGCCCAGCCAGAGGACCAGGCCCACTGGAAGTTGTAGCCGCCCAGCCAGCCGGTCACGTCCACCGCCTCGCCGATCACGTAGAGGCCCGGCACCGCCTTGGCCTCCATCGTGCGGGCGTCCAGCCCCTCGGTCGCCACGCCGCCCAGCGTCACCTCGGCGGTGCGGTAGCCTTCCGAGCCCGCCGGCAGCACCTCCCAGCGCGCCAATGCCCCGGCGATCCCGGCCAGCCGGGCGTCGGAACAGTCGGCCACGTTCCCGCTCAGCCCGTGCCAGTCCGCCCAGGCGGCGGCCAGCCGCTGCGGCAGGATCTCGGCCAGAACGGTCGCAAGGGCCCGCCGTCCGTGCCGGGCGCGTGCGGCCTTCAGGTGTGCAAGCCCCCCGTCGGGCAGCAGCGCCAGGGTTAGGCCCGCGCCCTCGCGCCAGTAGCTCGACGCCTGCAGGATCGCCGGTCCCGACAGGCCGCGGTGGGTGAAGAGCATCGCCTCGTCGAAGGCCGCCTCTGCGCATGCCGCCCGCACCGGCAGCGCGACACCGGCCAGCGCCGCCATGCGCTCCTTCCAGGGGGCACCGAAGGTCAGGGGGACCAGCGCGGGGCGGGTTTCTGTCACCGTCAGGCCGAACTGCCGCGCCACGT
>JAUIIC010000187.1 GCA_030431935.1 Alphaproteobacteria bacterium | reverse complement strand
CGACCAGAGCCCGCTGGGCGACAGCCCGCTGCGCGCCACAAGCTCCTGACCCATGCCGCCGTCCAGAATCGTCACGTCCATCGCCGGTCCTCCTGCGTTCCGCGCCGCATAGCCCCGCCGCGCGCCCGGAGTCTGACCCGAACGCGTCACCCCAGGGTCGATGCGCGGCACATCCCCTCGTTTTCGGGGTGCGCATCGGGGCCCCGGCGGGCTAGCCTTGTCCGGGCCATCCAAGGATAGACCCATGCCGCTTCGCGACCACTACGGAAATCCCCTGTCCACCAGCTCGGCCGGCGCGCGCGACCACTACGACACCGGCCTCGCCCGCTTCCTCGCCGCCGACATCGGCGCCGCGGACGCCTTCGCCGCCGCCGTGACGGACGATCCGGGCTGGGCGCTCGCCCATGCTGCGCTCGCCCGCGCCCGCGCCATGTCCGGCGACATGCCCGGCGCGCGGCAGGCCATCGCCGAGGCGCAGGCGCAGGCCCCCGCCGGCACGCCCCGCGAACAGGCCCATGTCAATATCATGGCCCTCCTCCTGTCCGGCAAGGCGGCCGAGACCCGCGCCGCCGTCGCCGCCCACCTGCGCGACCACCCCCGCGACACCATGGTCGCCCAGCTTTGCACCAATATCTTCGGCCTCATCGGCTTTTCCGGCGAGGTCGGGCGCGAGGCAGAGCTTCTGGCCTTCACCACGGCCCTTCTGCCGCACTACGGCGACGACTGGTGGATGATGTCCATGCACGCCCTGTCGCTGTGCGAGACGGGACAACTCGACGCCTCGACCGCGCTGATGGACCGGGCGCTGGCGCTCAACCCCCGCAACGCTCACGGCGCACATTTCCGCGCCCACGCCCAGTACGAGGCCGGGGAAACCACGGCGGGCCGCGCCTATCTCGGCGGCTGGATGGCCGACTACGACCCCCACACGCTTCTGCACAGCCACCTCAGCTGGCACCTCGCGCTCTGGGCGCTGCACGACGGCGACGCCGGGGCGATGTGGCAGGCGGTGGACAGCGGCGTCGCCCCCGGCGCGGCGCTGGGCCTGCCGATCAACGTCGTGACCGACACCGCCGCCATCCTCTACCGGGCCGAGATCGCGGGCATCGCCGTGGCCCCCGAACGCTGGCGGGCCCTTGCCGATTACGTCGCCCAGACCTTTCCGAACCCGGGGCAGAGCTTCGTCGACATCCACGCCGCACTGGCCCATGCCATGGCGGGCGACGGCGCCCGGCTCGCCGCCATCGCCGAGACCGAAAAGGGCTTTGCCGCCGACCTCGTGCGACCCGTCGCCCGCGCCTGGGGCCACATGGCGCGCGGCCTCTGGCAGGACGCGCTGGACGACCTGACCGGGGTGATGGCCAGCGCCGTGCGCCTCGGCGGCAGCCGCGCCCAGCGCGACCTGATCGAACTGGCCTGGGTCCATACGCTCTTGCGCCTCGGCCAGAGGGACGAGGCCCGCCGCGCCCTTGCCACCCGCCGACCGGTCCTCGCAAAGGCCCCGCCCGTGGCGCTCATGCACTGACGCTCCCTACTGTATCGCGGCCCTCGTCGATCCCCGTTTCACGTTCCGGAAATAGGCGGTCAGCGTCGGGCAGGCCCCCCCGCACCGGCTGACGAAGCTGCGGTAGATGCCGTACTTGAAATAGATGGTCTCGTTGGAATTGGTGGTCGCCCCGCTGTAGGACCAGCGCTCGCGCCCGTTCACGTAGATCCGGATGAACCCGTCCTCGCCCCGCGACCAGCGGGCGTTGACCTCGACCCGCGTCCACCTGCCGATCATCGACCCGCGAGAGGCAACAAGCACGTTGCGAAAATCCGGGATCGAGTTCATCGGATCGTCGTCCAGCCGGTAGGGATCGGACAGCTTGACCTCGTAGCCCTCGGGCCTGAGCTGGAACAGCACCTCGGGGCCGCTCCGGCCGTACTGGTGGAACTGGCCCATGATGATGTTGGGCGGGCGGCTACCACTCTGGCGGGGGAAATCGGGCGGCAGGTAGATGTCCCAGCCCACCCAGGTCTCGGACCCGACACGCTGCGCCGGGGGCTGTTCGTAGAACTCGATCCGCTCGCGGTCGGACCGGCAATCGCCGGTCGAGGCCGGGCAGTCACCCGCGCCCAGGATAAAGCGTTCCGCCCGGCTTCCGTCCGGAAAGGTGACCCGCGCAAGGCCATCCGGTCGGTTGGCGGACTGCAGCTTCATGCGCGAAAAGCCCTCCGCCATGGATTGCTGCGCGGTGGCACCCTGCGGCAGGGCAAGCGCAAGACAGACGATCATCGCGAAACGCGCGGCATCACCTATAGAAATGGAAATCATCAAAAGGCCTCCGGTCTGATGGCCCCAGCCTCGGATACCGGCTGCCGTGCCGTCAACCCCGCCGCCCGCCCGCGCGATCCCGCCCGCCTACCCCGGCCGGGCCACCGAATGCCACCAGATGCGCACCTCGCGCGCCAGCCCGCTGTCCTCGAAGGCCGCCGTCAGCATCCCGTCCAGCGTCAGCCGGGGCAGCGGATCGCCGGGCTTGCGGTCGGGCAGGCCGGTGCCCGTCGATTTCGCCCAGATCGCGAACAGCTCCTCCGACGCCACCTGGTAGTCGACCCGCCAGTGCGCGATCCCGCCGCCGGGCGTCTCGGCCAGCACCTCGTAGTCCAGCCGGATGTCGCGCTGCAACTCGATCCGCGCCCAGTAACCGGCCAGCTCTTCGGGGCCGGTCTGCACCTGGAAGGGGGTGTTCCAGTAGACCCCGTCGGGCGTGAAGAGCGCGGCGAAGCCGTGCTTGTCCTGCCCTTCCCACACCCGCTTGTAGCCAGCCATGAAATCGTGAATGCCCATCGCCTTGCCTCCTTTCGCGCCGTCGTGATGCCGACGTTGTGCCGACGTCATGCCGACGGGGTGCGAACGGGCCGATCCGCCGCCTGTTTCAGACCGGCTTGGCCTCGGGCTGGGTGATGCCCTCCAGCACCCGAAGCGGCGAACGCACCCGTTCCTCCACGCCCGGCGGGCGGACATAGACCTGCTTGGTGGCCTCCACCATCAGCACCCCGCCCGCGTAATGTGACGAGATCCGCCGCCCCACACGCTCCCACATCGCACCTGATTTCAGCCAGAACTTGCCATCCGACGGCGGCTGGAACAGCGCCGCCACATGCCGCTCGGGCACGAAGGCGTGCCGCTTGAGCTGGGTCTCCAGCTGGCCCAGCGTATAGGGCCGCCCGAAACCGAACGGCGTTCGGTCCCGCCGCGCCCAAAGCCCGCCCCGGTGCGGCACGATGAACAGCGCCTGCCCCCCAGGCGCCAGCACCCGCCAGCATTCTTCCAGCAATTTCGAGGGGTTCTCGCTTGTTTCCAGCCCGTGCAGCAGCACCAGCTTGTCGGCGGTCCCGGTCTGCAGGGGCCACAGCGTCTCTTCGCACAGGACGGCCACGTTCGCCCCATCGGGCGGCCAGAGCATCACCCCCTGCTGGCCCGGCATCAGCCCGATGACCCGCCGCGCATCCGCCAGGAAGGGCCGCAACAGCGGCACCGCAAAGCCAAAGCCCACCACGGTCTGCCCCTCGGCGTCAGGCCACAACGCCTGCACCTGCTCGCGCACGGCACGCTGCGCCGCACGCCCCAGCCGGGTGCGGTAATAGAAGTTGCGCAGGTCCAGCACGTCGAGGTGCATTGCGACAGCCCTTGCGATCGGCGAGACTCGGGGTCAGCATAGCCCAGCCCGAAGGAAACGCCATGCCCCTCCAGATCGTCACCGTCCCCTGCCTCAGCGACAATTACGCCTACCTGATGCACGACGACGCCACCGGCGACACCGCGCTGGTCGACGCGCCGGAAGTCGCGCCGATCGAGGCGGCCCTGGCAGAGCGTGGCTGGCGGCTGACCGATATCCTGGTGACGCACCACCACCACGACCATATCGAGGGCGTGGACGCCCTGCGCGCCGCCCATGGCGCGCGCGTGATCGGGGCCGCGCGCGACGTCCACCGCCTGCCCGCGCTGGATCTCGCCGCCGCCGACGGCGAGACGGTCGAGGTCTGCGGCACGCCCGTCACCGTGCTGGACGTATCGGGCCACACGGTCGGGCACATCGCCTTCCACGTGCCCGCCGCCAAGGCCGTCTTCACCGCCGACAGCCTGATGGCGCTGGGCTGCGGGCGGCTGTTCGAGGGCACCGCCCCGCAGATGTGGGTCAGCCTGTCGAAACTGGCCGCCCTGCCCGATGACACGGACATCTACTCGGGCCACGAATACACCGCCGCCAACGCCCGTTTCGCCCTGACGATCGAGCCGGACAACGCGGCGCTCAAGGCCCGGGCAGAGGCCGTGGCGCAGGCCCGCGCCGAGGGCCGCCCAACCGTGCCCTCGACCCTGGCCGAGGAAAAGGCGACCAATCCGTTTCTGCGCGCGGCATTGCCTGCGCTGAAAGACAGCTTAGGTATGTCGGGTGCGGCGGACGAGGACGTGTTCGCCGAAATCAGGGGGCGCAAGGATCGGTTCTGATCCGCAGGCGTTGTGTCCCGAACCCGCGATGCCCAATTTCCCAGCGCGCTGAGAATTGTGAACGGGTTTGAAAAGAATTCTCTTGAAGCGCGGCGAATTCCACCGAACTTTAAGAGACAGAGGCCACGGTGGGGACGGGGCGCTCGCCCTTCCCGACGCAGATCAAGGAGCACGGAGCGTGCCGTCATTCTCCAATACTCTCGAACAGGCGATCCATGCGGCGTTGGCACTGGCCAACGCGCGCCGGCATGAACTGGCGACGCTGGAACACCTGCTTCTCGCGCTGATCGACGAGCCTGACGCGGCAAAGGTCATGAAGGCCTGCAGCGTCGATCTCGACGTGCTCCGCAAGACGCTGGTTGATTTCATCGACGACGACCTGTCCACCCTGATTACAGAGGTCGACGGCTCAGAGGCCGTGCCGACAGCCGCCTTCCAGCGGGTTATCCAGCGCGCCGCGATCCACGTTCAGTCGTCGGGCCGGACAGAGGTGACGGGCGCCAACGTGCTGGTCGCCATCTTCGCCGAGCGTGAATCGAACGCGGCGTATTTCCTGCAGGAACAGGACATGACGCGCTACGACGCGGTGAACTTCATCGCCCACGGCGTCGCCAAGGACCCCAGCTATGGCGAAACCCGCCCGGTCAGCGGCGCGCCCGAGGCCGAAGAGGAAACCGCCAGCAGCAGCGACGACGACGGCAAGGAATCGGCGCTGGCCAAGTATTGCGTCGATCTGAACGCCAAGTCCAAGAAGGGCGACGTCGATCCCCTGATCGGGCGCGAGCACGAGGTCGAACGCTGCATTCAGGTCCTGTGCCGCCGGCGGAAGAACAACCCGCTTCTGGTGGGCGACCCCGGCGTGGGCAAGACCGCCATCGCCGAAGGCCTGGCACGCAAGATCGTCAACGGCGAAACGCCCGAGGTGCTGAAAGGCGCCACGATCTATTCGCTCGACATGGGCGCGCTTCTGGCCGGCACCCGCTATCGCGGCGATTTCGAGGAACGGCTCAAGGCCGTCGTCTCGGAGCTTGAGGATCACGAGGACGCGATCCTCTTCATCGACGAGATCCACACCGTGATCGGCGCGGGCGCCACCTCGGGCGGGGCGATGGACGCCTCGAACCTGCTGAAGCCCGCGCTTCAGGGTGGCAAGCTGCGCTGCATGGGCTCGACCACCTACAAGGAATTCCGCCAGCACTTCGAGAAGGACCGCGCCCTGTCGCGCCGGTTCCAGAAGATCGACGTGAACGAGCCTTCGGTGGAAGACACGGTCAAGATCCTCAAGGGCCTGAAGCCCTATTTCGAAAAGCACCACGACATCAAGTACACCTCGGACGCGATCAAGACCGCGGTGGAACTTTCGGCGCGCTACATCAACGACCGCAAGCTGCCCGACAAGGCCATCGACGTCATCGACGAGGCGGGCGCGGCGCAGCACCTTGTGGCCGGATCCAAGCGCCGCAAGACCATCGGCGCCAGGGAAATCGAGGATATCGTGGCCAAGATCGCCCGTATCCCGCCCAAGAACGTGTCCAAGGATGACGCCGAGGTGCTGAAGGACCTCGAAGCCAACCTCAAGCGCGTGGTCTTCGGGCAGGACAAGGCAATCGAGGCGCTGGCCTCGTCCATCAAGCTGGCCCGCGCGGGCCTGCGCGAGCCCGAAAAGCCTATCGGCAACTACCTGTTCGCCGGCCCCACCGGCGTCGGCAAGACAGAGGTGGCCAAGCAGCTGGCCGACACCCTTGGCGTCGAGATGCTGCGCTTCGACATGTCCGAGTACATGGAAAAGCACGCCGTCAGCCGCCTGATCGGCGCGCCTCCGGGCTATGTCGGCTTTGACCAGGGCGGGCTTCTGACCGATGGTGTCGACCAGCACCCCCATTGCGTCCTGCTGCTCGACGAGATCGAGAAGGCGCACCCGGATGTCTACAACATCCTTCTGCAGGTGATGGACCACGGCAAGCTGACCGACCACAACGGCCGCCAGGTGGATTTCCGCAACGTCATCCTCATCATGACGTCGAACGCGGGCGCCGCCGAGCAGGCCAAGGCCGCCATCGGCTTCGGCCGCGACCGGCGCGAGGGCGAGGATACCGCCGCAATCGAGCGGACGTTCACGCCCGAGTTCCGCAACCGCCTTGACGCCGTCATCAGCTTTGCGCCGCTGGCAAAGGACACCATCCTGTCGGTCGTGGAAAAGTTCGTGCTGCAGCTGGAAGCCCAGTTGATGGACCGCAACGTCACGATCGAGCTGACCCGCGCCGCCGCCGAATGGCTGGCCGACAAGGGCTACGACGACAAGATGGGCGCCCGCCCCCTGGGCCGCGTGATCCAGGAGCACATCAAGAAGCCGCTGGCCGAGGAACTCTTGTTCGGCAAGCTGGCCAAGGGCGGCGTCGTCAAGGTCGGTGTCAAGAACGGCGAGATCGACCTGCGCGTCGAAGAGGCCCAGGCCCCGCGCCTGTCCTCGAAAAAGCCGCCGCTTCTGACGGCGGATTGACCCGGCGCGCCGCCGCGACCCTGATCCTGGCCCTTGCCGCAGCCCCCGCCGCGGCAAGGGACCCGGTGCTCAGGTTCCCTGTCGATTGCACGCTGGGCGAAAGCTGTTTTATCCAGAACTACATGGACCGTGACGGCGGCCCCGGCGCGGCAGACCACACCTGCGGCCCCCTGACCTACGACGGGCACACCGGCACCGACATCGCCCTGCACGACCTTGCCGCGCTGGACCGCGACGTCACCGTGCGCGCCGTCGCCCCCGGCACCGTCCTGCGCCTGCGCGACGGGGTGGCCGACCTGGGCGACCCCACGCCGGGGGAACAGGATTGCGGCAACGGCGTCGTCGTGGACCACGGCGGCGGCTGGGAAAGCCAGTATTGCCACCTGAAACAGGGCAGCATCGCCGTCGTCCCCGGCCAGCGCGTCAACGCCCGCACGGTGCTGGGCGCCATCGGCCTGTCGGGCCGCACGGAATTCCCCCACCTGCACCTCACCCTGCGCGAGGATGGCCGCCCGGTGGACCCGTTCCACCCCGACGATCCGGTGGCCTGCGCCGACCCCGCGCCGCGCCAGCTGTGGCAGGACCCCATCGCCTACCGCCCCGGCGGGATGATCGGCGTCGGCCTGTCGGACACCGGGTTCGACTATGCCGCCATCAAGGCCGGCACCGCCGCCATCGCCACGCTGGACCCGCTGGCCCCGGTGCTGCTGGTCTGGGCGCACATGTTCGGCGTGAAGGAAGGCGACCGCGTCGCCTTTCGCCTGACCGCCCCGGACGGGGCCGTCCTCATGGAAAAGACCACCGACATCCTGCGCACCCAGGCCCGCCGGGCAGAGGCCGCCGGCATGGGCCGCGCCGATGCGCCCTGGCCTCCGGGCATCTACACCGCCACCGCCCGGCTGATCCGCAACGGAACGGATATCGGCACCGGCACCGCCACCCTGACAGTGCCGCGCGCCCCTTAGGGCTCGGTCAGCTTGAACTCGATCCGGCGGTTTCGGGCCAGCGCGTCCTCGGTCTGGCCCGGATCAATCGGCTGGTACTCGCCAAAGCCGGTCGCCGCCAGCCGGTCCGGCGGAAAGCCCAGCTCGTCGGTCATGAACCGCACCACCGACAGGGCCCGCGCCTGGCTCAGTTCCCAGTTGTCGGCGTATTCGCCGCCCGCGCCGATCGGCTGGCTGTCGGTATGGCCATCGACCCGCAGCACCCAGTCGATGCTTTGCGGGATCTCGTCGGACACCTCGCGCAGGATATTGACCACCCGCTCGATCTGCGCCCGCCCGCCCTCAGAGAGTTCCGCCTGCCCCACGGGGAACAGCACCTCGGACGAGAACACGAAACGGTCGCCGACGATCTGCACACCCTCGCGGTCGGCCAGCACCGCGCGCAACTGGCCGAAGAACTCGGAGCGATAGCCTTCCAGCCGCCGCTTCTCCTCTTCCAGCCGCTTGCGCTCTGCCTCTTCCAGTTCCGCTCTCCGGCGCTGTTCGGCCGCCGCGCGCGCCAGCGCCACGTTCAGCTGGCTGCCCAGCGCCTCGATCTGCACCTGCGCCTCGGCCTCGGCATCCGCCGCCGCATCCAGAAGCGCCTGAAGCGATCCCAGCTGCGCCCGCAGCGCCGCCACCTGCTCGTTCAGCGCCGCGACCCGGCGCTGGCTTTCCGCCGACACCGCCTCTTCCTCGGCCAGCCGCTCGTTGGCCACCGCCAGCA
>JAUIIC010000186.1 GCA_030431935.1 Alphaproteobacteria bacterium | reverse complement strand
GCAAGACCTGGGGGATGGACGGGATCGACCCGCATTTCGTCAACGCGCTCTGCCCCGACGACCTCGACCGGGTGGGAGACGTGCTGGAAGGCGCCATCGCGCGGCTGCCCGCGCTGGCCGAGGTGGGGATCAAGACCATCGTCAACGGCCCGATCACCTATTCCATCGACGGCGCGCCGCTGGTCGGCCCGATCCCCGGCAAGCGCAACGCCTTTTGCATCATCGGGTT
Organism: Alphaproteobacteria bacterium; assembly: GCA_030431935.1. Lineage (GTDB taxonomy): Bacteria > Pseudomonadota > Alphaproteobacteria > Rhodobacterales > Rhodobacteraceae > ASV31. The sequence continues at coordinate 8,543 of JAUIIC010000186.1, read as the reverse complement.
GCGCGCGGGCCTGGGCGAAGGCGGCGGGCACGGCTGGCTCCTCGCGCAGCAGATCGTCCATGGCGAGGCCTGCTATGACACATGGCCGCTCGACCCGCGCCGCTTCACCGGCCATGCCAATACCGAGCTGTGCGCGCTGAAGGCGATCGAGGAATACCAGAACGAGTTCCGCTTCGAATTCCCGCACGAGCATCGCCCGGCGGGACGCCCCATCAAGACCACGCCCCTGACGCCCCTGTTGGCCGCCGAAGGGGCCGAGTTCACCGTCGTGAACGGCTGGGAACGGGCGGACTACTTCAAGCCGTCACCCGAGTTCACCGAAACCCACGGGTTCCGGCATTCCGAGGTGCATGACGTCGTCGCCGCAGAGGTCGCCGCCGTCCAGACCGCCGCCGGCCTGACCGAGGTCAACGGTTTTACCCGGATCGAGATGACGGGCGCGGATGTGCATGGCTTTCTCGACCGGATGATCTGCGGCCGGGTAGAGCGGCGTCCGGGCCGCGTGGGGCTGGGCTATCTCTTGAACCATCACGGCATGCTGAAATCCGAGGCGACGGTGGCCAACCTGCCGGGCGGGCGGGTCTGGTACGGCGCGGCGGCGGCGGCGGAATGGCATGACATGGACTGGCTGCGCGCGCATCTGCGCCCCGACGAGGACGTGCAGCTGCGCTGCCTGACCAACGAGTGGACGATCCTCGTGCTGGCGGGCCCCAAGGCGCGCGCGATCCTGTCGGCGACCGCGCGCGGCGACTGGTCGGCGGACGGCTTTCCCTGGCTGTCGGTGCGCCCCGCCGTGGTGGGCATCGCCCCCGCCGTGGTGATGGGCGTCAGCTTTTCCGGCGAACTGGCCTACGAGATCCACGTGCCGAACGCGCATCTGCACGCCGCATGGTCCGCCCTGCACACGGCGGGCGCGGCGCATCGGCTGCGCCTTTTCGGGGCCCGCGCGGTGGAATCCATGCGGCTGGAAAAGGGCTACCTGCACTGGAAATCCGACATCCTGACCGAATTCGACCCCTACGAGACGGGGCTTGGCCGCTTTGTCCGGCCCGAAAAGCCCGGCTTCATCGGGCGCGAGGCGCTGGCGCTTCGGCAGGCGCGCGGGCCTGCGCGGCGGCTGGCGACCCTTGCGCTCGACGCCACCGACCGCGAGGCGCATGGCGGCGCCTCGGTGATGCTGGACGGCAAGGTGGTGGGCACCGTCACATCAGGGGCCTGGGGCCACCGCACGGGGCTCAACCTTGCACTGGCCTTTATCCTGCCGGATCTGGCCCGCTCCGGCACCGCGCTGGGCGTAGACGTCATCGGCGACATCCTGCACGCCCGCGTGATCGCCCCCTGCCCCCATGACCCCGAGGGGCGGCGCATGCGCGCCTAGCGTTGCGGCGGTCTTGCCTGGCCCAGGTGCGTGCGCAGTCGCTCGATCATGCGGCGATGCGCGCGCCGGTGGCGGTTTCTCAGGTGGACCACGGCGAAGACGGGCTGTTCGATGCGCGGGGCGCGCGCCACGCGACGCGCCTCGCCCGCCGCGACCATCTCGGCCACCGTGTCGCGCAGCAGGTAGGCGCTGCCGCCAAAGGCCGTCAGAAGACCCCGGATGACCGCGTGCTGGCCGCTGGACACCTGCCCGCCCGACAGAAATGGCAAAAGAGCGGCATGGGCGCGCGAGAAGGCGGGCGAATAGTTGGCCAGGATATAGCGGTCGGGGCGGACGCGGTCGATGTGATCCACCTCGGTCGACAGCATGTCATAGCGCACCGACCCGAGCGTTTCGAAATGGATGTCAGGGTTTGGGCGCGGCGAAAAGATGATCGCAAGGTCCAGAGCGCCGTCCATGACGTCGGCGCACATCTGGGTGGAATAGTCGCCCTCGACGTAAAGCGCGGCCTCGGGCACCGCCGATTGAAGCGCCGTGACCCAGCCCGCGATGCCGTCCGCCAGCAGGTCGTGCTGAATGCCGATCCGCACTGTCATGGCGGCGCTGCCGCTATCGCGTACGGCCTGCACGGCCTCGGCCCAGGTCAGGCGCAAGGCGCGGGCGTGCGGCTCGAAGCGCAGCCCCGCCGTTGTCAGCCGCGTGCCCGAACGGCTGCGCTCCAGCAGGCGGGCGTCGAGCTGGCGTTCCAGCGTCCGCACCCGGCCCGACACGGTGGATTGCGTGACGCCCAGCCGCTCGGCCGTCTTGTTGAAACTGCGGGTTTCGACGAGGTCGAGAAAGGTGTCGATCAACTCGGGCTGCATGGCGATATCCTAATCGGTATCTCCGATCAAAACAGATGCGAAAACGGAATTGAAGAGCCGTCGAATCCGATGGAATAGTTTTCGAGAAACAGGGAGGGAGACAGCCATGGCAGAGCTGCCGTCAACGGCCCGCGTGGTCATCATCGGGGGCGGCGCCCTGGGCGCCTCGGCGCTCTATCATCTTGCGCTGGCGGGCTGGACGGATTGCGTTCTGCTGGAAAAGAACGAACTGACGGCGGGTTCGACCTGGCACGCGGCGGGCAACGTGCCGACCTTCTCGACATCGTGGTCGATCATGAACATGCAGCGCTATTCGACAGAGCTGTACCGGGGCCTCGGCGCGGCGGTGGACTACCCGATGAACTACCACGTCACCGGGTCCGTGCGGCTGGCGCATTCGGACGAGCGGATGCAGGAGTTCCAGCGCGCCCGCGGCATGGGGCTTTACCAGGGCATGGCGCTGGAGATCCTGTCGCCCGACGAGATCCGCGCCAAGTATCCCTTCATCGAGACCCACGACCTGAAGGGCGCGCTCTACGATCCCGCCGACGGCGACATCGACCCCGCGCAGCTGACCCAGGCTCTGGCCAAGGGAGCGCGCGACAAGGGCGCGAAAATCGTCCGCTTCTGCCCCGCCACCGGCGTCAGCCGCGAGAACGGCGAGTGGATCGTCCACACCGCCCAGGGCGACATCCGCTGCGAGATCGTGGTGAACGCCGCGGGCTACTACGCGCAGCGCGTGGGCGAGTGGTTCCGCCCCTATGGCGGGCGCACGGTGCCGATGATGGTCATGAGCCACCAGTACATGATCTTCGAGGAGGTGCCCGAGGTGCGCGACTGGTCGGCAGAGGTCGGCCACAAGCTGCCGCTTCTGCGCGACGTGGACGTGTCCTACTACCTGCGGCAGGAAAAGAACGGCTTCAACCTCGGCCCGTACGAGCGGCCCTGCAAGGCGCATTGGGTCACGCCCGACGACCCGATGCCCGAGGATTTCAGCTTTCAGCTTTACCCCGACGACCTCGACCGGCTGTCGGTGCAGATCGAAAGCGCGATGGCCCGGGTGCCGGTGCTGGCCGAGGCGGGCCTTGCCAAGACGATCAACGGCCCGATCCCCTATGCCCCCGACGGCAACCCGCTCATCGGGCCCATGCCGGGCGTGCCGAACGCCTTCGAGGCCTGCGTCTTCACCTTCGGCATCGCCCAGGGCGGCGGCGCGGGCAAGGTGCTGGCCGAGTGGATCACCGAGGGCGCGACCGAATGGGACATGTGGTCCTGCGATCCGCGCCGCTTCACTGACTACACCGACAGGGACTACTGCGTGCAGAAGGGGATGGAGGTCTACGGCCACGAATACGCCATGCACTTCCCCTGGCACCGCTGGCCCGCCGCGCCCGACCGCAAGCTGTCGCCGGTGCATGACAAGGTGAAGGCGCAGGGCGGCCAGATGGGCGCCTACAACGGCTGGGAGCGGGCGAACTGGTTCGCACGGCCGGGCGACGACACCTCCGAGGAAGCCACCCAGACCTGGAACCGCGCCGGCCCGTGGGAGCCGCGCATCCGCGCCGAATGCGAGGCGGTGCGCGACGGCGTGGGCGTGCTGGACCTGCCCGGCTTTTCCCGGTTCCGCCTGACCGGCCCGGGCGCGGCGGACTGGCTGTCGGGCCGCATCGCCGGGGCGCTGCCCAGGGTCGGGCGGCTGAACCTGGCCTATTTCCCCGACGACCGGGGCCGCATCCTGACCGAGATGAGCGTGGCGCGGAACGGCGAAGACGACTTTACCCTCATCACCGCCGCCACCGCCCAGTGGCACGACTGGGAACTTCTGGCCCGCGCCCTGCCCGAGGGGCTGAACCTGACCGACCGCACGCGCGAGATGTCCACGCTGATCGTCACCGGGCCGCAGTCGCGCGCGCTGTTCGAAGCCATCGGGACAGAGGCCGACCTGTCCCTGCCCTGGCTGTCGCACCAGCGCGCGGTCGTGGCCGGGCGGGCCTGCACGCTGGCGCGGGTCTCCTTCGCCGGCGAACTGGGGTGGGAGGTTCACGCCCCCATGGCCGATATCCCCGCGCTCTACGACGCCGTCACCGGCGCGGGCGCCACGCCCTTCGGCATGTGGGCACTGAACAGCCTGCGGATCGAAAAGGGCTACCGCGCGTGGAAGGGCGACCTGTCCACCGACTATTCGCTGCTGGAAGGCGGGCTGGACCGCTTCGTCAGGTTCGATAAGCCGCAGGAATTTCCGGGCAAGGCGGCGCTTCTGGCCGAGAAGCAGCGCGGCGTGTCGAAACGCTTTGTCACCCTGACGGTGGACGCGGGCGCATCCGACGCGCCCTACATGTCGACGCTCTGGCATGACGGCGCCGTGGTGGGCGAAACCACATCCGGCGCATGGGGCTACCGGGTGGGCGCCTCGATCGCGCTGGGGATGCTGCGCGCCGACCTGGCGGTGCCGGGCACGGCGCTGGAGGTCGACATCTACGGCGAACGCCGCGCGGCCACGGTGCAGGAGGACGGGCCGCTCTGGGATCCAGCCAACGCGCGGTTGAGGGCCTGACACCATGGCGAACGTTCCGACGCAAGCGCGCGTGGTCATCATTGGCGGCGGGGTGTCCGGCTGCTCGGTCGCCTATCACCTGGCGAAACTGCGCTGGTCCGACATCGTCCTGCTGGAGCGCAAGCAGCTGACCTGCGGCACCACCTGGCACGCCGCCGGGCTTGTGGGCCAGTTGCGCAACAGCCAGAACATGACGCGGCTGGCCAAGTATTCCGCCGATCTATACCTGAAGCTCGAAGAGGAAACCGGCGTCGCCACGGGAATGCGGCAGGTCGGCTCGATCACGCTGGCCCTGACCGATGACCGGCGCGAGGAGATCCTGCGCCAGGCCACGCTGGCCCGCGCCTTCGGCGTCGAGGTGCATCAGATCAGCCCGGCCGAGGTCAAGGCGATGTATCCCCATGTCGAGGTGGGCGATGCCACCGGCGCAGTGCACCTGCCCGGCGACGGCCAGTGCGACCCCGCCAACATCGCCATGGCGCTGGCCAAGGGCGCGCGGATGCGCGGCGCGCAGGTGATCGAGGGCGTCAAGGTCACCGGCGTCACCCAGGCCGGGGGCCGCGTGACCGGCGTGGACTGGGACAGCGGCACCGACAGGGGCCATATCGCCGCCGAGATCGTGGTGAACTGCGGCGGCATGTGGGGCCGCGACCTTGCGCGCGCCTCGGGCGTGACCTTGCCCCTGCATGCCTGCGAGCATTTCTACCTGGTGACCGAACCCGTCGACGGGCTGGGCCACCTGCCCGTCCTGCGCGTCCCGGACGAATGCGCCTATTACAAGTCCGACGCGGGCAAGATGATGCTGGGCGCGTTCGAACCCAAGGCCAAGCCATGGGGCATGGCGGGCATCCCCGAGGAGTTCTGCTTCGACGCCCTGCCAGAGGATTTCGACCATTTCGAGCCGATCCTAGACATGGCCACCCGGCGCATGCCGCTCTTCCAGACGGCGGGCGTTCATACCTTCTTCAACGGCCCCGAAAGCTTTACCCCCGACGACCGCTATTACCTTGGCGAGGCGCCGGACCTGGCGGGCTACTGGGTCGCGGCGGGCTACAACTCGATCGGGATCGTGTCCTCGGGCGGGGCGGGCATGGCGCTGGCGCAATGGATGGAGGATGGCGAGCCGCCCTTCGACCTCTGGGACGTGGACATCCGCCGCGCCCAGCCCTTCCAGCGCAACCGCCGCTACCTGCGCGAACGGGTGACCGAGACGCTGGGCCTGCTCTATGCCGACCACTGGCCCTACCGGCAGGTGGAGACCGCGCGCGGCGTCCGGCGCAGCCCCGTGCACGAACACCTGAAGGCCCGAGGCGCCGTCTTCGGCGAGGTCGCGGGATGGGAGCGCGCCAACTGGTTCGCCCGCGACGGGCAGGACCGCACCTACCGCTACGACTGGCACCGCCAGAACTGGTTCGAGAACCAGCGGGCCGAGCACATGGCCGTGCGCACCGGCGTGGGCCTGTTCGACATGACCTCCTTCGGCAAGATCCGGGTCGAGGGGCGCGACGCCTGCGCCTTCCTCAACCATGTCTGCGCCAACGAGGTGGACGTGGAACCGGGGCGAATCGTCTACACCCAGATGCTGAACGCGCGCGGCGGGATCGAAAGCGACCTGACCGTCACCCGCCTGTCGGACACCGCCTTCCTGCTGGTCGTGCCCGGTGCGACGCTGGTGCGCGACCTGGCCTGGCTGCGCCGCCACGTGGGAGAGCGCTTTGCCGTTATCACCGACGTGACGGCGGCCGAGGCGGTGTTCGTCGTGATGGGCCCGAAGGCGCGCGACCTGATGGCCGGCGTCAGCCCCGACGACCTGAGCAACGCCGCGCATCCCTTTGGCACGGCGCGGGAAATCGAGGTCGGGCTTGGCCTCGCCCGCGCCCACCGGGTGTCCTATGTCGGCGAGCTGGGCTGGGAGCTTTACGTCGCCACCGATCAGGCCGCGCATGTGTTCGAGACCCTGACCGAGGCGGGCGCGGACCATGGCCTGACGCTGTGCGGGCTGCACGCGCTCGACAGTTGCCGGATCGAGAAGGCGTTCCGCCATTTCGGCCATGACATCACCGACGAGGACCACGTGCTGGAGGCGGGGCTCGGCTTTGCCGTCAGGACGGCCAAGGGTGAATTCATCGGCCGCGACGCGGTGCTGCGCAAGCGCGAGACGGGTCTTGCGCGCCGGATGGTCCAGTTCCGGCTGGAAGACCCCGAGCCGATGCTCTTTCACAACGAGGCGCTGGTGCGGGACGGCAGGATCGTCTCGATCGTGACCTCGGCCAACTACGGCCACGCGCTCGGCGGCGCCATCGGCATGGGCTATGTCCCCTGCCCCGGCGAAACCGCCGAGGAGGTGCTGGCCTCGACCTACGAGATCGAAGTGGCGGGTGCGCGGCACAAGGCCGTCGCCAGCCTGACGCCGATGTATGACCCCAGGGCGGAAAGGGTGAAGGCATGACAGAGCTGACGGAAGTTCCGGCGCGTCCGCGCCGTGGCGGCGGGCGGGCGGCCCGCGTGGCGCTGCGCGCCGCCCCCCTGGCCGAGGATATCCGGCCCGTCCGCCCCGGCATGACGGGCGGACAGTATCGCCCCCTCACCGACGAGGGCATGGCGCGCATCCATGCCGCCGCGCTCGACGCGCTGGAACAGGTGGGGCTGTCGCAGGCGCCCGACACGGGGATAGAGGCGATGACGGGCGCGGGCGCGGTGCTGGGTGACGACGGGCGCCTGCGCTTTCCGCGCGCGCTGGTCGAGGACATGCTGGCCCTGTCGCCGAAGGAGATCACCCTCCACGCCCGCGACCCGCGCTTCGACCTGGAGCTGTCGGGCGCGCGCGTCCACTACGGCACCGCCGGCGCAGCGGTGAACATGGTCGACATCCGCACCGGCACCTACACGCCGTCCACCGCGCGCGACCTCTTCGATGCCGCGCGGCTTGTGCATCACCTTGACAACATTCACTTCTTCCAGCGCTGCATGGTCTGCTGCGACGTGCCGGACCTGGTCGAAATGGACATGAACACGCTTTATGCAGCGCTGGCGGGCACCACCAAGCACGTGGGCACCTCGTTCTCGGACCCCGCGAGCATGGACCCGGGGTTCGAGCTTCTGCACATGGTCGCGGGATCGGAAGAGGCCTGGCGCGCGCGGCCCTTCGTGTCGATGTCGAACTGCTTTGTCGTGCCGCCGATGAAATTCGCCACCGAAAGCTGCCTGTCGATGGAGGCGGCGATCCGGGGGGGGATGCCGGTGCTCCTGCTGTCGGCGGGACAGGCGGGGGCGACGGCGCCGGCGCCGCTGGCCGCCGCCATCGTGCAGGCGGTGGCGGAATGCCTGGCGGGCGTGGTCTATGTCAACGCGGTGAAGCCGGGGCATCCCGCGATCTTCGGCACCTGGCCCTTCGTGTCCGACCTGCGCACCGGCGCGATGTCGGGCGGGTCGGCGGAACAGGCGCTGCTGACGGCGGGCTGCGCGCAGATGCACCGCTTCTACGGGCTGCCGGGCGGCGCGGCGGCGGGGATGTCCGACAGCAAGCTGCCGGACATGCAGGCGGGCTGGGAACAGGGGATCAACACCGCGCTGGCAGGCCTTTCGGGCCTGAACATGGTCTACGAGTCGGTTGGTATGTACGCGTCATTGCTGGGTTTTTCCCACGAGGGGCTGGTCCTGGGCAATGACGTGATCGGCCAGGCGCTGCGCACCGTGCGGGGCATCGACGTGACCGAGGACAGCGTGTCCATCGAGGTGATGAAGGCCG
>JAUIIC010000185.1 GCA_030431935.1 Alphaproteobacteria bacterium | reverse complement strand
CCACGTTTCCGCGGTCTCCGGCCCAGCAAAGGCGGTACGCCGACACGTGATGACTGAGAGTTCAGCCCAGACACCCCCGAACGACCCCGAAGAGCTGTCCTCGAACCGGCTGACCAAGGGCCCGGTCCTGCTGCTCTTCCAGGCACTCACCCTTGCGATCTCGCTGATCTGCCTGTCCTTCGTTCTCGACATCACCTTCATCCTCGAAGTCGCCTTTTTCCAGGAGCAGTACTTCGGGCTTCTCTACGGCCTTGTCTTTGCGGCGGGCTTCCTGCGGCTTCCGGCCTATCCCGGTGCCGCCGACCGCCCGGTGCCGATCTACGACTATGTCCTCGCGGCGGCCGGGCTTGCCGTGGGGCTCTATCTTTTCGTGAACTGGGCCGACATCGTGATGCGAGCCGGCTTCATCATCCCCGAACGCACCTACCTTGGCCTCCTGACCGTGGTGCTGATCCTCGAACTGACCCGCCGCGCCTTCGGCTGGCCGCTGGTCTTCGTGGCGCTGGCCTTCATCCTCTACGCGATCTACCGCAACGTCTTCCCCGGTGCCTTCGGCGGGCGCGCCATCCCGTGGCAAAGGGTGGTCAATTTCGTCTACACCGACACCGAGGCGTTGATGGGCATCATCGCCAGCGTCGTCTTCGGCATGGTCTTCGCCTTCCTGATGTTCGGCCGGGCGCTGTTCGTCGCGGGGGGCGGGACGTTCTTCACCGACCTGTCCATCTCCGCCATGGGCCACAGGCGCGGCGGTCCGGCCAAGGTGTCCGTCATCGCCTCCAGCATCTTCGGCACACTCTCCGGCAGCGCCTCGTCCAACGTCGTCGTCACCGGGGCGATCACCATCCCGATGATGATCCGCGCGGGCTATCACCGTGCCTCCGCCGCCGCCATCGAGGCGGTCTCGTCCAGCGGCGGGGGGCTGATGCCGCCGGTGATGGGGGCCACCGCCTTCATCATGGCAGAGTTCCTGGCCGTTCCCTACCACGAGGTCGTGGTGGCGGCGCTCTTGCCCGCGCTGCTCTATTACTTCACCGTCTTCCTGCAGATCGACCTCGAAGCCGGCAAGCTCGGCCTGCGCGGCCTTGCCCCGTCAGAGATCCCCCGCCTCGTCGCGGTGCTGAAGGCCGGCTGGTTCTTCCTCGTGCCGCTCGCGGCGCTGATCTACTGCCTGTTCGTCATCTTCCTCAGCCCGTCGAAATCCGCCCTCGTGGCGCTTGTCGTGGTCGTGGCGGTCAGCTTTCTCGGCGCCAACAGATTCACGCCCCGGCAGATCCTGAGCACGCTGCTGAACACCGGCAACCTGATGATCGAGATGGGGATTCTCGCGGCCATCGCGGGGATGATCGTGGGGATCATCAGCCTCAGCGGGCTGGGCCTCCTGTTCGGCCAGCAGCTTCTGACGCTTGCGGGCGGCAGCGCCTTCCTCCTGCTCCTTCTGACGGCGGTCGCGAGCATCATCATGGGCATGAGCATGCCCGTCACCGCGTCATACGTGATCCTCGCCGTGATCGCGGCGCCCGCGATCGAGCAGGCGGGCGTCCCGGCGATGGCGGCGCATCTCTTCATCTTCTATTTCGCCGTCCTGTCCTTCATCACGCCGCCGGTCTGCGTCGCGATCTTCGTCGCGGCGACCATGGCGCGGGCGCGCCCGATGCAGGCGGCGGGTCGTGCGATGCTGCTGGCGGTGGTGGCCTTCGTGGTGCCCTTCGTCTTCGTCCATGACCAGGCGCTTCTCATGGACGCGCCATGGTACATGGTGATCGGAGAGTTCCTTGCGGCCTGCCTTGGCTTCCTCGGCATCTCGGTGGCCTTGCAGGGTTTCTTCATGGCCCGCGTGTCCTGGCCGATGCGCGGCGCGATCGGGGTGGCGGGACTGCTCGCGCTGGTGCCGGTGATGTCGGTCAAGCTGCCGGCTCTGGCGGCCACGGCAGCGCTCGTGGGGGTGATCTACGCGCTGGGCCGCCGCCACGCGGCCGACCCTGCCTGAGCGTCAGCCGTCCCAGTCCGCCGCGATCCGCTCGGCCATCATCATCGTGGGCAGGTTGGTATTGGCGCGCGGGATCGCGGGCATCAGCGAGGCATCGACCACCCGCAGCCCACCAACGCCCCGCACCCGCCCGCGCGGGTCGGTCACAGCATCCGGATCGTCCGGCGCGCCCATCCGGCAGGTCCCCACCGGATGATAGAAGCCGGTGACGTTGTCGCGCACGAAGCCCTCCAGCGCCGCGTCATCCGCCAGCAGCGCCGCCAGCGTGGCGCCGCCCTCGCACATGCGCGCCACGACCGCGCGACGCACCGGGCCCGGCAGGTCGAGCGCCGCCGCCACCAGCCGCGCGACCAGCGCGTTGCGTGTGCCGGTGCGGTTCAGCGCGCGCACCCGTTCCGAGAAGGCGGCGGGAAACGCCTCTTGCACAACGCCGGCGAGTTCGGGCGCCGCGATCAGCGCGGCGGCATGGCGATAGGCCCAGACCATCCGGTCCATGTCGGCGGGATCCGACAGCATGTCGAAGTCCCGCTGCGCAACCAGACCATCGACACCGCGCGACAGCGACAAGCGACCGCGCGACAGGGGCCGGAACACCGACACGATCATCCCGCCCAGCCGCTGTCCCAGCGCATGCCACGAGGTCTTGTTGGCCACCGCGATGTAGACGTCGCCATCCTGCCCGCCCTCGGGCCGCAGGCGCAGCGCCAGGTTCGCCGCCGGGCGCAGCCCTGCCGGCTGGCGCGCCGGGGGCGAGAGCACCGCGCCGATGGCCACAGCCGGGTGATCGTGCAGGTTGGCGCCGACGCCCTGCAGGTCCGCCAGCGGTGTGACACCCACGGCCCGCAGGTCCCCGGCGGGGCCGATCCCGGCGCGCAGCAGCAACTCGGGCGACTGCAGCGCGCCCGCACTCAGCACCACCTCGGTCGCGGCCAGCGCATGCCGCGCACCGTCCCGCTCAAGCTCTGCCCCGACACAGCGGCTGCCCTCGAAGGTCAGCGCCCGCACCGTGGTGCCGGGCAGGATCGTCAGGTTCGGCCGCGCCCGAACCTCGGTCGTCAGATAGCCGATGGCCGCCGACACCCGGCCATCGGGGCGGTTTGACATCGGCACCCGGCCATGACCGCAGGCCGCGTCCGCGTTCATATCGTCGAGAAACGCGTGCCCCATGCGCTCGGCGGCTTGTGCCACGGCCAGCGAATAGCCCGGCCAGTCGGCCCTTGCGTGGCGGCGCACCGCGATGGGGCCATCCGTGCCATGCTCCGGACCGGCGAAATCCATATCGGTCTCCAGCCGCCTGAAGAACGGGGCGACGCTGGCCCAGTCCCAGCCCGCCGCGCCCGCCTCGGCCCATGCGTCGTAATCCGCCGCGAGGCCCCGGAACGCGACCATCGCGTTGACACTCGACCCGCCGCCCATGATCCGGGCCTGGTCATAGCGGCGGTCCGGCCCCCCGGCGCACCAGCGCACGGTCAGGCCCGGCCACATGTTCTCGGGCCGGTAGGCGGCGGAATAGAAGGTGTCGGCCACGTCCGGCGGCACGGCGCCCGGAGGCGTGTCGCGCCCGGCCTCGACCAGCACGACCTTTCGGCTGGACCGCTCGCTCAGCCGCGCGGCCAGCACGCAGCCGGCGGACCCGCCGCCGACGATCAGGACGTCGCAGGCGGCGGGCAGGCCGCTCATCCCTCGGCGTCGTCCGTGGCGGCCCGCAGGCCGCTGCCGTCATCCGGACGGGGCAGGACGTGATCGACCCGTGCCTCGGGGGCCGTCCGGTTGACGTGCAGCGAGAAGATGTCGGGCCGGTGATAGTGCCCCGACAGGTCCACCGCCAGCTTGGCCCGGCGGATCAGCGCCAGGTCGCACTCGGCATAAAGGATGCCCTCTTCGGTGCCCATCGGCCCCGCCAGGATGGCCCCCGAGGGCGCCACGATCATGCTTCCGCTCAGCCGGCCGGGCTCTGCCAGCAGCTTGCGGTCGGCCTCCGGCATCTCCAGCGTGGCCGCCGTCGCGTCGTCCAGAACCCCGCAGGCGGACACCACGAACGCCCCCGACATCAGGGCGAAGGCCTGCGAGGTGGCTTGCACCAGCAACTGGATCGGCGTGCCGTAGAGGCCGAAATAGGCGGGCCAGCTCATCCCGTGGACCACCGTGTTCTCCTGGGTCAGCGCGAAGATCGCCAGGGGGTTCAGGTTCTCGCCGCAGACAAGGCCGCTGACACGGCCCAGCCGCGTGTCATGCCCGCCGAAGGTGTCGCCATGTCCGCCCGTATGCACCAGCCGCTCGCCCACCGTCGGCATGAACTTGCGGTGATGCCCCACAAGCGTGCCGTCGGCGTCAAAGGTGATGTGGGTGTTGAACATGGTGCCGTTGCTGCCCGCCCGGCGCTCGCAGACCCCCATGATGACCACCGCGCCCGCGTCCCGCGCCGCCTGGGCCAGCGCCTCCGTCTCGGGGCCCGGTACCTCGACCGCGTTCTCGAACAGCCGGACGGACAGCCCGGTGCAGACAGGTCCTGTCGCGGTATGGTGATGATACCAGGAGGCATGCGCTGGGATGAAGCCTTCGGGAAAGACCACCATCTGCGCACCGTTGCGCCCGGCTTCGCGGATCAGGGCGCAGGCTTTCGCGGTGGTGGCCGCACGGTCCAGAGGGACCGAGGCGGCCTGGACGGCTGCAACGTGAACCTTTCCGTCGTTCATCTCTTTTCCCCATCCTCCCCGGGTCGCGGCCCGCTGCCCTCGGGCTCGGGCAGCGGACGCCCCTCCGCCCGCCGGCGCGCGATCTCGTCCCGATCCGCCGCGGAAAGGTGCGGTTCCACATGCGGCAAAAGCTTCCACGGCGCCACCGGGGTGTCCACACCATCCCTCGGCACATAGGGCGACGGCTCGGTCTGCGTCCTGCGATGCACGTAGCGCTTGCAGTTCACGTAACAGTGCTCGACCGAAACCTTCACCACCAGCCGCGCCTCGGGCCAGCGCGCAAGGTCCTCGGTGTCCGGGTCCGCGATCCGGGCCGTTCCGCCGACGCGCAACCGCTGCGGCTCTTCGAAATCGACGAAGAGCAATTCCAGCATCCCGGTTTCGGCCATGTTGCCGGCGGTCACGAAAAGCCCGTTGCCGTCATAGAGCGGAAACGCCACGAGGTCGGGCCGCAGGACGCGCACGAACCCGCGCGCGCCGCCCTTGTAAGAGCAGGCCGGCCGCCCCCGCGCATCTACGCTTGCGACGAACACCATGTCCTGCCGGTGGATGAACGCAGCCCAGTCCTCGGATACGGTCGGTGCGACGATGTTCCGCTCGATGACGCGCGCAAGCCGCCCGGTGTCGAACCGCTCCTGGAACCGTTCCTGGCTCTCGGTGAACATGCCTTTCCCCGAATCGGGGCTCACGGGACCGGTTTCGCCGTGCCTTCGACCTGGATGCGATAGCCCGACCGCGTTGCCGGCCAGTAGTCCCAGATCGCCTTGTGCTGGGTGCAGCGGTTGTCCCAGAAGGCCACCGAATGCGGTTCCCAGCGGAACCGATAGCTCCACTCGGGCTTGATCGAGTGCTCGATCAGGAAGTCGAGCAGGTGGCGCGCCTCCAGCGGCGGCAGATCGTTGATGTGCGAGGTGAAATCGGTATTCACGTAGAGTGCCTTGCGCCCCGACTCGGGGTGGGTGATGACCACCGGATGCACGCTGACGGGTGTGCCCGGCCCGAAGACGCGGGTGCCGTCATGGGTGGCGGTCAGCCCGTCGAGATAGGCCTTCATCCGGTCCGACAGCGCATCATAGGCCGCGTACATGCTGGCGAACATGGTGTCGCCGCCGCCGTTCGGCGGGATCGTGTGGTTGTAGAGGATCGAGCCGAGCGGCGGGATCTCGGCGCAGGACTGGTCCGAGTGGAAGTTCTCACCGGAAATCCGCGTCGAGGTCTCGTCGTAATGGAACTTGCGCACATAGGGGTTCTCGGTGGTCTTCGAGATCGTCTGCTTGCCCACGTGCCGCCCCAGCGGGCCGAAGTATTCCCCCAGCCGGACGTGATCGTCGAACGACAGCTTCTGGTCGCGGAAGAACAGCACCTGGTGTTCGGCGAAAGCCGCCTTGAGTTGTGCCAACTGGCTGTCGCTCAAGGGCTTTGTCAGGTCGATGTTCGAGATCTCGGCCCCGATATGCGGGCTGACCTTGGTGACCACGAGGCTGTCGGCCTCGGCGCGCGTTCCGTCCATTTCGTCAGGCTCCCTGCGTGTTTGTCGTTGCGGTCAGCCTAGTGGGTGCCTTGGCGCGCGCCAAATATGAAAAGGCTAGTATCAGATATCTGTTTGATATGCTGTGGCCAGCCGCGCGCGGCAATCGTCGAACGCATCGTTCTCCACATCCCCAGGCGATGGCGTGGCCTTGGCCGCGACCCGGAAAGGCTGGACGCGGCCGTATTCCCATTGAAATATGCCAGGCGCTGCCCCCGATATCAGGTAAATATGAATGGACATCCGCTACCTGCGCCATTTCCTCGCCGTCGCCGAAGAACTTCACTTCGGCCGAGCCGCGCGCCGGCTGGGCATGGAGCAGGCGCCGCTCAGCCAGTCGATCAAGCGGCTTGAGGCGCATCTTGGGGTGCGCCTGTTCGAACGGTCCGCCCGCTCCGGCACCCGCCTGACGGAGGCGGGGCGTCGCCTGCGCCCCGAGGCCGAGCGCGCGCTGTTGCAGTTCCAGGCGGCCATGGACAGCGCCCGGCAGGCGGCGCAACCCGCCCCCGTGACGCTCCGCGTGGGGTTTGTCACACTTGGCCTCATGGGCCCCTTGCCCGGGGCGATCCGCGCGATGGCACAGGCCCGGCCCGACGTGTCGGTCCGGCTGGAGGAGGGGGCGACGGCCGATCTGCTGGATCGGGTCGCCGAGGGCCGTCTTGACCTTGCGCTCTTCCACCCGGTCGAGCGTCGCCCCCCCGGCGTCGCCGTGCGCCCGGTCCGGCGCGACCGGATCATCGCGGCGCTGCCGTCGTCCCACCGGCTGGCCGGGCGCGGCAAGGTCAGCCTGCGCGATCTGGCCGACGACCCGCTGATCCTGTTTCCGTCCGCCTCGGGCGCGGACCTGCGCCGGGGCATCCTGCAAGCCTACCGTGACTTCGGCCTCACCCCCCGCATCGAGCAGGAGGCGCGCTCCACCCCCACCATGCTGCTGCTGGTGGCGGCCGGCCTCGGCTATGCCCTGGTGGCCGAAAGCGCGCGCTACCTGCCGTTCTCGAACGTGGCCTTCGTCGCCCTGTCGGATCTGCCGGACACGCTCGACTGGGGCCTCTGGCTCGGCTGGCGCGAGGGCGCGCTGTCCGAGGCGGCGCGGGATTTCGCGGCGCGGCTCGACACCGGCGCGCGCGCAGCCGGGCCGGGCGGCCCGTGACGTCCGGCGCCCGGGCGGCATTTTCCCCGGACATGCATTGAAATGTCGCCGGTCCTGTGGTGTCATAACCATAATTGACCAAATCGTTCAAATAAGAACAAACTTGGGGAGGCCCCCTTGGAGGCAAGACCCGACGCATCCTTGCTGGCGACGACCCAGGCCGGGCTGGAGCCGTTCGATCTGTACCGCCCCGAAACGGTCGAGGACGCAGTCAAGGCGATGGCCGCAGGCCGCCCCCCGGTCTGCTTCTACGCCGGCGGCACCGACATCTTCGCGGCGTTCCGCGAGGGCCTGCGCCCCGGCAGCCTGATCTGGCTCGACCGCCTGCCGGGGCGGGGCGAGATCGCCGTCGAACATGGCAGGCTGACCCTAGGCGCCGGCGTCACCCACATGCAGGCCGTCGCCCATCCCGCGCTCGACGCGGTGCCGGGGCTGGCCGACGCATGGCGCCGTATCGCCACTGTCCGCATTCGCCGCCATGCCACGCTGGGCGGCAACCTGATGGCCCGGCGTCCCCGCTACGAGTTGTCGATCCTGCTGTCGGCCCTGTCCGCGCGGGCAACGCTCGCCACCGCCAGCGGCCGGCGCGACGTGCCCGTCGAAAGCCTGTGGGACCTGCCCCGCGACGAACCGGCGCTTCTGCTGTCGGTCTCGGTTCCGCTGGACGGGGCACCGCGCCTCGACTACGCGCGCGACCTGCGCCCCACCATGACGCAGGCCCTGTGCCTGCGCGATCCCGGCCACGATCTGCCGGCCTGCCGTGCCGTGGTCGCGACGGAATACCTCCAGCCGTTCGTTGCCGACCTTGCCGAGGGAGCACGCCTTGGCCTGCCCGACGGCTTCGGCGATGCGATCGCCGATCCGCACTGGCTGGCCCGTGTGTCCGCAACCCAGTTCACCCGCCAGATGGAAAGGCTTGCCGCAAGATGACCCTTTTGTCTCAGACCGGCCGGGTGTCGCTGGCCTTCACCCTGAACGGGGCCCCGGTGAAGATGAACACCGCCACCAGCCGCGTGCTGTCCGATCTCCTGCGCGAGGACCTTGCGCTCACCGGCACCAAGCCCGCCTGCGGGCGCAGCGTCTGCGGCGCCTGCACCGTGCTGGTCGACGGGGTGCCGCGCGCCGCCTGCTCGACCTTCGCGTTCGAGATCGACGGCGCCTCGGTCACGACCATCGAGGGGCTCGAGTCGGACACCGGCGCGCTTGACCCCGTGCAGGCCGCCTTTGCCCGGAAAAGCGCGTTTCAGTGCGGCTTCTGCACACCGGGTATGATCCTGCTCGTGCGCGGGCTGCTGGCCGAGACCCCGCGCCCCGACCGCGCCCAGATCACGGAATGGATTTCCTCCAACATCTGCCGCTGCACCGGCTACCAGATGATCGTCGAGGCGGTCGAGGAGGCCGCGGCAGAGCTTGCCGCGCAGGAGAC
>JAUIIC010000184.1 GCA_030431935.1 Alphaproteobacteria bacterium | reverse complement strand
CTGTTGCTGCTGAACATCGGCAGCCTGTTTCCGGGCTACCGCGAGATCGGCAACTGTGCCTTCCGCGTGCTGCGCGACAGCGATCTCGAAGTCGAGGAAGAGGCCGAAGACCTCGTGCGCGAGTTCGAGGTGGCGCTGAAGCGCCGCCGCCGGGGCGAGGTGATCCGCCTGAAGCTGTCGGCGGGCGCGCCGGCGGGGCTGCGCAACGTCATCATGAAGGAACTGCACGTCCGCGACGAAGAGGTGATAGAGCTTCAGGGCCTGATCGGCATCGGCGACGTCAAGGAACTGGTGCTGGACGAACGCCCAGACCTGTTGTGGCCCAGCTTTACCCCCCGCGTGCCCGAACGCGTGCTGGACCATGACGGCGACATGTTCGCGGCGATCCGGCAGAAGGACATGCTGCTGCATCACCCGTACGAGACATTCGACATGGTGGTCCGCTTCCTGCAGCAGGCCGCCCGCGACCCGGACGTGGTGGCGATCAAGCAGACGCTCTACCGCACGTCCAAGGACAGCCCCATCGTCGCCGCCCTTTGCGAGGCCGCCGAGGACGGCAAGTCCGTCACCGCGCTGGTGGAACTGAAGGCGCGGTTCGACGAGGCCGCCAACATCCGCCAGTCGCGTCGGCTGGAGCGGGCGGGCGCGCATGTGGTCTACGGCTTCATCCACTACAAGACCCATGCGAAGATAAGCACCGTCGTCCGGCGAGAGGGCGACAAGCTGGTGACCTATACCCATTTCGGCACCGGCAACTATCACCCGATCACCGCGCGCATCTACACCGACCTGTCGCTGTTCACCTGCAACCCGGCACTGGGCCGCGACGCGACCAAGGTGTTCAACTACACCAGCGGCTACGCCTTGCCCGAGGTGCTGGAAAACCTGTCGATCGCGCCGCACACGCTGAAAAGCACGCTGCTGGCGCGCATCGCCGAGGAAGCCGCCCATGCCGAGGCCGGCCGCCCCGCCGAGATCTGGGCCAAGATGAACAGCCTGATCGAATCCGACGTGATCGACGCCCTTTACGCCGCGTCGCAGAAGGGCGTGAAGATCAGCCTCGTGGTGCGCGGCATCTGCGGATTGCGCCCCGGCATCCGGGGCCTGTCAGAGAACATCCGGGTGAAATCCATCGTGGGCCGGTTCCTGGAGCATTCGCGCATCGTCTGCTTCGGCAACGGCCACGGGCTGCCCTCGAAGGATGCACGCGTCTACATCTCGTCCGCCGACTGGATGGACCGCAACCTGAACCGGCGCGTGGAAACGCTGATCGAGACCAGGAACGAGACCGTGAAGGAGCAGATCGTCAGCCAGATCATGGCCGCCAACCTGGCCGACGAGGCGCAGACCTGGATCATGGAGGCCGATGGCGGGTTCCGCCGCCCGCCCGAGACCTTCGGCGCCGAAGGGTTGTTCAACTGCCACCGCTTCTTCATGGAAAACCCGTCCTTGTCGGGGCGCGGCTCTGCCGGGGCCAAGGACGTGCTTGCCCTGACACATTCCAAAGATTGACGTCGGCGCGGGCTTCCGGCACGGTCGCCCTCGGAAGATGCTGGGGAAGTCCATGGACGGAAGCGAAGGACCGGACAGAGGCCCGTTCGAGACGCCGCTGTTCGATGATCCCTCGGCCAAGGCGTTGCGGCGGCTTGGGGTCGTGGATGTCGGCTCCAACTCGGTGCGGCTCGTGGTGTTCGACGGTGCCGCTCGCTCTCCGGCGTACTTCTACAACGAAAAGGTGATGTGCGGCCTCGGCGCCGGCGTCACCGAAACCGGGCGGCTCAACCCGACCGGTCGCGCCCGTGCATTGTCCGCGCTGAAACGCTTTCAGCTGTTGGCCGATGGACTGGGTATCGCGCCGCTCACGGCCGTGGCCACGGCAGCGGTGCGTGAGGCGGAGGACGGTCCCGACTTCATAGAGGAGGTGAAGCGGGAGACCGGCCTCCGCCTTTACGTCATCGACGGGGCCGAAGAGGCACGGCTTTCGGCGCAGGGCGTGCTTCTTGGCTGGCCCGAGGCCAAGGGGTTGATCTGCGACATCGGCGGATCTTCGATGGAACTGGCAGAGGTGTCCGACGGGCAGGTGGGCCGCGCCGTCACCTCGCCGCTGGGCCCCTTGCGGCTGCAATCCCTTTCCGGCGGCCGGAAGGCCCGCAAGCAGCATATCGCCAGGATCGTGGACGACCTGGCGCGGGAATTCGGCGGCGGCTCGCTTCCGCTTTACCTGGTCGGCGGAAGCTGGCGGGCCATCGCGCGCATCGACATGGAGCGCCGACGCTATCCCCTGCGCGTGCTGCATGAATACCGGATGAGCCGCAAGTCGGTGGCCGCCACGCTGGACTGGATTGCAGAGCACGACCTCGAGTCGCTGCGCCAGATGACCGGGATCGGCGAGGCCCGACTGGCCCTGGTGCCGTTGGCCTGCGAGGTGCTGGCGGCGCTGATGCGGGCGTTGAAGCCGCGCGAGATCGCGGTGTCGAGCTACGGCATCCGCGAGGGCCTGCTTTACGAACAGATGCCGCAGGCGCTTCGGGTGCGCGACCCGCTGATCGAGGCCTGCGCCTTCGCCGAGCACAAGGACGCGCGCCTGCCCGGATTCGGCAAGTCCTTGTACAAGTTCATCCTGCCGCTGTTCGAAAAGGCCCCGGACGAGCGCAAGCGCCTTCTGCGTGCCGCCTGCCACCTGCATGACGTGACATGGCGCGCGCACCCCGACTACCGGCACGAGGCCTGCTTCGACAATGTCACACGCGCCAACCTTGGCGGACTGACCCATGGCGAGCGTGTCTTTCTCGGGCTGGCGCTCTTGCACCGCTACAAGAACAGCCGTTCGGATTCCCGGCTGACCCCGCTTTTCGGGCTGTTGTCGGAGAAGGAGATCACCGAGGCCGAGGTCCTGGGAAAGGCCATGCGCTTCGGGGCGATGCTGGCGGTGGACCAGGCCGAGAAGATGGGCGCGCTGTCCTGGGACGCGCGGCGCAAGCGGCTGACGCTGTCGCTCACGCCGCATGCGCGCGGCCTGTTCGGCGAAGTCGCCGAAGCGCGGTTCAACTCGCTGGCCGCATCGCTGGAAGCGCGCACCGAGGTCCGCGTGCTCGAACCGTCGACCTGAGAGCGGGCAAGGCTTTTGCAAAAGCCTTGCACCATTCCGCTGCGCGGAATGGTGGGCCCGGCCGGTCGGCCGGGCGCTAAAGCTCGATCTCGCCGCCTTCGGCGGGCGGCGCAGGCTGCAGGGGCGTCTTGCGGCGCAGGATGATGTCGCCGTTGGGCAGCACCTCGGGCGGGTGATAGGCGTTCAGATCGTTCAGCGCGCCTTCAAGCTCGCGCAGCGCCGGTTCGATCTCGGACAGCAGCCCCTGAAACAGAAGGCGCGTGCCCTGCGACAGCAGGTCCATTCCCTCCTTGAAGTCGCCGGACGGCTCTTCGGCCAGCACGGGCGCGGTGCCGAGGGTGACAATCAGGGCGGCGGTTGTGGCAATGCGTGTCATGGAAGGGATATGGGAACGCCGAATGCCGGTGTGAAGATCACATGTCGATGTCGACCGACACCGGGAAGTGATCCGACGCCTGCAAGAGCGCCTCGCGCAGTTCCGGCACACGGTAGCAGGCGGGGTCGTCGAACGGATGCCAGATGCGCCAAGACGGATCGCGCGCCCGCAGGTCGGGCGACACCATCACGTAGTCCAGCAGCGCCTGAAGGTAGCGCCGTTCGGGGTGGATGTAGAACCGCGCCGTGGCGGGCGTCGCCCCCACCCGCTGGCTCAGCGCCAGGCGCGCATGCGGATCGTAAAGCTGCGGCCCGCCGTCGTCGCCCAGCACGATTTCCACCCCCGACCGCCCGAAAAGCTTTTCGTACTCGTCCAGCCCCGGCCCGTCGTTCAGGTCACCCAGCAGGATCAGCGGGTCATTGGCGGCAAGATGGCTCTCGACCCGCTGGCGCAGCCAGATGCATTGCGCCAGCTGCTTGCGCCGGTTGGCGATGGCCACGCGCATCACCTCGTCGGGCGTCTCGGCGGCGTGCGGTGCCTTGGATTTCACGTGAACCCCGATCATCCGGAAGGTCGTGCCACTGGCGATGGCTGTGCAGGCCACTTCGAGTGGCGGCTTGGAAAAGGTGACGATGTCGAGATCCGCGTCGACATCGAGGTCGATCCGGAAGGCCCCGTCGAAGCGCGGCGCCTCGAAGGCACCGCTCTTGCCGGTGGGGTCCCCCATCGGGTCATGCCGGCATGCCAGCGTGTCGGGATCGTAGAGCAGCGCGATTTCCTGCTGGGTCTGGTTCTTGAACCCGTGCTGCGCCCGGCGCGCCCGCAACCCGTAATGCGCCGCGAAGTTTTCCAGCGCGCGCACGGTCGAGCGGTGGTCGTGGCTGTCGGGCGCCTCGATCACCATCACCGCGTCGGCATCAAGCGCGGAAAAGACGATGCCCAGCGCGCCCAGCTGTTCGGCGCGGGTCACGTCCTGCCGGCCCGACCATTGGCGATCTTCCAGCAGCCGGTCGTGCCGGTCGAAGAGATTGGTGAACCATTCGACGTTGTAGGTCGCGATGCGCATCAGGCGGCACGCTTCGCCTGGATCTCGTCCCAGGCGCGGTTGATCGCCACCAGCCGCTTCTCGGCGAGCGTCACCGCCTCTTCGGGAAGGCCGCGCGCGGCAAGCCGGTCGGGATGCGTCTCACGCACCTCGGCGCGCCAGACGCTGCGGATCTCGTCCAGCGGCATGTCGGGGCTGACGCCCAGCACGTCATGGGGATCGGGCACGGCATCGGCGACGAAACGCGCGCGCAGGCCGCGAAAGCGCCGCTCGTCGACGCCCACGAGCTCGGCCACGCGCGACAGGAACTCGTCCTCGGCAGGGTGATAGTCGCCATCGGCCAGCGCGATGTGGAAAAGGCCCTCCATCAGGTCGCACAAGACGCGGTCGTTGGCCTCGAACATGCGGCCGATCCGGCGGGCGTAATCCTCGAACCCGGCCACGTCCTGCCGGGCAAGGTTGAAGACGCGCGCGGCATGCGCCTCGTCCCCCGGGGCGATGCGAAACACCTCTCGGAAGGCCGAGACCTCGTCGCGTGTCACCCGGCCATCGGCCTTGGCGATCTTGGCACCCAGCGCCACCACGGCGATGGTGAAGGCCACGCTCATTTCAGGCGGGCGGCGGCGCTCGAACAGCGCGCCAAGCCCCTCGCCCTTGGCAAGCGCGGCGAGCGCCTCGGTGATGCGGGACCAGATCGACATGGGCAAAGACTACCCCGTCCGGCAGGCGCTGTCAGGGTATGGAAACCCGTTTCTGCATCAGGTGCAGGTCGAACCAGCGGCCGAACTTCCAGCCGACCTGGCGCAGCGTCACCACCTCGTCATACCCCAGCCGGGCGTGAAAGGCGCGGCCCGCCGGGTTGCCGGAACTGACGCCCGCAAACATCATGTGCGCGCCCGCGGCCCGAGCATGGTCCTCCAGCGCGGCCATCAGGCGCGCGCCCGTCCCTTGCCCGCGCGCGGCAGGCGCCAGGATGATCGTATGCTCCATCGTGCGGGCATAGCCGACGCCGCCCCGGAACTGACCGTAAAGCGCGAAGCCCGCCAGCACGCCGCCAGTCTCGGTGACGAGGAACCCGTGGCCCGCCCCGGCCTTGGCGGCGACCATGGCGGCGATTTCCCCGGGGGGCTTTTCAACGGCGTTGAAGGTGATTTCCGTGTCGCGGATCACCGGGTTCCAGATCGCGGCGATGGCCTCGGCGTCCTCGGCGCGCGCGGGGCGGATCGTCATGCCAGCACGCGCGGCCCGGCGGGCGTGTCGAGCGTGGCGCGGATCGCCTTTTCCGGGCCGGGAACGATCCCCACGCGCGCGTCGGTCAGGAGCGGCGCCAGCGCGGCGGAGAGGTCCGCCGCCTCGGGATGCGCGATCTCCAGCGCGGCAAGGGTGCAGCCCGAGGGCGGCAGGACCTCCGTCGCGTGCCGGTCGCCCTGCCATTCGATCAGGGCGGGGAAAGCGCCCCCGAAGGGCAGGATGCCGTCGTCCGGCACCGCCATGCGCCAGCGCAGGTCGCCGCGCCGAAAATCGACGGGGGTGCCGGTGCCGGGCGGGGCCAACGCCAGCGCGGCGTCCAGATCGTCGCAGCGCAGGATCCAGTTGGTGATGCGCGGGGCGCCGGCGAACCGGTCGAGGTCGAACCAGCGCGGCCGCCCGGGCGGCGGCGCGGCGGGGTTGACCGCGATCACCTCCATGTATTCGCCCGCACCCAGGGACAGAAGGCGGTTGTGCGTGCCCATCAACGCGTGTTCGCCCCCGCCCGCCAGTGGCAGGCCCAGCGCGGCCTCGGCCCAGGCCGCACCTTCGGCCAGACTGTCCGCCGCCACCGCGAAATGATCGAATGCCGCCGCCATGCCGTCCCCCTTGCGCCCGGTGTCCGCGGGCAGGAAACGGCCTTGCAAGGCCGTTGACAAGCGGTTTCGAAACCGCTTGCGGCGCGCGCCCGAAGGGCCCGCGTCGGCCCCGCCCGATCCCGACCGTCGGGCGAAAAGGGAAACGGCCCCAAAGGGCCGTTTCGCAAGCGGTTTCAAAACCGCTTGCTCCCGGCTCAGGCCGCTTCCGCGCGGGCCTTTCGGATCAGCGCCAGGATGTCCTCGGCCGCCTTGGGGATGTTGGTGCCCGGCCCGAAGATCGCCTTGACGCCCGCGTCCTGCAGGAACGCGTAATCCTGGTGCGGGATCACGCCGCCGCAGATCACGATGATGTCCCCGGCGCCCTGGTCCTTCAGCGCCTGGATCAGCTTGGGCGCCAACGTCTTGTGCCCCGCCGCCTGGGACGAGATGCCGACCACGTGCACGTCGTTGTCGATGGCATCCTGCGCGGCCTCTTCGGGGGTCTGGAACAGGGGGCCCACGTCCACGTCGAAGCCGATGTCGGCAAACGCGGTGGCGATCACCTTGGCGCCCCGGTCATGGCCGTCCTGGCCCATCTTGACCACCAGCATGCGCGGGCGGCGGCCTTCGTCCTCGGCGAAGGCCTCGACCGACCGCTGGATCGCGGCAAAGCCCTCGTCGCCCTCGTAGGCCGCGCCATAGACCCCGGCCAGCGTCTTGACCTCGGCCCGGTGGCGGCCGAACACCTTTTCCATCGCCATCGAAATCTCTCCTACCGTGGCGCGGGCGCGCGCCGCCTCGACCGCCAGCGCCAACAGGTTGCCGTCGCCCCGCGCGCCCTCTTCCAGCGCCGCCAGCGCCGCGTCGCAGGCGGCCTGATCCCGGCTGGCGCGGATCGTCTCGAGCCGCGCGACCTGGCTGGCGCGCACGGCGACGTTGTCGACATCGAGGATGTCGATCTCGTCCTCCTTCTCCAGCCGGAACTTGTTGACGCCCACGATGACCTCGTCACCGCGGTCGACGGCGGCCTGGCGCCGCGCGGCGGCCTCCTCGATGCGCAGCTTGGGCATGCCGCTGGCCACCGCCTTGGTCATGCCCCCCATCGCGTCGACCTCGTCCATCAGCTCCTGCGCGGCCTCGATCAGGTCGGCGGTCAGCTTTTCGACATAGTAGGACCCGGCCAGCGGATCGACGACCCGGGTCACGCCGGTCTCGTTCTGCAGGATCAGTTGCGTGTTGCGGGCGATGCGCGCCGAGAACTCGGTGGGCAGCGCGATCGCCTCGTCGAAGCTGTTGGTGTGCAGCGACTGGGTGCCGCCCAGAACCGCGCTCATCGCTTCGTAGGCGGTGCGCACGATGTTGTTGTACGGGTCCTGTTCCTGCAGGCTGACGCCCGAGGTCTGGCAATGGGTGCGCAGCATAGAGCTTTGCGGCTTCTGCGGCTTGAACTCGGACATGATGCGGTGCCACAGGAAGCGCGCGGCGCGCAGCTTTGCGGCCTCCATGAAGAAATTCATGCCGATGGCAAAGAAGAACGACAGCCGCCCGGCGAAGGCGTCCACGTCCATGCCGCGCGCCACGGCGGTCTTCACGTATTCCTTGCCGTCGGCCAGGGTGAAGGCAAGCTCCTGCACCAGGTTCGCGCCGGCCTCCTGCATGTGATAGCCGGAAATCGAGATCGAGTTGAAGCGCGGCATCTCGGCGGCGGTGTATTCGATGATATCGGCCACGATCCGCATGCTGGGCTCGGGCGGGTAGATGTAGGTGTTGCGGACCATGAACTCCTTGAGGATGTCGTTCTGGATGGTCCCCGACAGGGCCGCGCGGTCGACGCCTTGCTCTTCCCCGGCGACGATGAAGGACGCCAGCACCGGGATCACCGCGCCGTTCATCGTCATCGAGACGCTGACCTCGCCCAGCGGGATGCCGTCGAACAGGATCTTCATGTCCTCGACGCTGTCGATGGCGACGCCCGCCTTGCCCACGTCGCCCTCTACCCGGGGGTGGTCGCTGTCGTAGCCGCGGTGGGTGGCCAGGTCGAAGGCCACCGAAACGCCCTGCTGCCCGGCGGCCAGCGCCTTGCGGTAAAAGGCGTTGGACGCCTCCGCGGTGGAAAAGCCCGCGTACTGCCGGATCGTCCAGGGACGCCCGGTGTACATCGTGGCGCGCGGGCCGCGGGTGAACGGCGCCTCGCCGGGCATCGAGCCCATGTGCGGCAGGTTCCAGGCGTCGCCCGCGGTATAGACCGGCGCCACGTCGATCCCCTCGGGCGTGGCCCATGTCAGGTCGTCGGGGCTGCGCCCGCGCAACTCCTTCTCGGCGCGGCTCTTCCAGGCGTCCAAATCGCTCATCAGTCGGACCTTTCGATCGTGTCGTCGGTTGCGGCAAAGGGCGGCAGGGCCGTTTTCATTGCCATCCGGGGTTTCGATTTCCCGCGCGCTGCCCCTATATC
>JAUIIC010000183.1 GCA_030431935.1 Alphaproteobacteria bacterium | reverse complement strand
CGGCGGCGCCCATCTGGCCCACCACGCCCGTGTCCACCGCGCCGAGGATCGGCACCGTGGCGTTCGACAGCACGATGGGAACGGCGATCTTCAGGACGCGGGCGTTGGTCAGGGGCCCGACCGCCGGGGCGCTCATCCGCTGGCGTCAGGGCGCGTGGGCATAAGAAAATGCCCGGTGGCCTGCGCGTAAAGCCGGCTGCGGTTGTCCTGCCACGCCTCGACATGGACGCTGGCATAGCGCCGCCCCGAGCGATTCACGCGCGCCCGCGCATAGGCGTCGCGCGGCAGGCCCGACCGCAGGTAGTCGACCGTGAAATCGATGGTCTTGGGCAGGCGCGGCAGGTGCCGCGCGTCGATCGCCGCGCTGTCGATCCGGCCCGTCTCGATGTCCTCCCACATGGACGTCCAGGCCAGTTCGATGATCGCCGTGACCTCCAGAAAGGCCGCCGTCGCCCCGCCGTGCAGCGCCGGCAGCATCGGGTTGCCGATCAGCATCTCGCGGAACGGCATGATCGCGGTCAGCTCGTCGCCGCGCCGGTCGAAGCCTATGCCCAGGAACCCGATGTAGGGCACGCCCTCGACCAGCGCCTTCAGGGCCGCGTCGCGCCGCTGCTTGACCACTTGCACCGGTTCGGGAGGCTTGCGCGCCATCTAACGCTCCACCGTGAAGGCGCCTGTCGCGGCTGCGACGGGGTTGTCGCGGTCGTCGTCCATCGCCGTGGCGCGCACGAAGGCCACCGTGCGGGTGACGTGATAGCACTCTGCCCGGGCCACGATGGTCTGCCCCGGCGTCGCGGGCCGCATGTAGTCGATGCGCAGGTCGATCGTCGCGGTGGCGCCCGGATTGGACGGATGGGCGATCACCGCGGCACCGGAACAGGTGTCCATCAGCGCCGACACCGCGCCGCCGTGGATCACCCCGGTGTCCGGGTCGCCCACCAGCCGGGGATCATAGGGCATGTGCAGTTCCGCATGGCCCGGCCCCACGGTTTCCAGCCGCATCCCCAGCGCCTGGCAATGCGGCAGAGCCTCGATGAACTGCCGGGCGATCCTGGTCTTGTGCTCTGGGTCCATGCGCCTGCCTCCGTCGACCCGTTATTCCGGCTGGCCCGGTCCGGTGCAAGAGCCAAGCGCAGGCCACAGGATGACGCAACGTCAAGTTGACGTTTACGTAAACTTCCCTTGCGAACGCCGCGGGCCTGTCGCACATCAGGGGGCGGAACATGACCACGAGACCGCCATGACCGACACGCCGCTGACCATACGCGAGATGTGCGAGTCCTTTGACGTCACGCCTCGCACATTGCGCTTCTACGAATCCAAGGAACTGCTGGCCCCGATCCGCGACGGGCAGAAACGCCTGTTCACCCGGCGCGACCAGGCCCGGCTGAAACTGATCCTGCAGGGCAAGCGCTTCGGCTTCAGCCTCGAAGAGATCCGCCAGTTGCTGGAGCTCTACTCGATGGGCGACCAGCAGCGCACGCAGCTCAAACGCACCTATGCGCTTGGGCTGGAACGCCTGAACGCGATGATCGCCCAGCGCGACGAACTGACCGTCGCAATCGGCGAACTGCAGGCGCAACTCGACTGGGGCGCCCGCAAGATCGCAGACCTCGAACACGCCGCCGCCGCCGAATAGGACACCCACGATGCCCGTCTACACGCCCCCCATCGAGGACATGCAATACCTTCTGCACGATGTCCTGAACGTGTCGCAGTCGGACATCCCCGGCTATGACGACATGGACCGCGACCTCACCGCCGCCATCCTGGGCGAGGCCGGCAAGATCGCCGCAGAGGTGCTGGCCCCGCTGAACCCCGTCGGTGACCGGCAGGGCTGCACGCTGGAGAACGGCGTCGTGCGCACGCCCGAAGGCTTCAAGGCCGCCTATGACCAGATGCGCGAGGGCGGCTGGAACGCGCTCGACTGCGACCCGGAATACGGCGGGCAGGGCATGCCCTATCTTCTGGGCAGCGCCGTGGGCGAGATGTTCGTCTCGGCCAACATGGCGTTCAACATGTATCTCGGCCTGACCCATGGCGCGGTGAACGCGCTGGCCAGCCATGCCTCGGACGCGCAGAAGGCCACCTATCTGCCCAACATGATCGAGGGCCGCTGGACCGGCACCATGAACCTGACAGAGCCCCAGTGCGGCACCGACCTGGGCCTGATCCGCACCAAGGCCGAGCCGCAGGACGACGGCACCTACCGGATCACCGGCCAGAAGATCTGGATTTCCGCCGGCGAACACGACCTGTCGGAAAACATCATCCACCTGGTGCTGGCCAAGATCCCCGGCGGCCCCGAGGGCACCAAGGGCATCTCGCTGTTCATCGTGCCCAAGTTCATGGTGAACGACGACGGCAGCCTCGGCGCGCGCAACGCGGTCAGTTGCGGGGGGCTGGAAGAGAAGATGGGCATCCACGGCAACGCCACCTGCGTGATGAACTACGACGGCGCCACCGGCTTTCTGGTGGGCGAACCGCACCAGGGCCTGAAGGCCATGTTCACCATGATGAACGAGGCCCGCCTCGGCGTCGGCATCCAGGGCCATGCGCAGGGTGCCGTGGCCTACCAGAACGCCGCCGCCTTCGCCCGCGACCGGCTTCAGGGACGCGCGGTGACCGGCACGCAGAACCCCGATGGCCCCGCCGACCCGATCATCGTCCACCCCGACGTGCGGCGAAACCTGATGCACCAGAAAAGTCTTGTCGAAGGCGCGCGCGCCTTCGTCTTCTGGGGCGCCATGCTGATCGACCGCGCCCACCGTAAGGGCGACGCCGAGGCCGACGCGCTGATCTCGCTTCTGACCCCGGTCATCAAGGGCTTCCTGACCGACAAGGGCTTCGAGACCACGGTTCTGGCGCAGCAGACGCTGGGCGGATCGGGCTTTACCCGCGAATGGGGGCTGGAACAGTTCGTCCGCGACGCCCGCATCACGATGATCTACGAAGGCACCAACGGCATCCAGTCGCTCGACCTCGTGGGCCGCAAGCTGGCCGCGAACGGCGGCAAGCCGATCATGGGCTTCTTCGACATGGTCAAGACGTTCATCCGCGACAACGAGGATGTCGAAGGCCTGAAGGAACCCTTCCTCGACCCGCTGAAGGCGGCCTCGAAGGACCTGCAGGCGGCGGCCATGTACTTCATGGAGCGCGCCGCGAAATCCCCGGATGACGCGCTGGCGGGCAGCTATGACTTCATGCACCTCTTCGGTCATGTCTGCCTGGGCCTGATGTGGGCGAAGATGGCCCGCACCAGCCTCGCCGCCCTTGAACAGGGCGCGGCGGACCCCGACTTCCACCGCAACAAGCTGGCCACCGGGCGCTACTACATGGCCCGCCACCTGCCTGCGACGGGCCTGCACCTGGCGCGCATCCGGTCGGGCGGCGACACCGTCATGGAACTGTCGGCCGAGGCCTTCTAGAGTGCCGCCAGAGGAGGACAGATGCCCAAACGCTTTCGCCTGACCCGCCGCTTTCCGGTCGCGATGACCGAGGACGGCTATCGCCGCCTGCGCCGCTTCGCAGCCGAGGCCGGGCTGGACGAGGGCGAGGCGTTGTCCTTCCTGTTCGAGCATTTCGACAGCGTCACCGACGCCGAGACGCTGGGCCATCGCCTGCGCCAGTTCAACAGCGAACTCGACGCACGCAAACGATAACCGGAGGACCCATGGACGCGACCACAGCCACCGACTGGCGCACCGACGAGCACCACATGCTCGCCGAGATGACACGCAAGTTCATCACCGAGGAATGGGCCCCGCATTTCGACCGCTGGCGCGAACAGGGCCAGATGGACCGCGACACCTGGAACGCGGCGGGCGCACTGGGTCTGCTCCTGCCCTCGATCCCCGAGGCCTACGGCGGCGCCGGCGGCGACTTCGGCCATGAGGCGGTGATCGTGATGGAAAGCGCCCGCGCCAACCTGGCGGCCTGGGGCCACCCGATCCACTCTGGCATCGTGGCGCATTACATCCTGGCCTACGGCACCGAGGACCAGAAATCGCGCTGGCTGCCGAAAATGGCCTCGGGCGAGATGGTGGGTGCGCTGGCCATGTCCGAACCGGGCGCGGGCTCTGACGTGCAGGGGCTGAAGACCCGCGCAACGCGCGACGGCAACGTCTATCGCGTGACCGGCCAGAAGATCTTCATCACCAACGGCCAGCATGCCGACCTGATCGTCGTGGCCGCCAAGACCGACCCGTCGGCCGGCGCGCGCGGCACCTCGCTGGTGGTGGTGGAAACCGAAGGCGCCGAGGGCTTCGCCCGCGGCCGCAACCTCGACAAGATCGGGATGCACGCCTCGGACACCTCCGAGCTCTTCTTCGACAACGTGCCGGTGCCGCCGGAAAACATCCTCGGCGGCGAGGAAGGCCGCGGCTTCTACCAGATGATGGAACAGCTGCCGCAAGAGCGCCTGCTGATCGCCTGCGGCGCGGTCGGCGCGATGCAGGGCGCGGTGGAACGCACCATCGCCTATTGCCAGGAACGCCAGGCCTTCGGCGGCCCGCTGATGCAGTTCCAGAACACCCGCTTCACGCTCGCCGAATGCAAGACCAAGCTGACCGTGGCAGAGGCCTTCCTGAACGAGTGCATCGCGCTGCACCTGCGGGGACAGCTCGACGTCGAGAAGGCCGCGATGGCCAAGTACTGGACCACCGACACCCAGGGCGAGGTGCTGGACGCCTGCCTGCAGATGCACGGCGGCTACGGCTACATGCAGGAATACGCCATCGGCCAGATGTGGGCCGACGCCCGCGTGCAGCGCATCTACGGCGGCACCAACGAGATCATGAAGGAACTGATCGCGCGGGGCTTTGCCGGGGGCAAACGGTGAGGCCGGCGCCCCATCCGGGTTTCGCCGCGGCTGCGCCGCGCCGACCCGTGCGCGGCTGCGCCGCGCGCCTTCGGCGAGAGTATTTGGACAGAGAAGAAGCCGCAGGCGGTCCACCCCGCCGTTCCGTTCGTCCCCGTTGCAGTTGGGCGCAGGCGGTCCGGCGGGGCTTCTCCTCTGGCGGTCATCGGCTCTCCAGCCTGTACCGCGACGATGAACAGATCGTATTCGGGTTAACGCCGGGTTACCGGAAACGGCCCTTGGTTTCTTCTCTGCACAAATACTCGCATCCCGCCCCCGCCACGGGCGCCACGCAAGGATACCGCGCATGACCATCCAGCTTCACTGCTTCGGCGAGTCGGGCAATTCCTACAAGGCGGCGCTTTCGCTGCAGCTGTCCGGTCTGGACTGGGAGCCGGTCTTCGTCGACTTCTTCAACGGCGCCACGCGGACGCCGGACTACCGCGCCGGGGTCAACGAGATGGGCGAGGCGCCCGTCATGGTCGACGGCGACACGCGGCTGACCCAGTCGGGCGTCATCCAGCAGTACGTCACCGACCGGACCGGCAAGTTTGGCGGCGCGCCCGAGGACCGCTACGAGGTTCTGCGCTGGGTGCTGTGGGACAATCACAAGCTGTCGAGCCAGGCCGGGATGACGCGGTTCCTGATGAACTTCCTGCCCGCCGACAAGCGCCCGGCCGAGGTGATCGGCTTCATGCAGGGGCGGCTCAAGGCCGCCTACCAGGTGCTCGACGGGCACCTCGCGGGGCGCGACTGGATCGTGGGCGACGGCGTGACCAATGCGGACCTGTCGTGCTGCGGGTATCTCTACTACCCCGAACCCTTCGGCTTCGACCGCGCCGACTGGCCCAACATCGACGCCTGGCTGACGCGCCTGTCGGCGCTGCCGGGCTGGAAACACCCCTACGACCTGATGCCCGGCAACCCCTCGGACCGGGCCTGACACGGAAAGGCCAAAGGATGACCGACGCCTATATCTACGACGCCGTCCGCACGCCGCGCGGCAAGGGCCGCAAGGACGGCAGCCTGCACGAGGTGACCGCGCTGCGCCTGTCGGCGCTGACGCTCAACGCGCTGAAGGACCGCAACGGGCTGGACGGGCACGCCGTCGAGGACGTGATCTGGGGCAACGTGACCCAGGTGGGCGAGCAGGGCGGCTGCCTGGCGCGGACCGCCGTGCTGGCCTCGGACCTCGACGAGCGCATTCCCGGCGTGTCGATCAACCGCTTCTGCGCCTCGGGGCTGGAGGCGGTGAACATGGCCGCCAACCAGGTGCGCGGCGGGGCCGGGCAGGCCTTCATCGCGGGCGGGGTCGAGATGATGGGCCGCGTGCCCATGGGCTCTGACGGGGCCGCCATCGCCGTCGATCCCACCGTGGCGATGGAACGCTATTTCGTGCCGCAGGGCATTTCGGCCGACATCATCGCCACCGAGTACGGCTTTACCCGCGACGATGCCGACGCCTATGCCGTCGAAAGCCAGGCGCGCGCCGCCGCGGCTTGGGCCGACCGGCGGTTCGAGCGTTCGGTGATCCCGGTGCGCGACCGGAACGGCCTGACCGTCCTTGACCATGACGAATACATGCGCCCCGGCACCGACATGCAGTCCCTGGGCGCGCTGAAGCCGTCCTTCAAGGAAATGGGCGAGGTCATGCCCGGCTTCGACGCCGTGGCGCTGATGAAGTACCCGCACCTCGAGCGGATCGAGCACATCCACCATGCCGGCAATTCCAGCGGCATCGTCGACGGGGCGGCCGCCGTCCTGATCGGCACCAAGGACTTCGGCGAGGCCCGCGGCCTCAAGCCGCGCGCGCGCGTCCGGGCGACCTCGCGCGTGGGCACCGACCCGACGATCATGCTGACGGGCCCCGTCCCCGCGACCGAGCGCGTTCTTGCCGCCGCCGGGATGCAGATCGGCGACATCGATCTCTTCGAGGTGAACGAGGCCTTCGCCTCGGTCGTCCTGCGTTTCCTGCAGGCCTTCGAGGTCGACCGCGCCAAGGTCAACGTGAACGGCGGGTCCATCGCCATGGGCCACCCGCTTGGGGCGACGGGCGCGATCATCCTCGGCACGCTTCTGGACGAGATGGAACGGTCGGACCGGGAAACCGGGCTGGCGACACTGTGTATCGGGTCCGGCATGGGCGCCGCAACGATCATCGAGAGGGTGTGACGCCGATGCCGGACAGTGCCCGGGACATCTACCAGACCAATCTCGACAGGGTGTCGCTGGCGCTCTGGACGCGCAACCTGCCCATGTTGCTGCGGCACCTGGCCATCCCGAACCGGATGACCACGCTCGACGCGGAAATCGTGATGGGCTCGCCCGAAGAGGTCGAGGTCATCATGCACGACCTGCGCGATCACCTCGAACGGATCGGCGCGGAGTGGTACGAGCGGCGCTGCCTCGAAGCCGATTTCGTCCCGGTGAACCCGGACATGATCCTCGGCAAGCATGTCACGATCATCCACCGGGGCGGCCAGCATCTTGTCGAGCCCTACGTCAGCCACATGACGCTGATGCGGATCGGCGGGCGCTGGCAGGGAACGTCCTGCGACACCGACGGCCACAACGACAAGCTCCACGTCATCGCCAAGGACATGGCAGAGGGCCAGCGGCGCGAACATCAGGCGCGCAGCAAGGCGGCCGATGCGCCGCGCCCTTCGGGCGGCGCGCGAAAGGATGCACGCTGATGCCGGTCCGCTTCGAAACCGGCGCGTCGCGCCGGACGGGGGCGCGGGCATGACCGCCCGCGACGGCGGCTGCGCCTGTGGCGCGGTCCGCTTCCGCGCCGAGGGCGACCCTCGCTTCGCCTTCGTCTGCCATTGCGGCGCCTGCCGCCGCAAGACCGGAACGGGACATGCCGCCAGCGCGGCCTATCCCCGCGACGCGGTCACGATCACCGGCACCGCGCGGGTCTATCCCCGGCCCGCCCCGGCGGGACATGCCGTCGATCAGGCCTTCTGCGGCACCTGCGGCTCGCCGCTCTGGAACACCACGCCGCGCGCCGAGACGCTCATCATGCTCGACCTCGGCGCCTTCGACGATCCATCCGGGCTGACACCGGGCCGCGTCTTCCATGCCGAGGACGCGCTGCCCTGGGACAGGCAGCCCTGGCACGACCATCCCCAAGGAGACGCGACATGAGCGAATTCAGCTACGCCGTCGACGCCGACGGCGTCGCCACCATCACCTGGGACCTGCCCGGGAAATCCATGAACGTGATGAGCTTCGATGGCTTCCGCCAGCTCGACGGGATGATCGACGCCGCTCTGGCCGATGACGCGGTGAAGGGCGTCGTCATCACTTCGGCCAAGGACAGCTTTGCCGCGGGCATGGACCTGAACGTGCTGGCCCGGATGCGCGACGACGCCGGCGCCAACCCGGCCCAGGGACTGTTCGACGGGCTGATGTCGGTGCATGGCATCCTGCGCAAGATCGAGCGCGCGGGCATGGACGACCGCAACAAGGGCGGCAAGCCCATCGTCGCCGCCCTGCCCGGTACGGCGCTTGGCATCGGTTATGAAATCGCGCTGGCCTGCCACCGGATCATCTGCGCCGACAACCCCAAGGCCAGGATCGGCCTGCCGGAAATCCTTGTCGGGCTCTTCCCCGGGTCGGGCGGCACCACGCGGCTGGTGCGCAAGCTGGGCGCGATGGCCGCCGCGCCCTACCTGCTGGAAGGCAAGACGCTCGACCCCGCGCGGGCGCGCGGCGCGGGCCTGATCGACGAGGTCGCCGCCGATCCCGTCGCCGCCGCCAAGGCCTGGATCGCCGGGGCCACAGATGCCGACCTTGTCAAGCCATGGGACCAGAAGGGCGAGAAGATCCCCGGCGGCGCGCCCTATCACCCGGCAGGCTACATGACCTTCGTCGGCGCCAACGCCATGGTCCACGGCAAGACCAAGGGCGTCTACCCGGCGGCCAAGGCGCTGTTGTCGGCGGTCTACGAGGGCACGCTGGTGCCCTTCGACGCCGCCATCCGGATCGAGGCGCGCTGGT
>JAUIIC010000182.1 GCA_030431935.1 Alphaproteobacteria bacterium | reverse complement strand
CCGGTTCGCTGAAAAACCCGAAATCGATCGGTTTGCCCAGCGCGGCGAGGTTCTGGATCGTGTTGTTGAGCAGCCATGCCGCAAGCAGCATGAAGCAGAACAGCGCGACGACCTGGATGGTGCCGGACCGATACCGCGTATCGTAGAGCAGCATCGACAGGCGAAAGCCTTCCTTCGGCGGGTCGCTCAGTGTTGTCATTGTCAGACGTCCCTGTTTGGTCCCGGTCCCGTCTGCCGGCAGGGTTTCTTCCCCGCTCCCCGATGGCCGGGTTTATCGTTGATGGAAAAAGGGCGCAGGATGACCTGCGCCCTTTCCCTTGGTATCTTACCGGAACGGCGGGGCGTACATCAGCCCACCGTCGGTCCATTGCGCGTTCAGGCCGCGCGCCAGGCCGATCGGGGTTTCCTCGCCGATATTCTTGGCAAAGATCTCGCCATAGTTGCCGCCGACGGAAATTGCCCGCTTGGCCCAGGCCGCGTCCAGGCCCAGCATTTCGCCCAGCGTGCCTTCGGTGCCCAGCATCCGGTTGATTTCCGGTTTGTCGCCGGCTGCCGCCGACATTTCCTCGACATTGGCCGAGGTGATGCCCAGTTCTTCGGCCGCGATCAGCGTGTTGAGGGTCCAGCGCACCACGTCGCCCCATTCGTCGTCGCCATGACGCACCAGCGGGCCGAGCGGCTCCTTGGAGATGATCTCGGGCAGGATCACATGATCGCCGGCATTCTCGAAGGACGCGCGGGTCGCCGCCAGGCCGGAGGCGTCCGTGGTATAGACGTCGCAGGCACCGGCCAGGTATTGCTGCTGGGCCTCGGCATTGGTTTCGATCGGCACCGGCTCATAGCTGATGTTGTTGATGCGGAAGAAATCCGCGAGGTTCAGCTCGGTGGTGGTGCCGGTCTGGATGCAGACGGTCGCGCCGTCCAGTTCCTTGGCCGAGGACACGCCCAGTTCCTTGGGCACCATGAAGCCCTGGCCGTCATAATAGTTGATGCCGACGAAGGTGAATTTCAGGTCCACGTCGCGCGAAAACGTCCAGGTGGTGTTCCGGGCCAGCATGTCGATTTCGCCGGATGCCAGCGCGGTAAAGCGCGTCTTGCCGGTCGTGGGCACGAATTCGACGGCGGTGGCGTCGCTCAGCACCGCGGCGGCCACGGCGCGGCAGACCGCCACGTCAAAGCCCTGCCAGTCGCCATTGGCATCGGTGAACGCGAACCCGGGCACGCCGGTTGCGACACCACAGTTCAGCTTGCCGCGCGCCTTCACATCGTCGAGCGTACCCGCCGCAGCCGCGCCGGCTGCCAGGCCCGCCACGGTGAGCGCGCCGAAAATTACCGATTTTTTCATTTGTACCTCTTCCTGATCTTCCGCCCCGTCGTGCGGTTTATGCATCGGCCATTGCAAGCCGTATTGCTGTTCTGGAGGAACTCCCCCTCCGGTAGCGCGAGTTTGGGCGGAATTGCCGATGAAGGTCAAGGGTCGGTTCCGGATTTTGCCCCGCAACCGCCACAGAGGGTAAACGACACCGAATTTGTCGCGATACGCGGGGGTTGGACCCCTCAGCACATGTCCCAGAATCGCTTGGCATGAAGGAATGCGGCGCGTTTCACCTCGGACGCGTCATGCGCCTCGTCGTCGCGACCCCATTGGTCTTCCTGCCACGATTCATCGAGCCGTGAGAGCCGCCAGATGGCGTCGGCATCGCGCCAACCCTGCGCCGCCGCGAAGCCCAGCACCAGCGATCCCGACAGGCTGACGAGATCGTGAAAGGCGGTCAGGCGGAAATCGTCCAGCGCATGCACCTGTGCGGCCAGCCGCGCCAGCCCGTCCGGGTTCTGCGCCGCGTGGACCACGCCGGCGCGGATGTGCAGCCGGACCCCCAGCGCGGTTTCCGCCCAGTCCAGCGCCGGGTCCCAGTCCTCGGCCTGGCGCGCCGCCAGTTCGGCCGGGCTGGCCGCGCGGTAACACAGCAGGTCGGCATCGCCATAGGCGGCCAGCATGTCGGCCACCTCGGCATGTTGCGGATGCACCTTGTCCAGCGCCGAATTGGCCGAGCGTGTCACCGGCATCGACAGCGGGTCGATATTCTCGTGCTGCGCGTCCCATTCCGCGGCCACCGCCTCGGCCATCGGGCGCGTCGGCAGCACCAGCGCGGTCTTGCCCGGCGTGCGGATGCCGCGCCCGTCCAGATGCACGGCAAAGCCGTCATCCGCCTCGGCGACCGTGGTTGCGGTCCAGAACCGCCTGGCCTTCCATTCGCTCATTGCCGTGCCGCCCAGATGTCGTCCAGCGCCCGCGGCAGCGCCTCGAAATCCTCGATCACCCGGTCCGCCGCCGCCAGCGCCGGGGCCGGGTGATAGCCCCAGTCGACACCGATCGCCGCGACCCGCGCCGCGCGGGCCATGTCGATGTCGAAACTCGTGTCCCCGATCATCACCGTGTCCCCGGGCCCGACCCCGGCCTCGGCCATCGCCGTCTCGATCATCGACGGGTGCGGTTTCGACGGGTGGTGATCCGCCACCTGGGTGGTGGCAAACACCCCGTCCAGCCCATGCGCCCCGATCAGCGCCGCCAGCCCGCGGGCGGATTTTCCGGTGGCGATGCCCAGGATGTTCTCGGGCACCCCGGCCAGCCGGTCCAGCACGGCGCGCGCGCCGGGAAACAGCGGCGGCAGATCGCCCCGCTCGCGCCCGGACCTGAAACTGTCGCGATAGGCGTCGGCCAGCCGCGCGTGGCAGGCCGGGTCCCGCCCGGGCGCCAGCCGCGCCATCGCCACCTCGAGCGAAAGGCCGACGATCCCCAACAGTTCCGCGCGCGGCGGCAACGGCATGTCCAGCGCCGCGAAGGCGGCCTTCATCGCCGCGACGATGCTGTTCTGGCTGTCCACCAGCGTGCCGTCCACGTCGAAGATGATCAGGCGAAGCGGCGCGCTCATGCCTCGTCCTCGAACGGGTCGTCGGGCACATCCGCCGGTTTCCACTGGAACAGGTCCCAGGTGCGGGCCATGTGCTCGGGCAGCGGCGCGGTCAGGTGCAGCATCGCCCCGGTCACCGGGTGTTTCAGCCGCAGCGACCGTGCGTGCAGGTGCAGCTTGCGGCTGACATCGCCGCCCAGCTGCGCGCCCCAGCCATCGCCCATGTTGTCCTGCCCCGACCCGCCATATTTGCCGTCGCCCACGATCGGGTGGCCCAGCTCGGCCATATGCGCGCGCAGCTGGTGGGTCCGCCCGGTGACCGGGATCAGCGCCATCCACGCCGCCCGCCGCGCCGCCGCCTCGAGCACCGCGTATTCGGTGACCGCGCGTTTCGCGCCGGGCGTGCCGTCGATGTCGCGCGGATGGATGCAGTGCATCCGTTCGCCTTCGCCGCCGCGCCCGTGGCCGGGCGCCTTGACCAGCCCGGTGCGGATCTCGCCCATTTTGGGATGCGGCACGCCCGCGACCGCCGCCCAGTAGATCTTGCGCGCGGCCCGGTGCCGGAAGGAGGCGGTCAGACCGGCCGCGACCGCACGGCTGCGCGCCAGCAGCAGCACGCCTGAGGTATCCTTGTCGAGCCGGTGCACGAGGCGGGGCTTTTCGTCCAGCCCGAACCGCAGCGCATCTGCCAGCCCGTCCACATGCCGGCGCTGGCCGCTGCCGCCCTGCACCGGCAGGCCCGGCGGCTTGTTCAGCGCCAGGATGTGATCGTCCCGGTAGATCACGCAGGACCGGATCATCTCGGCATCGGAGCGGGAAACCCCGGTCCGCGCCGGTTCGGGGCGCTCGCCGGGCTCGGGCAGCGGGGGCAGGCGGACGCTCTGGCCCTCCTCCAGCCGGGCGCTGGCCTTCACGCGCCCGCCATCGACGCGCAGTTCACCCTTGCGGCACATCTTTTCGATCCGGCCCTGCCCGACATGTGGAAACCGCCGCCGCAGCCAGCGGTCCACCCGCTGGCCGGCCTCGTCGGCGGTGACGGTGACGGTCTGCACGCCGCTCACGCGAACACCCCGCGCGCCGCCCAGAGGCCCAGCAGCAGCCCGCCCACCGACAACAGCACCGACAACAGCACATAGAGCGCCGCCTGCCCGTGCGCGCCGCGCTCGATCAGCGTTACCGTTTCCAGCGAGAAGGCCGAGAAGGTGGTGAACCCGCCCAGGAACCCGGTCATGACCAGCGGGCTGTACTGGGTCAGCCCGCGCTGCGCGGCGAGAACCACGAACACGCCCATCAGGAACGACCCGATCACGTTCACGGTGATGATCGCGACGGGAAAATCATGGTGGCCGAACCGGCGCAGCACCGCCAGCCCGGTCAGATAGCGCAGCGCCGCGCCGGCCGCGCCGCCAACCGCCACATGAAACACCGTTGAAACCATGGCGGGTCTGTCGCGCGGGACGCTGGCAAAGTCAAGCGGGGCAGACCCGGTGTTCAGGCCAGCCGTTCAGACCCCACGTTTCCCGCGCAGCCGGGCAAAGTAGTCCAGCCGCTTCTTCAGGTCGCGTTCGAACCCGCGCTCGACCGGACTGTAGAGCACCGGGCGTTTCACCCCCTCGGGAAAATAGTTCTGCCCCGAAAACCCGTCCTCGGCGTCGTGGTCATAATCATAGCCGGCGCCATAGCCCTGATCCTTCATCAGGCCGGTCGGCGCGTTCAGGATATGTTTCGGCGGCATTTCCGACCCGGTTTTCCGCGCCAGTTTCGCCGCCGCCTTGAACGCGACATAGCCCGCGTTCGATTTCGGGGCGAGCGCGAGATAGATCACCGCCTGCCCCAGCGCCAGTTCGCCCTCGGGACTGCCGAGCCGTTCATAGCTTTCCCAGGCCTGCAGGCAGATCGCCTGCGCCTGCGGGTCGGCCAGCCCGATATCCTCGACCGCCATGCGCGTGATCCGCCGCGCCAGGTATCGCGGGTCCTCGCCCCCGGCCAGCATCCGCGCCAGCCAGTAGAGCGCCGCGTCCGGGTCCGACCCGCGCACCGATTTGTGCAGCGCCGAGATCAGGTTGTAATGCTCGTCGCCGCCCTTGTCGTATTTCGCCGCCCGCCGCATCAGCCGCGTGGTCAGCGCCCCGGTATCCAGTTTTACATCCGTTTTCCACGCCGCCACCTGTTCGACCAGGTTCAACAGCGCCCGCCCGTCGCCATCGGCCATCTCGATCAGCGCGTCGCGCGCGGCACCGGTCAGCGGCAGCGCCGCGCCCAGTTCCTTTTCCGCCCGCTGCGCCAGCCGTTCGAGATCGGCGGGCGACAGGCGCTCCAGCACCAGCACCTGTGCGCGGCTGAGCAGCGCCGCGTTCAGTTCAAAGGACGGGTTCTCGGTGGTGGCGCCCACCAGCAGGATGGTGCCGTCTTCCATATGGGGCAGGAACCCGTCCTGCTGGGCCTTGTTGAACCGGTGGATCTCGTCGACGAAAAGCAGCGTGCCCTGCCCGTTGCCGCGCCGCATCCGCGCGGCCTCGAACACCTTGCGCAGTTCCGGCACGCCGGTGAAGATCGCGCTGATCTGCACGAAATGCAGGTCGCTTTCATCGGCCAGAAGCCGCGCGATGGTGGTCTTGCCCACCCCCGGCGGCCCCCACAGGATCAGCGAGGACAGGCTGCCCGCCTCCAGCATCGCGCCCAGCGGCCCGTCGGACCCCAGCACCTGGTCCTGCCCGATCACCTCGGCCAGCCGGGCCGGGCGCAGCCGGTCCGCCAGCGGTCGCGGCGTGGTGGCGGGTGCCGGATCGCCGGGGCTGTCGAACAGGTCCGCCATCGGCGTCAGAGCCGGAAGCGCAGGCTGACGCGCTTGCCCCGGCGGTCGAGCTCGATCAGCAGCCGCCGGCCCGGTCGCGTCAGCAGATCACGCACGTCATCGCTGGTGATGACGAGGGTGCCGTTGATCGCCAGCACCACGTCGCCGTCCCGCAGGCCGGCCCGCCCGCCTGCCGGACCGGTATCGGTGACGACGACACCCGAGGTCGACAGTGGCAGGCCCAGCCGCGCGATCACCGCCGGGTTGGCCTGCGCCACGGCAATGCCGGGCAGCACGGTATCGTCGCCCAGCGTGATCTCGCGCGCGGGGGGATCGTCGGGGGCAGAGATCATCGCCACGGTGATGTCATCCTCGTCGCCACCGCGCAGGCGGGTGACCTGCGCCTGCTTGCCGATCCCGGCCACGGTCATGCGAAAGATCATCTCGGCCGGCGTGTTCACCGGCTGGCCATCGACGCGGGTGATCACGTCGCCCACCGCGAAACCGGCATCGGCAAAGGGGCTGGAAGGGTGCAGGTCGGAAATCACCATGCCTTCGGGCACCACCTGGCCGAAACCCTCGGCCAACCCGGCATCGACCGGCTGCCCCGTCATGCCCGCCCAGGGACGTTCGAACCGGTCGCGCCCGTCGCGGGCCTGTTCGACGAACTCGGCCACCAGGTTCGCCGGAATGGCGAACCCGATGCCGTTCGACCCGCCCGAGCGCGACAGGATCGAGGTGTTGATGCCGATCAGGTCGCCGTTCACGTCGATCAGCGCGCCGCCGGAATTGCCCGGATTGATCGGCGCGTCGGTCTGGATGAAATAGCCGCGCGCCTGCCCGGTGGCCAGGCCGGTGCGCGCCAGCCCCGAAACGATCCCCGAACTGACCGTCTGGCCGACACCGAACGGGTTGCCGATGGCCAGCGCCAGTTCGCCCACCTCGACATGATCGGAATCGCGCAGGGTCAGGAACGGCAGGTCCTCGGCCTCGTCCAGCTGCAGGATCGCCAGGTCGGCCTCTTCGTCGCCCAGCACCACCCGGGCGGCATATTCGCGGCGGTCGGTCGTGACCACGCGGATGTCGGTGGCCATGCCCACCACATGGTAGTTCGACACCACGATCCCGTCCGCCGACAGGATCACCCCCGACCCGAGCGAATTCTGCACCCGCGACCGGGGCGTGCCGAAACCGCGAAAGAACTCGCTGAAGAACGGATCGTCCATGAACGGGTTGCGGCGGGTTTCGACGACGCGGCGGGCATAGATGTTGACCACCGCCGGCGCGGCCTGCTTGACCACGGGCGCGAATCCCAGCGCGATCTCGGCGCGGTTTC
Organism: Alphaproteobacteria bacterium; assembly: GCA_030431935.1. Lineage (GTDB taxonomy): Bacteria > Pseudomonadota > Alphaproteobacteria > Rhodobacterales > Rhodobacteraceae > ASV31. The sequence continues at coordinate 1,874 of JAUIIC010000182.1, read as the reverse complement.
CGGGCACCTGCGTTTCGGCCCCCAGCGGCAGGGCGAGGCAGAGAAGGGCGGCAAGAAAGGCGGCGCGGATCATCGGACCTCCGGAACTGTTCCGTCCGTGGATATGAGCCGCGCGCCGCGCGATTGCAAGCGCGGCCCGGAAATGAAAACCCCCGCCCGGATGGGCGGGGGTGATGACATCGGCGCGCGGGCCGGGGTCCTATTCGTCGTCGGCGTCCTCGGCGGCGACGCGGGCCTTGTCGGCGGCGCCCTTCGCATCGACATCGCGGTCGACGAACTCGATGATCGCCATCGGCGCCATGTCGCCATAGCGGAAACCCGCCTTGAGGATGCGCACATAGCCGCCCTTGCGGTCGGCATAGCGCGGGCCGAGAACCTCGAAGAGCTTGGCCACGTCCTTGTCTTCCTTCAGCCGCGCCGCGGCCTGGCGGCGGGCGTGCAGGTCGCCGCGCTTGGCCAGCGTGATCAGCTTTTCGACGACCGGGCGCAGTTCCTTGGCCTTGGGCAGGGTGGTCTTGATCTGCTCATGTTCGATGAGCGAGCCGGCCATGTTCGCAAACAGCGCCTTGCGGTGCTCATGGGTGCGGTTCAGGCGGCGGTATCCTCGTGCGTGACGCATGGTTTCAATCCTTCTTCATCATTTTGCTTTGTCCGGGGGCCGGTGCGCGCCGGCCCCTCACCTTGGGGCACCATTGCCCGGGGTTGATGTAGGATGGGGTTGAACCCCATCCTACGGGATCAGAACGAATCCTCGAATTTCTTGGCGAGGTCCTCGATGTTGTCGGGCGGCCAGTCCTCGACATCCATGCCCAGGTGCAGGCCCATGCCCGAGAGCACTTCCTTGATCTCGTTGAGCGACTTGCGGCCGAAGTTCGGGGTCCGCAGCATCTCGGCCTCGGTTTTCTGGATCAGGTCGCCGATATAGACGATGTTGTCGTTCTTCAGGCAGTTTGCCGACCGGACCGACAGCTCCAGCTCGTCCACCTTCTTCAGCAGCAGCGGGTTGAACTCGAGCCCGTCATCGTCGTCCTGGCGGGCGGCGTTTTCGGGTTCGTCGAAGTTCACGAAGATCGACAGCTGGTCCTGCAGGATGCGCGCGGCAAAGGCGACGGCATCGTCGGGCGTGATCGCACCGTCGGTTTCCACCTTCATGGTCAGCTTGTCATAGTCCAGCACCTGGCCCTCGCGGGTGGGCTGCACGTCATAGCTGACCCGCTTGACCGGCGAATAGATCGCGTCGATCGGGATCAGGCCGATCGGGGCGTCCTCGGGCTTGTTCTTCTCGGCCGAGACATAGCCCTTGCCGGTGTTGACGGTCAGTTCCATGTAGAGGTCGGCGCCGTCATCCAGATGGCAGACCACATGGTCGGGGTTCAGCACCTCGATGCCCGCGCTTTCGCTGATGTCGGCGGCGGTGACGACCGCCGGGCCCTTGGCCGAGATGGTCAGGCGCTTGGGGCCCTCGACTTCCATCCGCAGGCTGACGCCCTTGAGGTTGAGGATGATGTCGGTCACGTCCTCGCGCACACCGGCGACCGAGGAAAACTCGTGCAGAACGTTGTCGATCTGCACCGAGGTGATGGCCGCGCCCTGAAGCGAGCTCATCAGGATACGGCGCAGCGCGTTGCCCAGGGTCAGGCCGAAACCGCGTTCCAGCGGTTCGGCGACCACGGTGGCCTGACGTGCGGGATCGTTGCCGGGCTTGACGTCAAGCTGCGTGGGCTTGATCAGTTCCTGCCAGTTCTTGTGGATCATGTGTGCCTCCATTCCTGTCCGCGCCCCATGTCCGGGAAGGCGCGAACGCCCGAGGTTTTGAATGACGTATCGGGGCCGCGCGCGATGCGGCGGCCCCGAAAGCAGTCGGTTCCAATCAG
>JAUIIC010000181.1 GCA_030431935.1 Alphaproteobacteria bacterium | reverse complement strand
ATCACCTCGGTCAGGCGGCGCTGAAGCCCCAGCGCCTCGACCGCGGGCAGGAAGTCGCCCGGCAGCAGAATGCCGTGCCGCGGGTGGCGCCAGCGCGCCAGCGCCTCCATCCCGCTGATGGCACCGGTGTCGGTGGACAGCTGCGGCTGGAACCATGCGCCGATCTGGGCGCTTGCGAAGGCGTGCACCAGCGCTTCCTCCAGGTCGGCGCCGGGGCGGGTGCGCCTTTGAAGGCCCGGGGTGAACGCCCGGATCGCCCCGGGGGCATTGCGGCGTGCTTCGTCCAATGCCGTCAGGGCGGCGTCGAGGCAGGCCTTGCCGGTGTATTCCTCTGGCCGGCCGGGCAGGCAGAACCCGATGGACAGCGTGACATAAAGACCCTGGCCGCCCAGCGGCAGCGGATCGGCGAGACTGCGTTGCAGGCGTGCCGCCAGCTGGACGAGCGAGTCCAGGTCAAGACGCCGGGTCAGCGCCAGGGACAGTACGAAGCCGTGCGACCCGTTGCGCGCCAGCACGTCGCCGGTGCGCAGGACGCTGCCGAGGCGGCCGGATATCTCGCGCAGAAGCTCTGTCGTCGCGCCCTCGCCGACACGGGAAAAGAGCGCGGCGCCATCGTCGATCTCGATCGCGAGCGCGGCGGTTCGCGCGCTGCCGTCGCTAGATGCGGCAAGGTCGCGGTCGAGGGCGCGGCGCACCGCAGCGGCGAGCGGCAGACCCGTGGCGGCATCGCGGGCATCGGCTGAGGCGCGGCCCGGCAGGGGCATCCAGCGCAGCAGCGCGATCACCGCCGGTATGGCCAGCGCCGCGCAGACGAGCGCGGTCTCGCCGCCGAACTGGTAGGCCGCCAGCGAAATCGCCGGGATGAAGGCGATGAGTGGCGGGCCGAACAGGGCGGCGCGCAAAGAGGCGGGAAACCTGTCGGCAAGGCTTTGACGGGTCGTGGGCAATGATGCGGCCTCCACGTTCCGCCGGGGGCTGCTCCCGGCATGTCATGGCAAGCCTAGTCGGTGATCGCGGGCGCCAGGTTAACGCAGCCGCGGGATTTCCGCGGCATTTTCATCATCCCCGCCGCGGCGCGTCAGTCCGGCGAAATCGAAGAGCCCGCTGTCCAGCAGATGCGAGGGGCGCGTGCTCATCAGGGCGGAGAACATCTTTTGCCGCCTGCCCGGCGCGCGCGCCTCCCAGCCGTCGAGCATCTGCTTGATCGCCTGGCGCTGCAGGCCGTCCTGGCTGCCGCACAGGTCACAGGGAATGATCGGGTAATCCATCGCCCGGGCGAATCGGTCGCAGTCGGCCTCGGCCACATGGGCCAGCGGGCGCAGCACGAACAGGTCGCCCTCGTCGTTCAGCAGCTTGGGCGGCATCGTCGCCAGCTTGCCGCCGTGAAAGAGGTTCAGGAAAAAGGTCTCCAGGATGTCGTCGCGGTGATGGCCAAGGACGACGGCGCTGCAGCCTTCCTCGCGCGCGATCCGGTAGAGGTTGCCGCGCCGCAGGCGGGAACACAGCGCGCAATAGGTCCGGCCCTGCGGCACCTTGTCGACCACGATGGAATAGGTGTCCTGGTACTCGATCCGGTGCGGGACGCCCATGCGCTGCAGGAACTCTGGCAGGACGGTCGCCGGGAACCCCGGCTGTCCCTGGTCCAGGTTGCAGGCGAGGATGTCCACGGGCAGAAGGCCGCGCCACTGAAGCTCTGTCAGCGCGGCCAGAAGCGTGTAGCTGTCCTTGCCCCCCGACAGGCAGACCAGCCAGCGCGCGCCCCGTTCGATCATGCCGTAGCGATCCAGCGCCTCGCGCGTGTTGCGCACGATGCGTTTGCGGAGTTTCTTGAACTCCGTCGTCGCGGGCGCCCCGTGAAAGAGCGGGTGGATGTCGTCGGCCTCGTCCAGCATGGGCGCGGTATGCCAGAGCACGCGGGCCCGGGAAAGGGGTTTGCATGCTTGTGACCTCCGGTGCGACTGGCCTATCTAGCCGGAAGTCCTCGAAAGGCCGCCATGACCACTCGCACCCTGATTCTGCGCTATGCCGCCTTCGCCGTCATCGCCGTCGTGGCGAACCTTGGCGCGCAACGCGTGGTGCTTGCGCTGATGGACGGCACGGGCGGCTTCGCGCTGGCTCTCTTCGTGGGCACGGGCGTCGGGCTGGTGGTCAAGTACGTCCTCGACAAGCGCTGGATCTTCCAGGACCACAGCACGGGCGTGGCGGCCCACGGCAAGCGGTTCTCCCGCTACACCCTGACAGGCGTCGTCACTACGGCGATCTTCTGGGGCACCGAGACGGCGTTCTGGTGGGCGTTCGAGGCCGATATCATGCGCGAGGTCGGCGCAGTGATCGGGCTGAGCATCGGATATGTCGCCAAGTACCGGCTGGACCGCCGTTTCGTGTTCGCGGGCAACGGTTCGTCCTGACGTCACGGATGCACGCGGTGTCGCGTTGTGACCTGCGCGAAGGTTTCGTATCAATCGGTTGGGGTAGGTGACGCGGGACGCCGCAAGGTAAGGTCCGCGCGGCTGGAAAAGGGATGCGATGCGGTTTCTCGTGACAGGCGGGTCCGGTTTCATGGGCATCAACCTGGTGCGCTACCTGCTTGCGCGCGGGCACGAGGTGCGCAGCTGGGACATCGCCCCCTTCGACTATCCCGAGCGTGACCGGATCGACGAACTGCACGGCGATATCCGCGACGACAGCCTGCACGACCGGGCCTTCGACGGCATCGACGTGGTGGTGCATTGCGCCGCGGCGCTGCCGCTGTGTACCCGCGAAGAGATCTTTTCCACCGATGTCGACGGCACCCGGATGGTGCTCGACACTGCCCTGAGGAAGGGCGTGGAGCGGTTCATCCACACCTCGTCCACGGCCGTCTACGGCGTGCCGGATCACCACCCGCTGGTCGAGGGCGACCGGCTGATCGGCGTCGGTCCCTATGGCGAGGCCAAGGTGCAGGCCGAGGCCGTCTGCGAGGACTACCGCGCGCGCGGGCTGTGCGTGCCGGTGCTGCGGCCCAAGTCCTTCGTTGGGCCGGAACGGCTGGGCGCGTTCGAGCTTCTGTTCGATTTCGCCTACACCGGGCACGGGTTTCCGGTGCTGGGCCACGGCAACAACCGCTATCAGCTTCTCGATGTCGAGGATCTTTGCCAGGCGGTGGATCTTTGCGTGACCGGCGACCGCGAGACCGTCAACGACGTCTTCAATGTTGGCGCCGAGCGGTTCGGCACCCTGCGGGAAAGCTTTCAGGCGGTGCTGGACCGTGCGGGGCATGGCAAGCGCGTCGTGCCGCTGCCCGCCGGGCCGGCCATCGCCGTCCTTCGGGTACTGGAAAAGCTGGGCCTTTCGCCGCTTTACCAGTGGATCTACGAAACCGCCGCGCGCGACAGCTTTGTCAGCATCGACAAGATAAAGGAGCGCCTCGGCTATCGGCCACTTTATTCGAATGCCGAAGCGCTCGAGAGAAACTATGACTGGTATGTCGCGAACCGGGGCCGCATTTCGGCCGCCGCGGGCGTGTCGCACCGTGTGCCCTGGAAAAGAGGAGCCCTGTCTATTGCCCGTTACGTTTTCTGACGGACGCATTGTTGTTTTTGCGGCCCTGTCCGCCGTGCTGGCCGGCTCCGCTGCGGCACAGACGGACGCCACACTCGCCGCCCAGCAAGAGGCCTACGAGGCCGTGCGCGCCAAGTCGATCATCGAGTTGCAGCCCTTCCGCCACGAGATGACGGCGGTGCGCCCCGATACCGGCGCCGAACTGACGCTCATCTCGCTCAACCCCGGGATCAATTCGTGGTTCCTGCTGGCCGAGGGGCCGGAAGGCCGGCGCAGTTTCGTCCACCTGGAAAACCCCGATCCCGACGCGCAGACCGTGACGCTGGACGGCGGGGACGCGCCTGCGCTGGTGCTTGAAAAGGATGGCCGGACGCAGCGCTGCCGCCCATGGGAAGGCGAACTGGCCGAGGCACAGGCCACCCGCGTGCCCTACACGCCCATTTGCGACGGCGCACTTTTCCTGCGCAACCGGGTCAACGGCTACAGCACCAACCTCGAGAAGACGACGGATTTCCTGCGCGACAACGTCTGGGGCGGGGAACAGGTGGTTCGCTTCATCCGCGACAATTTCTTCAAGGACAAGTTCGCCGAGACCTCGAAGAGCCTCGGCATGGAAGAGGTCGTGGAAGAGGTCACGGGCCCGCCGCCGCTGCCGCTCAACGTCAGCGATTTCCAGCGCCCGGTGATGACCGCCCTGCACGATTTCGGGCTGGAGGGCGCGCAGCCGGGCCGGATGACGATGGGCATCTGGTATCCGGTGGCCGACCTTGACGGCGTCTTCGTCAGCAGCTTCCAGCCCCGCTCGATCAGCGCCGAGATCCTGCAAGGCCCCGGCACCACGAACTGGCTGGACGGGGTCGAGGGCGCGGCGACCGGCTATATGGTGGCCTTCGATCTGTCGCTTTTCGAACTGGGCTATGCGCGTGGCACCGATCATCCCGGCGTGGAATGGTCGCCGCGCCCGCCGTGGAACGTCCGCCCGCAGGGCCTGTCCGGCCCCGACGGGTTCAACCGCGTCGATCCGGTCGTGCCCCTGGGCATGGTCAGTCCGCGCGATGCGCCGCGCACGATCGCGACCTTCACGGCAGGCTACAAGCGCCAGCACGGCGCCTTCCGCTGGGGGCCGTTTGCCGAGGTGAACTTCGGCAGCCACTACGGCTTTCTTGAACACGGGGTTCTTTATTCCAAGCTGTGGCCGGGGCTGTCGACCTTCTTCATCCTCGACGACGGGTCCATCCACATGCGCACCTGGACCGAGGACGACGACGCGCTGCTGCCGCGCCTGCGCTTCGCCCGCCAGAACGGTGTCGCGCTGGTGGAGCCCGACCCGGAGACCGGTGTGCCGCTGCCGGGGCAGTACGTAACGCAATGGGGCCCCGGCAACTGGTCGGGTTCTGCCGAGGCGGAGCTTCGCACGCTGCGCGCCGGTGCCTGCATCGTCGAGGGCGACGACACCCGCTACCTGCTGTACGGATACTTCTCGACCGCCACGCCCTCGGCCATGGCGCGCACCTTCCAGGGCTATGGCTGCACCTACGCCATGCTTCTGGACATGAACGCGCTGGAGCACACCTACCTTGCGCTTTACGTCCGCCGAGACGGTTCGGTCGAGGTCCAGCATATCGTGCCGGGGATGAGCGGTGTCGACAAACGCTACCGAGACGGTACTGTGATTCCGCGGTTCCTCGGCTACCCGGACAACCGCGACCTGTTCTACGTGATGCGCAAGGAGGGCACGCAATGATCCGCGCACTGGCGCTTTCCATCGGGATGGTTCTGGCCGGCGGGGCCGTGCAGGCGCAATCCGCGCTGCAACAGGCCAACGAGGTCCTGTTCCAGCAGCTTCAGCAGGTGCACCGGCTGTCCGGCGCCGAGATGGAGCGGATCAGGGCGATCTTCGGCCAGCGCGGGTTCATGGGGCAGGGGAACCCCGCCATCAACCAGCGCCCGATGACGCCCGAGCAATGCGCCGCGCGCATCCCCGGCGGGCCGGAAAGCTATCGCAACAGCCGTTTCGAACGGATCTGCGGCGACAAGTACATGGCGCCGCTCTATGATCCGCGCACCGAACGTGCGGAAGATGCCAACGCCTGCATCGACATGTTCGAGTTTCCGAACATCCCCTGCACCTATCCCGTGGTCTGGGTAAAGGCCGTCGAGGCCGCGCAGATCTGTGCCGCGCAGGGCAAGCGCCTGTGCGACGCGCATGAGTGGGAGGGCGCCTGCGCCGGCGCGCTGGAGCCGCCGGACTACCGCTTCGACCTTGGCAGCCACGGTGCCATGCGTGCCTGGCACAACTCGAAATACGAACCCACGAAAAGCTGGAGCTACGGCCCGACCTTCCAGCGCGGCATCTGCGCCCAGGACAGCGTGAAAAGCGCAACTTGCCCGGGCGGCGGGTTCAATCGCTGCGGATCGAACCATTACCCGGTGGGCAGCTTCCCGAACTGCCGCTCGGCGCTGGGGGTCTACGACCTGAACGGCAACGCGGCCGAGCACATGAACTTGCCGCTGCGCCCCGACCAGATGGCCAGCGCCGGATCGACCACGCTTGGCGTGACCGAGATGAAGGGCAGCTGGTTCATCTGGGACAAGATCAACGCGCACCCCGACTGGTGCCGCTGGCGCGCACCCTACTGGCACGGCGCGCCGGTGATGTCTCCGTCCAGCCACGAGAACTATCACCTCGGCTTCCGCTGCTGCAAAAGCATCTGAGCCGGCGGCGGGCGCGCCGATGCGCCCGCCCTCAACTCCAGTGTTCGTAAAGGCCGCGCAGGATGTCTGCGCGGCTGACCTGTCCCACCAGCGCGCCTTCGTGCATCACCGGAAACCGGCGGTAGGACGAGGCCAGGAACGCCTCGGCCGCCTCGACGATGTCCATGTCGGCATCGAGCGTGTCGACCTTCGTCGACATGCAATCGGCCACGGCGCCGGACCATTCGCGAAAATAGGCGGCGTGCAGCGCGGCGCGCAGGCAATCCTTCTTCGACAAGACGCCGACAAGGTGGCCCTGCGCATCCACCACGGGCGCGCCGGAGATCCCGCGCTCCAGCAGGATCGCGGCGGCGCGGTTGATCTCCATCCCGGGGGTCAGGGTCGTCAGGTTGCGCGCCATGTAGTCGCGCACGCGGGGGCGGTCAGTCATCGGCCTGTCCCCCGTCGCGGTTCGGGCATGTGCGGCAGGACAGCCCGGCACAGGCCAGCCCGCCACAGGACCCCTTCAGCGGCCTGCGGCCCGCCATGACCCCAAGGGCCAGACCGCCGATCGCCAGCAACACGATTGCGAAACTCAGGATCAGGGTCGCCATTGCAGCACCTCAGGCAAGGATGTGATCGGCGAAATCGCCGGTTGTGATGGGGCGCAGCCCGGGGCCATCGGCCAGCAGGAACAGCGTGGCGATGCCCCTGGCCTCGGCCCAGGCCGGCCCGTCCTCGGGGCCGAGCACCGCGAGTGTGGTGGCCAGCCCGTCCGCCGCCTGTGCGGTTCCCGCCAGCACGGTCACGGACAGCAGCCCCATGTCGGCGGGGCGGCCCCGGCGTGGGTCGATCAGGTGCGTGACGCCCGCCGCGCCCTGCGCGGCGTGGCCCGAGGTCGCCACAGCCCGCCCGCGCGGCGCGATGACGCCGTGAACGCGCGCCGCGCCGGGTCTCGGGTCCTCGATTCCCACCTGCCAGCCGCGCCCGTCGGGATGGGTGCCCAGCGTGCGCACCTCGCCGCCCAGCTCCAGAAGGATGTTGCCGAGGCCTGCCGCGCCGAGCGCGGCGATCATCCGGTCCAGCGCATGCCCCTTGGCGATGCCGCACAGGTCCAGCGTCAGCGCGGGGTCGGCCTTGCGCAGCGCGTCCTCGCGGACCTCCAGCGTCCCGAAGGGGGCCACCCTCCCGGTGATCGGGCCATAGCCAAAGCGGTTCACGATGGGTCCGATGGCCGGATCGAACGACCCGTCACTGTCCTCGTGCAGTGCCTGTGCAGCGCGGGCGAGGCCGGCGAACTCCAAGGTCACCGGCTGCCAATCGGTCCCGCCGTGGCCGTTCAGTCGTGTCAGGACACTGTCGCGCCGGTAGGGCGAGAAAAGCGCGTCGATCTGCCCCACGATTGCGCCAAGCGTCGCCCGAACCTCGGGTTCGGCGGTTCCCGGCGGCAAGACGGCGTGCCAGCGCCCGCCGAACGCGGCGCCTGACAGCAGCCTTGCCTCGCCCGCCTGCACGGCGGGCGCCAGCAGGGCCAGCGTTCCCGCACCGGCGGCGGCAAGGAAATGGCGTCGGGTCATTTGCATGGCTCAGACTCCGAAATCGTCGTTGAAGATGCTGGACCGGTCGACGCCGGCGTCCTCCAGCATGCCCATCACCGCCCGGATCATCATCGGCGGACCGCACAGGTAGTATTCGCAGGCCTCTGGCGCGGGATGGTCACGCAGGTAGGTCTGCCAGACGACCGAGTGGATGAACCCCTGCGGCCCCTGCCACTCGTCTTCTGGCGCGGGTTCGGACAGGGCGACCGTCCAGCTGAAATTCGGATGCTGCGCGGCCAGCGCGTCGAACTCCTCGGCATAGTAGAGTTCTCGGCGGCTGCGCGCACCGTACCAGAAACTGATCTTGCGGCCGCTGCCGACGCGTCCCAACTGGTCGAGGATGATCGCCCGCAGGGGTGCCATGCCGACGCCACCGCCGATCAGCACCATCTCTGCGTCGGTGTCCTGTGCGCGGAAGCTGCCGAAGGGGCCCGACACCGTCACCGGATCGCCCGGGTTCACCGAGCACAGGTAGGACGACACGATGCCCGGCTGCGCCTCCGGCACGGTGGGCGGCGGCAGGGCAAGGCGAATGTTCAGGACGATGCGGCCCGCCGCCGTGTCCTCCGGCCGGTTTGAGATCGAATAGGCGCGCGTCACCTCGGTGTCGCTGGCGACCTTCAGCGGGCGGATCTGGGACCATGCCGTTCCGAAGACTTCGGGCACATCCAGCCGGTCGAAACTGACACCATAGGGCGGTGCCGTGACCTGCAGGAAAGACCCGGCGACGATCTCGGGGCGGCGATCCTGGGGCAGTTGGAAGACGACCTCGCGGATGAGCGGGGTCAGGAAGCGTGCCGAGGCGACTTCCGCCTCGTAGGTTTCTGCCCCGATCAGGTCTCCGGGCACCTCGAGGGAGAGATCCCCGCGCAGCCGCAGCTGGCAGGCGAGCCGGTAGCCGTCGCGCAGGTCGGAGCGCGACAGGCGCGCGGCCTCGGTCGGCAGCGCGTCCCCGCCGCCCTCGGTGACACGCACCCGGCAGAGCCCGCAGGTCCCCGCGCCCGCACAGGCCGAGGGGATCAGGATATCGTTCTCCGCCAGCACGGACAGAAGCGGCTGACCCGCCCGCGTGGTCAGCCGCGTCTCGCCGTTCAGCGTCACCGTGACGGGGCCGG
>JAUIIC010000180.1 GCA_030431935.1 Alphaproteobacteria bacterium | reverse complement strand
TCGCGCAGCAGGAAATCCGGATCGTCCGGCTTGGCGCCCTTCTTGACGAAGCAGGTCAGCGGCACGCCCCAGGCGCGCTGGCGCGACAGCACCCAGTCGGGCCGCGCCTCGATCATGGAATAAAGCCGGTTGCGCCCGGTTTGCGGCGTCCATGTCACCAGCTCGTCGATGGACCGCAGGGCGCGTTCCCGGATCGTGGTGCCGTAGTCGTCCTTGCCGTCGCCCACGGGCCGGTCGATGGCGGCGAACCACTGCGGCGTGTTGCGGTAGATCAGCGGCGCCTTGGAGCGCCAGGAATGCGGGTAGGAATGCTTCAGCCGCCCGCGCGCCAGAAGCTTGCCCGCGCCGACCAGCGCGTCGATGACGGCCGGGTTCGCGTCGCCTTCCTTGCCCTTGTCGGTCAGGATGCGCTTGCCCCCGAAGAGCGGCAGGTCTGCGCGGAAGCTGCCGTCCTCCATGACGTTGTAGGTCATCGGCAGGCCGAATTTCAGCCCGACCTGGTAGTCGTCGTCGCCGTGGCTGGGCGCGGTGTGGACGAACCCGGTGCCCGCGTCGTCGGTGACATGGTCGCCCGGCAGCATCGGCACGTCATAGTCCCACTCGCCATTTGCATTTTCGACCCCGCGCAGGGGATGGGAGAGGCGCATGTAGCGCAGCAGTTTCTCCGGCACATCCGAAAGACGGCGGTACATCGACGGTTCCAGCCGCGCGCGGCCCAGCACCTCGTCGGCCAGCTTGTCGGCGATGAGATAGCGGTCGCCGATCCGGGCCCAGCATTCCTCGGGCCGCCCGGTGATTTCATAGAGGCCGTATTGGATTTCAGGATTGAAGCAGACCGCGCGGTTCTGCGGGATCGTCCAGGGTGTGGTGGTCCATATGATGACTTTTGCATACTGGACGGATGCGGCGAGGGCGTCGATTTCTTCCTTTTCGGCGTCCGAGAGCAAACGGTCATTCCACGGCTCGACCATTTCCACCGGAAACTTCACCCAGATCATGTGGCTCTGGTGGTCGTGGTATTCGACCTCGGCCTCGGCCAGCGCGGTCTTTTCCACCGGCGACCACATCACGGGCTTCGAGCCCTGATAGAGCGTGCCGGTCATCAGGAACGTCATGAATTCCTCTGCGATGACGCGTTCGGCGTGGAAGTTCATCGTCAGGTAGGGATCGGCCCAGTTGCCGGTGATGCCCAGCCGCTTGAACTCGTCGCGCTGGATGTCGATCCAGCCCTCGGCGAACTTGCGGCATTCCTGCCGGAAATCGACGACGTCGATGGCGTCCTTGTCCATGCCCTTGGCGCGGTACTGCTCCTCGATCTTCCACTCGATCGGCAGGCCGTGGCAGTCCCAGCCGGGGATGTAGCGCGCGTCGCGGCCCATCATCTGCTGGCTGCGCACTACCATGTCCTTGAGGATTTTGTTCAGCGCGTGCCCGATGTGCAGGTGCCCGTTGGCATAGGGCGGGCCGTCGTGCAGCGTGAAGGGCGCGCGGCCCGTCTTGTCGCGCAGCCGATCATAGACGCCGATCTGCTCCCAGCGCTCCAGCCAGGCGGGTTCGCGCGCGGGCAGGCCGGCGCGCATCGGGAAATCGGTTTCGGGCAGGGTCAGCGTGTCTTTGTAGTCGGGCGTGTCGGCGCACATGAGGGGCGTCCTCAAGCTGGGGTCATGACATGTCGGTGGGGGCGGCGCGAAGGATCATACGCCATTTTCCCGGCGTCCCTGTGTCAGAGCGCCGGGCCGGTAATTCGAATGATGATCGCAAAGCCACGCATCATGGGCGCGGTTATAGGCAGGGGCACCAGGGGGGACAAGCCCTGCCGGCCGCCTCGTCTTCTTCTGTTTCCAAATACTCTCGGGGGGCGCGGCGCAGGCGTGCCTGCGCCGCGGCGGGGGGCAGACAGCCCCCCGTCCGGCCACTGCGTCAGGCGACGCCGGTGCCGATGGGGCAGGTGACGCCGGTGCCGCCGATCCCGCAATAGCCGCCGGGGTTCTTGGCCAGGTACTGCTGGTGGTAGTCCTCGGCGAAGTAGAAGGTCGGCGCGTCGAGGATCTCGGTCGTGATCGCGCCGTAGCCCGCGGCGCGCAGGCGGGGGGCGAAGGCCTCCATGCTGGCGCGGGCGGCGTCCTTCTGGGCGTCGGAAAAGGTGTAGATGCCCGAGCGGTACTGCGTGCCCCGGTCGTTGCCCTGGCGCATGCCCTGGGTCGGGTCGTGGCCTTCCCAGAAGACGCGCAGAAGGTCGTCGTAGGACACCCTGGCGGGATCGAAGATCACGCGCACCACCTCGTTGTGGCCGGTCTTTCCGGTGCAGACCTCTTCATAGGTGGGGTTGGGCGTGTAGCCGCCGGCATAGCCCACCATCGTGAGCCAGACGCCCGGGACCTTCCAGAACATGCGCTCCACCCCCCAGAAGCAGCCCATGCCGAACATCGCCTCTTCCATGCCCTCGGGCACCGGGGCGTCCAGCGCGCGGCCGCTCACGAAATGGGTGTCGGCGGTCGGGATGGCCGCGGCGCGCCCGGGCAGGGCGTTCGCGGGGTCGACCATTTCCATCTTCTTGCTCTGGAACAGGAACATCGGCGCCTCCATGCGGGTTCAGGTCCCGATATAGGGCGCCTGCCGTCCCGGGGCTACTCTGCCGGGGCCGGAAGGGGGCGCGACAGCACGGTTTCGTGACCGGGTTCGGGGTGGCGCGGGATCAGCATCGCCAGCCCCAGCGAGGTTGCCGCCATCGCCGCCGCCAGCACGAACACGCTGCTTGGCGACACGATCCACAGATATCCCAGCGCGGCGGGCAGGAAGACCGCTGCGATATGGTTGATGGTGAAGGCCACCGCGGCGGTCGGCGCGATGTCGGCCGGGTCGGCGATCTTCTGGAAGTAGGTCTTGAGCGCGAAGGCCAGCGCGAACAGGATATGGTCGATCACGTAAAGCGCGGCCGCGATCGCCACGCCCCAGCCGAACCAGTAGATCCCGCCATAGGCCAGGAACACCAGCGTCAGGCCTATGTACTCGAACCCCAGCGCGCGGCGTTCGCCCCAGCGCGCCACGGCCTTGCCCATCAGGGGGGCGCAGAGCATGTTGGCAAGGAAATTGATCAGGAACAGCGCCGTGACCTGGTGCACGTCGAAGCCGAAGTGCTCGACCATCATGAAGGCCGCGAAGACGACGAAGATCTGCCGCCGCGCGCCGGACATGAACTGCAGCGCGTAGTACAGCCAGTAGCGCCGCCGCAGGACCATCCTTCGCGTCTGCGGGGTCGGCGCCTGGAACTGCGGAAAGGCCACGAGGCAGTAGATCGCGATGGCCGCCGTCAGTCCGCCCGACACGAGGTAGACGAAGTTGTAGGACAGCTCGAACGCCCGCCAGGTGACGACCAGAAGCCCATAGGCCACCAGCGAAGCGCCAGAGCCCACGGCGACCAGCCAGCCAAGGACCTGGGGCGCGCGGTCGCGCGGGATCCACTGCAACTGGAGGGACTGGTTGACGGTTTCGTAGTAGTGAAACCCGATCGAGGCCAGCATCGTGATGGTCAGAAGCCCGCCGAGGCTGGGAAACCACGCCGTCACCGCGCTGGCCACGCCCAGAAGCAGCAGCGATACGACCCCCAGCACCTGTTCGCGGATGAACATGATGAGGGCGATCACCCCGATGGCGAAGAAGCCGGGGATCTCGCGCACCGTGTGCAGCCAGCCGATCTCCACCCCGGTGAAGCCCGCAGCCTCGATGACGAAGTTGTTCAGAAGGGCGGACCACGTGGCGAAGGCCACGGGCATGGCAAAGGCGGTCAACACCAGAAAGGCGATCGGCCGCCGCCACACCGGAAGGTGCTGCGCCTCGGCCAGCGGAAGAATTCTCATGCGATTGCTCTAGACCCGGCGCCGGATGTTGGGAAGCAAAATCGCCGCAGGCCTGATCCAGATCAAGGCACGATGCCGCGCTGCGGCGCAAGACGCCCCAAACGCCGGATGGAGGGCGCCGCATGGATATTCTGGCCATTGTCGAAGGGATCGGAGAGGCGCCCGCCGCCGCGCTTTTCGGGCTGGTCACCGGGCTGATCTTCGGCGTGGCGGCGCAACGGTCGCGGTTCTGCCTGCGCGCCGCGACGGTGGAGTTCGCGCGCGGCCAGTTGGGCGACCGGGTCTCGGTCTGGCTTCTGACGTTCTCGACCGCCCTGGTGTGGGTGCAGGCGGCCGAGCTTGCGGGCCTGATGCGCTCGGACGATGCGCGCATGATGGCGGTGACCGGCAGCTGGTCGGGCGCGATCCTCGGCGGGCTTCTCTTCGGGGTGGGCATGGTGCTGGCGCGGGGCTGTTCGGGGCGGCTTCTGGTGCTGGCCGCGAACGGCAACCTGCGCTCGCTGGTGTCCGGCCTGATCTTTGCCGTTGTGGCGCAGATGAGCCTTGGCGGCTGGTTGTCGCCCCTGCGCGACCGGCTGGCGGCGATGTGGGTGACGCCGGGCGGGCGCAACGTGGACCTGCTGGCGGGACTGCCCGAGAGCACGGGGCTCGTGATCGGGCTGGCCATCGCGCTGGTCGCGCTCTGGCTGGCGCGGCGCAACCGGATCAGCCTTCGGACGCTGGTCTTCGGATCCGGTGTCGGGTTCGCCGTGGCGGTGGGCTGGGTGCTGACCTTCGGGCTGAGCCAGATCGCGTTCGACCCGGTGCAGATCGAAAGCGCCACCTTCACCGGGCCCTCGGCCAACACGCTGATGTTCGTGCTTGACCGGCACGCGGTGCTGGAGTTCGACATCGGGCTGGTGCCGGGCGTGTTCCTGGGGTCCTTCCTGGCGGCGATCGCCACGCGCGAGTTCCGCTTCCAGGGCTTCCAGGACGCCGACAACATGAAGCGCGCCATCGCCGGCGCGGCGCTGATGGGGTTTGGCGGGATGCTCGCGGGGGGCTGCGCCATCGGTGCGGGCGTCACCGGCGGGTCGATCTTTGCCGGAACCGCCTGGGCCGCGCTGACGGCCATGTGGGTCGGCGCAATGGTGGCGGATTTCGTGGTCGATCAGCCCGCGATGGGCGCAACGGCCTAGGTCGCCGGGGTTTCACCAAAGCGTTAGAAACCTGCACGGTTTCGACGCATTCTCGACCGAGTTCTATCACGTCAAGCGTGTAAAGTCGTTCCTGTGTGCAAGTATGAGTGCAGGATATGACAGCGTTACCCGACCTTGTCGAGCTTACCGGGCTCGCAAGCAACACGACCTACGGCTACACCGGTGCGAACCAGATCATCGGGGTGGTCGACAATGCGACCTATACGGGCGACGACGACAATGGCCCCGGAGAGATCGTCGAACTGAACGAGACGGGGTCGGACGGCGGCATCCTGACCATCGACGGCGTCCAGTATACCATCGGGCTTGCGGTGCCCGACGGAGATCCGGTCGTCATCCATTACGGAGACGGGACGACGCAGAACGTGACCGGCGGCGGTTTATCGTCGAACGTCGCCTTCATCATCGCCTCGCCCATCGGCGGCGGTCCGGTCCGGTACTTCGCGGCCTTCGACGACGACCTTGGCGATCTGCCGAACATCGCGCAGATCGAAACGGGCGTCCTGGACTTCTCGGTCGCGGGCGACGATGTGGTGATCGATCTCGAAGGGAACAACGACGTCGGCGTGGTCTGCTTCGCCTCGGGGACGTCGATCCTCACGATGCAGGGGCCGTTGCCCATCGAACGGCTGCGCCGGGGGGATCTCGTCCTGACCGCCGACCACGGCCCGCAACCGGTGCGTTGGGTCTGCAGCACCGTCATCGACGCTCGCCGCGACCTGGCCGTCCGCCATCTGCTTCCCGTGGTGATCCGCGCCGACGCGCTTGCGCCCGGCTATCCCGCGCAGGATCTGACCGTGTCGCCGCAGCACCGCATCCTCGTGGACTCGCCGGTCGCCGAACGCATGTTCGGCACGCGCGAGGTGCTGATGCCCGCCGTGAAGATGATCGGCCATCCGGGGATCGAGCGGGCCAAGGGGGTGGATCGTGTTGTCTACCACCATATTCTGACCGACCGGCACGAGATTGTCTTTGCCAACGGCACCCCGACCGAGACCATGCTGCGGGGTCCCGAAGCGCTGCAAAGCCTGTCCGGCACCGCGCGCTACGAGATCCATGCGCTGTTTCCGGACGGTGCGATGGAAGATGTGGGCGAGGCCGTCCGCCCGGTGCAGCAGTCAAGGCGCGCGATTCGCAGGTTCCTGTCGCGCCATGCGCGCAATCGCAAACCACTGTTGCACATCGAACCGTTGCGCCGCGCGGGATGAGACGCTTCAGAGAAAGCTTTGCGGGTCGATGTCGATGGCAAGCCGCAGGTCGCCCCTGGGACGCACCTGCGACACCCAGGCCGCCAGCGCGGGTTGCAGGGCAGCGGTCTTTTCCGCCTTGACCAGAAGCCGCACGCGATGCCGTCCCCGGATGCGGGCGATGGGGGCGGGGGCGGGTCCGTAGACCTGTGCCCCGATCCGGCGCAAGGGCAGGTCGTTGCGGGCCAGCGTGTTGCCGATGTCGAACACCTGCTGGACGTCGGGCCCGGACAGGATGATCCCGGCCATGCGCCCGTAGGGCGGCACGCCCGCGGCCTTGCGCTCTGCCGCCTCGGCGCGCCAGAACGCCTCTTCCTCGCCGGACAGGATCGCGCGGATCACGGGATGCTCCGGCTGGTAGGTCTGCAGCAGGGCCAGGCCGGGGCGTTCGGCCCGGCCGGCCCGCCCGGCGACCTGCCGCATCAGCTGGAACGTGCGTTCCGCCGCCCGCAGGTCCGAGCCCTGAAGGCCCAGGTCCGCGTCGATCACGCCCACCAGCGTCAGCAGCGGAAAGTTGTGGCCCTTGGCGACAAGCTGGGTGCCGATGACGATGTCGGCGCCGCCTGTCGCGATGCGCTCGATCTCGGCCTTCAGGGCGCGCGCCGAGGCGAAGAGGTCGGATGACAGGACGGCAAGCCGGGCCTCTGGAAACAGCGCGGCGGTCTCTTCGGCCAGCCGCTCGACCCCCGGCCCGACCGGGGCCAGCCGGTCCTCGGCTGCGCAACTGGGGCAGGCGGTGGGGATCGGGCGCGTCTCGCCGCACTGGTGGCAGACGAGGCGCTTGAGAAAGCGGTGCTCGACCATGCGCGCGTCGCAGTGGTCGCAGCCGATCTGGTGGCCGCAGGCCCGGCAGATCGTCACCGGCGCATAGCCGCGGCGGTTCAGGAACAGAAGCGCCTGTTCGCCCGCGTCGAGCCGCGCGGTGACGGCGCGCGCAAGGGTGGGGGAAATCCAGCGGGTGCCCGGCAGGGTTTCCGAACGCATGTCGATAGCGCGCATCTCGGGCAGCGCGGCCGGCCCGAAACGCGCCGTAAGGTCAAGCCGCGCGTATTTGCCCGCCTCGGCATTGGCCCAGGTTTCCAGCGATGGCGTCGCCGAGGCCAGGATCACCTGTGCATCCGTCAGCGTGGCGCGCAGAACGGCCATGTCCCGGGCATTGTAAAGAACGCCGTCCTCCTGCTTGTAGGAGGTGTCGTGTTCCTCGTCGACGACGATCAGTCCCAGGTCGCGGAACGGCAGGAAGAGGGCCGAACGCGCGCCCACCACGAGGTCGGCGCCGCCCTCGCCGGACATGCGCCACACGCGGCGGCGTTCGGTCATCGTCACACCCGAATGCCATTCGGCCGGGCGATTGCCGAACCGCGCCTCCACCCGCGTCAGGAACTCTGCGGTCAGGGCGATTTCCGGCAACAGCACCAGCGCCTGGCGGCCCGCGCGCAGGGTTTCGGCCACCGCTTCTAGGTAGACCTCGGTCTTGCCGGAGCCGGTGACGCCCTTCAGCAGCGTCGTGCCGTAGCGGCCGCGACGGACGCCCGCGCGAAGCGCGTCGGCGGCGGTGGCCTGGTCGCCCGTCAGGGCGACGCCTGCGCGGTCGGGGTCCAGCCGGGGAAAGGGCAGGTCCTTGGGGCTGTCCTCTTCCAGCACCACGCCCTGCTTCACCAGGCCCTTGACGACCGAGGTCGAGACGCCCGCCTGCTCGGCCAGTTCGCCAAGGGTGAAGGCCAGCCCGCCGTAGTCTTCCAGCAGGGCGATCACCCGGGCGCGGGCCTCTGTCTCGCGGTCGGGGCGACCGTGTCCAAGGCAATAGACGCGCCGCATCGCCGGCGGGTCGCCGAGGCCCGGCGACCGGGTGGCGAGGCGCAGCATCGCGGGCATCGGCGTCAGGGTATAGTCGGCCGCACGGGTCAGAAAGCCACGCATGTCCTCGCGCATCGGCGCGGCGTCCAGCACGCGGATCACGGAGCGTATCTTCTTGCGGTCGAAATCGCCCTGTCCCGGCCCCCAGACCACGCCCAGCACCTTGCGCGGGCCAAGCGGCACCTCGACGAAGGCACCCAGAAAGCAACCGCCTTCGGGCGCGGTGTAGTCCAGCGTCCGGTCCAGCGGCTGCGTCGTCAGCACCGCGACGAGGTCGCCTTCGTCGAAGAAGCTTTCTGCCATGCCGCCCGTCCTCAGGCCGAGGCACGGCGCAGCGCGGCGGTGGCCAGCCCCATCGCGATCAGGGCGCCGCCGCCGAACCGGGTCAGCCAGGCCACGACGCGGGGCTGCCGGATCGCCGCTCTCATGCGGTGGGCGACCAGCGCATAGGCCAGCGCATTGATTGCGGCGAGCGCCACGAAGGTGGACACAAGGATCGCCGCCTGCGGAAGAAGCGGCGCACCGGGCGACAGGAACTGCGGCACGAAGGCGATGAAGAAGGCGATGGACTTGGGGTTCAGCGCGGTGACGGCAAGCGCGTTCCAGTAGGCCTCGGACTGCGAAACGGCGCCGGGGGCCGCCGTGACGTTCAGCGACGTGGCCCGCGCGCCCCGGATCATCCGCACCCCCAGCCACACGAGGTACAGCGCCCCGATCCACTTGAGCGCGGTGAACAGCGTCGCCGAGGCGAGCACCAGCGCCCCCAGTCCCGCAAGCGAGGCGGTCATCGCGACGAGGTCGC
>JAUIIC010000179.1 GCA_030431935.1 Alphaproteobacteria bacterium | reverse complement strand
CTGAAGCCATGTGCGCGTCGGCCCGGCGCGATCGCTGGTCGGACGGAGAGCGGCATGGCGGACGGATCTGACAGGCGAACCCGCGTCACATCGAGCCATTGGGGCGCGTTCGAGGTGGACACCGAGGGCGGGCGCATCGTCGCCACCCGGCCCTTTGCCGCCGATCCCGCCCCCAGCGCCATTCCCGACATCCTGCCGGCGGCGGTGCACCATGCCACGCGCGTGGCGCGCCCCTCGGTGCGGCGTGGCTGGCTTGACCGGCGCGACCGGGCCGGGCGCGGCGTCGACGATTTTGTCGCGCTGCCCTGGGACGAGGCGCTGGACATCGCCGCGGCCGAGATCGACCGGGTGCGGCGCGACCACGGCAACGCGGCGATCTACGGCGGCTCTTACGGCTGGTCCTCGGCCGGGCGGTTCCACCACGCGCAAAGCCAGGTGCACCGGTTCCTCAACGTGGCGGGCGGCTACGTGGCGTCCTTCGGCAGCTATTCCACGGGCTGCGCGCAATCCATCATGCCGCATGTCTTCGGCGTGGATTTCCTGAAGCTGCTTTACGAGCACCAGGACGGCTGGGCCACGATCCACGACCACACCGAGACGCTGGTGATGTTCGGCGGGATCAACCCCAGGAACAGCCAGGTCAGCATGGGCGGCATCACCGAGCACGAGACGGCGGGCTGATTTCCGCGCTTTGCCGCGAAGGGGATGCGCTGCATCAACGTGGGTCCCCAGCGGGGCGATGCGCCCGAGGGCTGCGAGTGGCTGCCGCTGCGCCCGGCCACCGACACGGCGCTGATGCTGGCGCTGGCCCATGTGCTGGAGGACGAAGGGCTGACCGATCGCGCCTTTCTCGATCGTTGCAGCGTGGGGTTCGACCGCTTCCGCCCCTACCTGATGGGCGAGGTCGACGGCCAGCCCAAGTCGCCGGACTGGGCGGCGCCGATCTGCGGGGTGGCGGCGGAGGAGATTCGCGCGCTGGCGCGGCGGATGGTGGGCACGCGCACTCTCATCACCGTGGCGTGGTCGCTCCAGCGGGGCGAGCACGGGGAACAGCCCTACTGGATGTCCGCCGTGCTGGCGGCGATGCTGGGGCAGGTCGGCCTGCCGGGGGGCGGCGTTGGCTATGGCTATGGCGCGATCGGGGGCGTGGGCAAGTCGTTGTTGGGCCTGCGGGGGATGACGTTCTCGCAGCTGTCGAACCCGGTGCGAGAGGTGATCCCGGTGGCGCGCATGGCCGACATGCTGCGCAACCCCGGCGGCGCCTACGAGTTCAACGGCCAGCGGCGGGTCTATCCCGATATCCGGCTGGTCTACTGGGCGGGCGGCAACCCCTATCACCACCACCAGGACCTGAATGCCCTGCACGAGGCTTGGCAGCGCCCCGAAACGATCATCGTGAACGAGCCGTGGTGGACGCCAACGGCGAAGCGCGCCGACATCGTCTTTCCCGCGACCACGCCCTACGAGCGCGAGGATATCGGGCGCTCGAACCTCGACGACTACCTCTTTCACATGCCCGCGCTGATCCCGCCTGTGGGCGAGGCGCGCGACGATTACGACATCTTCGCGGGGCTCGCGGCGCGGATGGGGCTGGGGGACGCCTTTACCGAGGGGCGCACATCGGCCGAGTGGATCGAGGTGCTTTATGCCGGGTTCCGCGACGGGGCGGCGGCGCAGGGGATCGAGGTGCCCGACCTCGACGGCCTGCGCGCGGCCAACTGGCTGCGCCTGCCGATCCGGGCCGAGGGACCGAACCGCACGCTCTTCGCCCCGTTCCGCGAGGACCCCGAGGCCGCGCCCCTTGGCACTCCCTCGGGCCGGATCGAGATCTTCTCGGAGACGATCGACGGTTTCGGCTACGACGACTGCCCTGGCCATCCGGTCTGGCTTCCACCGGCCGAATGGCTGGGCGCGGCAAGCCCGGCGGCGCCCCTGCATCTCGTCTCGCCGCAGCCGGGAGACAAGCTGCACAGCCAGCTGGAAAGCGCCCTGGCCGATGTGCCGGGGGCGCGGCCTGTGACGGTGCTGATCCATCCCGGGGACGCGGGCGCGCGCGGCATCGCCGATGGCGCGCTGGTGCGGGTGTTCAACGCGCGCGGCGCCTGCCGGGCGCGGGCGGCGGTGACGGACGGCATCCTGCCGGGGGTCGTCGCCCTGCCCACGGGGGCCTGGTACGGCGATCCGGGGGGCAACATCGACCCCGATGGCAACCCCAACGTGCTGACCCCCGATGTCGGAACATCGCGGCTGGGGCAGGGATGCAGCGCGCATACGGCGCTGGTGGATGTGGCGGTGCTGGACGGGTAGGGGAGGCCCGAGCGGCGCGCCTTGCCCGGAACAGCCGCGAAGCGGCCCGGGCAGCGGATGGCCGCCCGCTCGGCCAGCCGCTTTGGTGACGTTTGCGCGGGGGTGGAGGTCGCCCGGATTTGGTTGGGATAAAGTGAGGACCTCGGGCGTTGGAGCGGCTGACCGCGGCCAGCCGGTGCCCTCGGTTGGTGGCATTGTCCCGGCGCGGGTCGAGCGGAGAAACCCCGCCCGGAATAGCCGCGCAAACGGCCCGGGCAGCGGATGGCCGCCCCTTCGGCCAGCCGCTTTGGAGAGGTTTGCGCGTGCTCGGGGGTCGTCCGGATTTGATTGGGATAAAGTGACGACCTCAGTCGTCGGGGCGGCTGACCGCGGCCATTCGATGCCCTCGGTTGGTGGCATTGTCCCGGCACGGGTCGAGCGGAGAGACCCCGCCCGGAACAGCCGCGAAGCGGCCCGGGCAGTGGATGGCCGCCCCGTTGGCCAGCCGCTTTGGGGACATCAGCGCGCGCTTAAAGGTCGTCCGGATTTGGTTGGGATAAAGTGAGGACCTCAACTGTCTGAGCGGCTGTCCGCGGCCATCCGATGCCCCGGGACAGGCTCAGGCCCCGCCCGCGCCCCGCTCCATCGCCATCGCGAGGTCGATGAAGGCGCGGACCGTGCGCGGGACGAAACGCTGGGCGGGATAGACGAAGGCGGGGGCGATGGGCGCGCTGGCGATCCGTGGCAGGACGCGGACCAGTGGCGCATCGGGCGCATTGCCGATGAAATCGGGCAGGATCGCGATCCCGGCGCCGGCAAGGGCGAAGCTGCGGCAGCTTTGCATGTCGTCGGCGGCGATGCGCGCGGGCATGTCGAGCGGCACCGGCCGGCCCTCGCCGTCCAGCAGGCGCAGCGCCCCGGTGTCGCGCGACAGCCGCACCAGCCCGTGCCCGGCCAGGTCGGCGGGCGACTGCGGCGTGCCATGCCGGTCGAGATAGGCGGGCGTGGCCCAAAGCCCCATCCGCGCCTCGAAATAGCGGCGCGCGACGAGACTGGAATCGGGCAGCGTGCCGATGCGCACGGCAAGGTCCATGTCCTCGGCGATCAGGTCCACATGCCGGTTCGTCACCGACAGCTCCACCGTCGTGCGGGGATGGCGGGCGAGATAGGCGTCGATCACCGGCACCAGCTTGAACTGGGCGAGGTCGGCGGCGGCAGAGATGTGCAGCGGGCCGGAGGGGTCCTCGGAGGCGTCCTCCAGTTCGCGCTCCGCCGCGGCCATCTCGGCCAGGGCGCGCACGCAGCGGTCGTAATAGCGCTGCCCCAGCGGCGTGACGCTGAGCTGGCGCGTGGTGCGCCGGATCAGCGTGGCGCCCAGCCGGTCTTCCAGCCGGGCGATGCGGGCGCTGACGGTCGACACGGGCATGCCCAGCCGCCGCGCGGCGCGGGAAAAGCTTTGCGCGTCCACCACTTCGGTGAAGACGTCGATGCCGTCGAGGATCATGCGCGCCCCGGATTATCCAGTTTCATGGAAAGAGATTACACATCATCCCGCTGGTGCGAAAGGTGGATCGCGTCTAGCTGTTTCACCGGAACGCGACAGGAGCGGACAGATGACACGGACAGACACGATACAGCCGACGTATTTCATCTCTCACGGGGGCGGGCCCTGGCCCTGGATCCCGAGGATGCGGGCGATGTTCGCGCCGCTGGAACGCTCGCTCAGGGACATGGTGGCCGAGTGGGAGACGCCGCCGCGGGCGATCCTGATGGTCTCGGGCCACTGGGAGGGCGAGAGGGTGCAGGTGATGGGCGCGGCGCGCCCGCCGATGGTCTACGACTACTACAACTTCCCGCCCCACACCTATGACGTGGTCTATGGCGCCCCCGGCGCGCCCGATGTGGCGGCGCGGGTGATGGAGCTTCTGGCCGGGGCGGGGATCGCCGCGGACCTGGACACCGAGCGCGGCTATGACCACGGCGTCTTCGCCCCGATGGAGGTGATGTATCCCGAGGCCGATGTCCCGCTGTTGCAGGTCTCGATCCTGAGCTCCTACGACCCGGCGGCGCATTTCGCGCTGGGCCGGGCGCTGGCGCCCCTGCGACGCGAGGGCGTGATGATCGTGGGCTCGGGGCTGAGCTATCACAACCTGCGCCTGATGGGCGCGGAAGGGGCCGCGCCGTCGGCCGCCTTCGATGCCTGGCTGGCCGAGACGATGGCGATGGCGCCCGGGGCGCGGACCGCGCGGCTGCTGGACTGGGAACAGGCCCCCGCGGCGCGCATCTGCCACCCCGAGGAGGACCACCTGGTGCCGCTTTTCGTGGCGCTGGGCGCGGCCGAGGACGAGGCGGCGGCGCAGGTCTACCACGATGTCGAGATGATGGGGTCGATCACGGCATCGGGCTATCGCTTCGGCACGGTGCAGGGCGCGGCGGGTCCGCTTGCGGCGGCGGCTGTCTAGACCCCTTGGCGGGGCCCGTGCGGCCTCGCCCGACCGGGCGCGCCGCGCGCCCCATACGCGCCGCCGAGGTGCCGCGCCCATCTAGGGGCGCCGGCTGCGCGGGGCGCGGCCTATTCCAAAGATGAGCGGGCCCATCCGATCGGATAGCGCGGGCTAGGCCGCCTTTTCGGCGACTATGCCCATGCCCGCGCCACCTTTGCGGGTGCATCTGCGACAAGCTCTCATCGTTGTGGCGCAGGCGCCCGCGTGCGGCGCGGCCGCCCGCGGACGTCCCGTCACGGCGTCGAACCGAACGCCGGGCGCATTGCGCCCCGGCGTGCCATGACATGAGAAAGGAGTGTGCCTTGAGCACCGAGCAACTGACCTTCGACACGGGGGCCAGCGCCGAGGAAATGGCCGAAACGATGTTCGGCGCCGGGGTGGAGGTCGTCTCGGCCTCCTACACCGGCGACGACCGGTCGAGCGGCATCTTCGGCAATGGCCTGTCGGGCGCCCCGGACGTGGTGCCCGCCGACAGCGGGGTGATCCTGTCCACCGGGAACGTCACCGACTTCGCCGGAACGAACGATACCCAATCCACCTCGACCCGCACGGCCGGGGTCGATGGCGATCCAATCCTGAACGAGGTTGCCGGCGTCCGGACCTATGACGCGGCGATCTTCGAGGCGACCTTCATCCCGACCGGCGACACGCTGACCATGCAGCTCACCTTCGGCTCCGAGGAATACCTGGAGTGGGTGAACGCGGGCTTCAACGACGCGGTGGCGATCACCGTCAACGGCCAGCCCGCCACGCTGTCGATCGGGGACGGGGACATCTCGATCGACAACATCAACACCGAGGTGAACGCGAACCTGTTCCACGACAACAGCGACGGCAGCTTTTCGACCGAGATGGACGGCGTGACCGTGGTGCTGACCGTCAAGGCGCCCGTCGTTCCGGGCGAGGAGAACACCATCCGCATCGCCATCGCCGATGCCGGCGACGACATCTATGACAGCAACCTGCTGATCGTGGCCGACAGCATCCAGACCGCGCTTATCGCCAATGACGACCTCGTGTCGGTCTCGGCGCGGGGCACGACCACCGTCAACCTGTTGGCCAACGACACGGTCGAGGGGCTGGAAGGTGCCCAGATCGTGCGCATCAACGACGTGGCGATCTTGGTGGGCGAAACGATGACGCTGGACACCGGTGAGACCGTCCGCCTGCTTGCGGACGGTCGCATCGAGGTGACCGGCGGCGACGGGTCCTCGGCCAACACGCTGTCCTACACCATCGCCACGGCGGACGGGACGTCCGATACGGGCTTCGTCACGATCACCACGTCCCCGGTGGACGGGTCCGATGGACGAGACAAGATGTTCGCGGGCTACACCGACGCCGACGGAACCGCCGTGGACGGCGATGACGGGTTGGATGACGTGATCCACGGTCACGGCGGCAACGACCACATCCGGGCGGGCGACGGCGACGACCTGCTCTACGGCGGCGAGGGCCACGACTTCGTCGATGGCGGACGCGGGGCGGACGCCATGTACGGCGGCACCGGCAACGACGTCTACTTCATCGACGATCTGGGCGACACGGTGTCCGAGGCTGGTGGCGATGGCCATGACAAGGTCAAGTCCGATCATTCCCACACGCTGGGCGACGGGGTCGAGGAGCTTTGGCTGAACAACAAGGCCACCGCGGTCGAGGCGATCGGCAACGGCGCCGACAACACGCTGGCCGGCAACGACCATGACAACCGCATCGAGGGTCACGACGGCCGCGACACGATGTACGGGCGCGGCGGCGACGACGTGATGGACGGCGGCGACGGCGACGACCGGATCGACGGCAACGACGGGGCCGACACGCTTCTGGGCGGCGCCGGGCGGGACAAGATGAACGGCGGCGACGGCGACGACCGGCTGGAGGGCGGCGCGGATGCCGACACCCTGATCGGCGGCGCCGGCGCGGACATCCTCGACGGCGGGCTGGGCAACGACGTGCTCTACGGCGACGGGGATGGCGATACCTTCGTCTTCCGCACGGGCGATGGCGACGACGTGGTCAAGGGCTTCGACTGCGATGTCGATACGCTCATGTTCCTGGGCGTCGATGCCGGGGACGTGACGGTGGAAGCCTGGGGCGCGGGCACGCGCATCAGCCATGGAGAGGACAGCATCGTCCTGTCCGACACCGACTTCGCGAGCTTCGACACGGATGTCTTCGTCTTCGACGACATCGGGTTCGTCTAGGTCCGGATCCGCGCGGCGCCGGGCGATCCGGCGCCGCGCCTTCGCGTGCGTGCCAGCGATCAGAGCCGCATCTGGTAGCTTGCCGCTTCCCAGCGGTAGCTACCTGCGTGCCGGTCCACGTAGCCCAGCGCGGGAAACGGCATGTGATGGCCGATGACCGGGATCCTGTCCGTCGCCACCATGTCGAGCACGCGCTTGCGGGTCGCGATGGCCTTGTCGGGATCGTCGTCGAAGACCACGCGCGCCTCGGGCACGCGCAGCGAGAACACGTAATGGTTGGTTACGTCGCCCCAGAGCAGCACCTGTTTGCCGCCGTCCTCGATCATGAACATCATGTGGCCGGGCGAGTGGCCGTAGGCTTCCATCGCGGTGATGCCGGGGGCCACGCTGTCTCCGGGCGCGAGAAAGGTCATCCGGTCGGCCAGCGGCACGATCAGGTCCAGGAACATCCGGCGGTTCTCGGCCCGGCTGGCGGGCAGGGTATCGCCGGAGGTCCAGGCGTCGAACTCGACCTGCGAGATCGCGTAGCGCGCGTTGGGAAAGGCCGGGGCGTCGCCGATCCTCACCCCCAGGATGTGATCGGGATGGACATGGGTGAAGACCACGAGGTCCACGTCCTCGGGCGCATAGCCCGCCTCTGCCATACGGTCCCGCAGAAGGCCGGTGCGGCCGGGCTGGCCACGCTCGCCGAAGCCGACGTCGAACAGGACAAGCTCTGTCCCGGTGTTCACCAGTGTCGGGACGCAGGGGTGCTCGAACCGGTCGGCGGGCACATGGCTGGCCTCGGCCAGCGCGCGAATGTCGGCGTCGTCGAGATCGAGGCAGAAGGGCGGCTTCACGGCATCGCGCGGCACGTTGCCGTCGAGCACCGCGGTCACCTCGAACGCGCCCAGGCCAAAGCGGTGGGTCGTCGCGAAGCGGTCGCCCAGCATCGGTGCAGTCATCTCGGGTCCTCCCTGTTTGCGGCATCCTACCCGCAAAGGGGGTGGCAGGCTCAAGCGGGAATCGGACGGTGGGTGGCTGCACTTGTCCGTGCAAACCCGGCACCATCGGCGCGACACCCGAAGCGGGGCAGGCGCGACGGGACCTGACGGAAACGAAGGCGGCGTCGGGTTCCCGATGATTGCCGGCTTCGCCGACACCTCTGGCAGGTTCGACGCTTTCGAGTGCACGCAGCTTGCCCGCTGCCAGGCCCTGCCGTTCTGCGATCCGCCGGGCATCGCGCTTCCTCGCACTGGCCGGAGAGGGGACGCTTGACGCGCTGGGCTGATGCGCGCGCCGTGGGGGGCTGGGCCAGGGATGTCCGGGGTTGTGGACCGGCCCGGACCGGGCCAAGCTGGGCTGTCCTTGCCAAGGGGGAACATATGGGTTGGGCAGACTACCTGGACGCGCACCAGGCGCGCTTTGTGCACGAGCTGTGCGATTTCCTGCGCATCCCCTCGGTCTCGGCCAAGCCCGGGAACGCCGGGGACGTGCGGGCCGCCGGACAGTGGGTCGTCGATCGCCTGACGGCTGCCGGGATCGAGAACGCCCGCATTCACGAGACCGCGGGTCATCCGGTGGTCTGCGCGGACTGGCTGCATGCCGGGCCGGACAAGCCGACCATCCTGATCTACGGGCATTTCGACGTGCAGCCCGCCGAACCGCTGGAGCTCTGGACGACTCCGCCCTTCGAGCCGTCCATCCGCGACGGCCGGATCTATGCCCGCGGCGCGACCGACGACAAGGGCGCGATGCTGATCCCGATCCTCGCCGCCGAGGCGATGCTGGCGGAAACCGGTCGCTTGCCGGTCAACGTGCGGTTCTTCTTCGAGGGACAGGAAGAGATCGGCTCGCCCGACCTGCCGCCCTTCATCGACGCCAATCTGGACCGGCTTCAGGCCGACATGATCTTTTCCGCCGATGGCGGGCAATGGGACCCGGAGACGCCGCAGCTGGTTATGGGGCTCAAGGGCCTGACCTCTCTGGAACTG
>JAUIIC010000178.1 GCA_030431935.1 Alphaproteobacteria bacterium | reverse complement strand
CTGCCGACAGCTCGGCCAGCCGGGCCGCCGGATCGGCCCCGGCGGCGTGCTTGCGCAGGAAGATGGCGCTGCTGGCACCGATCCGGTGCAGCGACAGGGGCAGGCGCGCCGCGCTGCGGCGGCCCGAGGGTGCAATCGCATGATGCACCTCGGCCAGCGGCACGATGGCGGTCGTCAGGGACCGTTCAGCAAGCCGCATGTTCGCATCGGTCTCATCAAGGAAATACGGAAAGGCGGGATCGAAGCCGCCGATTCCGGCGAGGGTCTTTCGGCGAAAGGCGCAATTGGTGCCCTCTGTCTTGATCGCCCGTCCCGGACCGGACCCAAGCAGCGCCGGTTCCGTCCCGGAAAGTTCAAGCGGGCTTTCCCGGCCCGTCGCCTCGACGATCGCGCCGCGCGACTGGAACGAGATGCCATTCGGCCCGCGAACATAGCCGCCCGCCGCGGCGACCTGCGGGTTGGCAAAGACCGATGACAGCGCGCGAAGCCATGTCGGTTCGGCCACCGCGTCATCGTCGATGAAGGCCACGACATCGCCGGCGGCCAGGGCAATCCCCCTGTTGCGGGCCTGAGAGATGTTGGGCGCCTCCTGCAGGGCGGTCTTGACCTGGTCGCGCCAAGGCCAGCGCGACACGGCCTCCAGCCCGGCGGCGTCCGCCACAACGACGATCTCGAACGCGGGGTGATCCTGTTGCGCCAGGGACAGCAGGCAAAGCATCAGATGATCGGGACGCCCATGGCTGACCACGATCACGCTGGTGCGGGGCGGGCTCATGGGATGTGCAGGTCGGACAGCATCGCCTCGACGCGGGGCACGTCTTCGGGTGTGTTGACCTCCCAGAAATGGCGGCCCCTCGCATCCACCTCGACACAAAGAACGGGCCGCCCGCGTTCGAGGAAGCGAAGCTGCTCCAGCCCCTCGTGCCGTTCCAGCGGACCGGCCCGCCAGCGCGGATATGCCGCCAGCGCAGAGGGGCGGTAGGCATAGACCCCGACATGGTGAAAAACCGGGGTGGGTTCGTCGTCGGCGAACTCGCCCGCGGCGAAGGGGATCACCTCTTTCGAGAAGTAGAGCGCGCGCCCCTCGGCATCGAAGACGGCGGTGGTGCCCCCGACCAGCCCCGCGCGGCGATCCTCGCGGAACCGCGCCAGCGCGCGTCCGTCGCAGCGCAAGACGGGCGTCGCGACTTCTGCCGTCGGATGGGCGGAAAGCTCTTCGATCAGGCGCTCGACGAACCAGGGCGGGGTCAGCGGCGCATCGCCCTGCAGGTTGACGACGATGTCATAGCCGCCGCCCAGCCGGTCGAGCGCGTCGGCGCAGCGCTCTGTCCCATTCTCGCAGGCCTCCGAGGTCATCAGCACATCCGCCCCGAAGGCGCGCGCGGCATCGGCGATGCGGTCATCGTCGGTGGCGACGATCGCGCGGTCGACGCCGGACACGGCCTGCCCCGCGCGCCAAGTCCGCTCGATGAGGGACGCGCTTTGCCCGGTGGCGCCGACCAGCCCGACAAGCGGCTTGCCGGGATACCTTTGGGACGCGTGCCGCGCCGGGATGACCAGCAGGACGGACATCAGGCGGGCTGAAGCGTCACACCCGGCGCATAGGCGATGAAGAACGGGTTCTCATAGCCGGGCTTGCCGTAGGTCAGCGGCGCATGGCCGTCGAAGCGCACCACATGGCCGCCGGCCCCCCGCAGGACGGCATCGCCGGCCGCGGTGTCCCATTCCATCGTGCGGCCAAGCCGCGGGTACAGGTCCGCCTCACCCGCCGCGACCAGGCAGAACTTCAGCGACGACCCCGCGCTTGTCATGTCGCGCACGGCGTAGCGCGAGATGTAGTCATCCGTCGCGGCGTCGCGGTGGGACTTGGACGCCACCACCATGAGCGCGTCGTTGTCGGGTTTGGCCACAGACAGCGGCGTCACCGGACCGGGTGTATCCTTTGACAGGTCGCCGGTTTCCTCGACGGATTGGCCGGACGCGTCGGTGTAGAACATCCGCCCGCGCGCGGGGGCATAGACGACGCCGCGCACCGGCACGCCGTTCTCGACATAAGCGATGTTCACGGTGAAATCGCCGCGGCGCTTGAGGAACTCCTTGGTGCCGTCGAGTGGGTCAACGATGAGGAAACACTCGGCCGATTCCGAATGTGTCGCCGCCTGCTCTTCTGTCACCAGCGCCACGTCCGGGAACGCGGCGCGCAAACCGGCCGAAATCAGCTTGTCCGCCGCCTCGTCGGCCACGGTGACGGGGCTATCGTCGGATTTCGCGCGCTCTTCGAAATCGCCGGAGTGATAGACCTCCATGATGCAATCGCCGGCCTCCAGCGCCAGTCGCCGCATCACCGTCACCAATTCGTCGAACTGCATACAGACCTCCTGCGACCGGCCGATTCAGCCGGGTGTTTCGAATTTCACTGCTTTCCTTATCGTCATGCTGTAAGGTATTCACAAGGAAACCCTGCGACAGGTAGAAAAGCAAAGCGGGGCGGCAGGTCGAGAAGGTCAATGTTTCAGCCGGTCCAATCGCGCTCTCGGTGGGATTCCATCTTCCGCACCCTCGAGGTGCTGTATCACTCGTGCATCAAGAACCTGCGAAGCGAACACGGAAACCCCGTGATCGGGCTGGTCCTGTCGGTGGTGCAGGTTCTTGTCCTGGTTCTGATCTTCTACTTCATGCTGACCCTGATGGGGCGCAACTTCGTGTCGAAGATCCGCGGCGACGTGGTGCTGTTCCTGCTGTCGGGCGTCTTTCTCTTCCTTGTGCACAACAAGTCCGTGGGCGCGGTATTGGGCACGGCGGGCCCGACCTCGTCGATGATGCTTCACCAGCCCCTGAACACCGCCGTGTTGATCGCGGCGAACGCGCTTGCCACGCTTTACAACCAGACGCTGGTGATGCTGTTCCTGCTGTTCGTCTATCACACGGCCTTCACGCCCATCACGATCGAACAGCCGGTCTATGCCTATGGAATGCTTCTGCTGTCCTGGTTCACCGGGGTGGCTGTGGGGCTTGTGTTCTTCGCGATAAAGCCCTGGGCCCCCCGGATCATCGGCATCGCATCGACGGTCTACAGGCGGGCCAACATGATCGCCTCGGGCAAGATGGTGGTGGCGAACGCGCTGCCGGCATCGATGGTGGCGGTCTTCGACTGGAACCCGCTGTTCCACACGATCGACCAGGCGCGCGGCTTCGTCTTCCTGAACTACAATCCGCACAACTCGTCCATCACCTACCCGCTCTACCTCGGCCTCGGGCTGGTGATGCTGGGCCTGATCGGTGAGTACTACACGCGCCGCATGGCGTCGCTGCACTGGGAAAAGGGCCAGTAGTCAGCCGGCGACTCGCAAGGTGACGTTGATCCGCCCGCCCCGCGCCAGCAGGCTGGAGCTTCCCGCGCGGATGCGGTCGATCCCGTGATGCACCAGCCGGGCCGGGCCGCCCAGCACCGCGACATCCCCAGAGGACAACCAGATCGATTCCGTCTTGCCGCCCTTCTCGACGCTTCCGATGCGAAAGAGCGCATCGTCGCCCAGCGAGATGGACACCACCGGCCACGAGAAATCGGCCTCGTCCCGGTCCTGGTGCAGGCCCATCCTCGCGTCGGCGTCATAGTAGTTCACAAGGCACGAGTCCGGCGCACGCTCGGATCCGGTGACGGCCCGCCACACGGCAAGAACGCAGTCGGGGATCGGCGGCCAGTCCATCCCGGCTGGGTGGCGCGGCTCGTACCGATAGCCGCGCCGGTCCGACACCCAGCCCAACCGGCCCGCAGAGGTCATGCGCACGCTCATCTTCTGCCCCCGCCGCATCTCGGGCCGGAAGAGCGGCGCCGCCCGCACCACGTCGGACAGCGCATCGCGCATCGCCGCCTGCTCCGGGGCATCGAGGATACCCTTGTGGATCTCGACCCCGCGCAGGGTCAGCGTCGGACGCAGTTTCATCGACCTTTCCCCAATTCTCCTGTATCGCCCGCCCTCTGAACGGCGCAGCCCGCTTGCAGGGCCTTTGAGCCCTTCTTATATACGCCGGGACAACGCGCCGGGAGGCCTCCCGGCAACTCCATGGGATCGAAGCCCGGGTGCCGGAACGGGCCCGTGCTTCACATCATCGCCTACGAAGAGAGGAACCAGAAATGGCCAAAGTCATCGGTATCGACCTTGGAACCACCAACTCCTGCGTCGCCATCATGGACGGCTCGCAGCCCCGCGTCATCGAGAACGCGGAAGGCGCGCGCACCACGCCGTCCATCGTCGCATTCACCGACAGCGAACGCCTTGTTGGCCAGCCCGCCAAGCGGCAGGCCGTCACCAACCCCGACCGCACGATCTTTGCCGTCAAGCGCCTGATCGGCCGCCGCTCTGACGACGCCGAGGTGGCGAAGGACCGCAAGCACGTTCCCTACGACATCGTGGCGGGCCCGAACGGCGACGCCTGGGTCGAGGCCGGCGGCGAGAAATACAGCCCCAGCCAGATCTCGGCCTTCATTCTGCAGAAGATGAAGGAAACCGCCGAAAGCTACCTGGGCGAGGACGTGACGCAGGCCGTCATCACTGTGCCCGCCTACTTCAACGACGCCCAGCGCCAGGCGACCAAGGACGCCGGCAAGATCGCCGGGCTGGAAGTGCTGCGCATCATCAACGAGCCGACGGCCGCCGCGCTGGCCTACGGGCTCGACAAGAAGGAAACCCGCACGATCGCGGTCTACGACCTTGGCGGCGGCACCTTCGACATCACGATCCTTGAAATCGACGATGGCCTCTTCGAGGTGAAGTCGACGAACGGCGACACCTTCCTGGGTGGCGAAGACTTCGACATGCGGATCGTCCAGTACCTGGCCGACGAGTTCAAGAAAGAGAACGGCGTCGACCTGTCCAAGGACAAGATGGCGCTTCAGCGCCTCAAGGAAGCCGCCGAGAAGGCCAAGATCGAGCTGTCGTCCTCGACACAGACAGAGATCAACCAGCCGTTCATCTCGATGGACCCCAACGGCGGCCAGCCGCTGCACCTGGTGATGAAGCTGACCCGCGCCAAGCTGGAAAGCCTTGTGGGCGACCTGATCGCCAAGTCGATGAAGCCCTGCAAGGCCGCGCTGAAGGATGCCGGCCTGTCGACCGGCGACATCGACGAGGTGGTTCTTGTCGGCGGCATGACCCGCATGCCCAAGGTCATCGAGGAAGTCACCAAGTTCTTCGGCAAGGAACCCCACAAGGGCGTCAACCCCGACGAGGTGGTCGCGATGGGCGCCGCCATCCAGGCCGGTGTCCTGCAGGGCGACGTCAAGGACGTCGTGCTTCTGGACGTCACGCCGCTGTCGCTGGGCATCGAGACGCTGGGTGGCGTGTTCACCCGCCTGATCGACCGCAACACGACGATCCCGACCAAGAAAAGCCAGATCTTCTCGACCGCCGAGGACAACCAGAACGCGGTGACCATCCGCGTCTTTCAGGGCGAACGTGAGATGGCCGCCGACAACAAGCTGTTGGGCCAGTTCAACCTGGAAAACATCCCCCCGGCACCGCGCGGAATGCCCCAGATCGAGGTGACGTTCGACATCGACGCAAACGGCATCGTGCATGTCAGCGCCAAGGACAAGGGCACCGGCAAGGAGCAGAAGATCACCATCCAGGCCTCGGGCGGTCTGTCGGACGACGAGATCGAGCAGATGGTGAAGGACGCCGAAAGCCACGCCGAAGAGGACAAGAAGCGCAAGGAACTGGTCGAGGCCAAGAACCAGGCCGAAAGCCTTATCCACTCGACGCGCAAGTCGCTCGAAGAGCACTCTGACAAGGTCGACCCGACGACGGTCGAGGCGATCGAACTGGCCATCGCCAACCTCGAAGAGCAGATGGAGACCGAGGACGCCGGCAAGATCAAGGGCGGCATCCAGAACGTCACCGAGGCCGCGATGAAGCTGGGCGAGGCGATCTACAAGGCCGAGCAGGAGAAATCCGGCGAGGCCGACGCGGACGGCTCTGACGAACCGCGCAGCGTGGATGACGACATCGTCGATGCCGATTTCGAAGACCTCGACGACGACAAGCGCGGCCGCTGAGCGCTGCCAGGCGCAAACCGGACCGGCCTGCACGCGTCAGGCCGGTCCTTGCGTTCCCGGAGGATAGATATCCATGGCAAAGCGCGATTATTACGAGGTGCTGGGCGTCGCGCGCGGCGCATCGGCAGACGAGATCAAGAAGGCCTACAGACGCAAGGCGAAAGAGCTTCACCCCGACCGCAACGCCGACAAGCCAGATGCCGAGTCGCAGTTCAAAGAGGTGAACGAGGCCTATGACGCGCTGAAGGATCCCGACAAGAAGGCGGCCTATGACCGCTTTGGCCATGCCGCGTTCGAAGGCGGAATGGGCGGCGGGCCGCGCCCCGGCGGCGCCGGCGGTTTCGGCCAGGGCGGCGACTTTGCCAGCGCCTTCTCGGACGTGTTCGACGATCTGTTCGGCGATTTCATGGGCCAGCGCGGGGGCGGGCGCCAGCGTGCCACGCGCGGATCGGACCTGCGCTACAACCTGCGCATCTCGCTTGAGGACGCCTTTGCCGGGATGCAGAAGACGATCAGCGTGCCAACTTCGGTGTCCTGCTCGGACTGTTCGGGCAGCGGCGCGGAAAGCGGGGCCGAACCGGCCACCTGCCCGACTTGCTCGGGTATGGGCAAGGTCCGGGCGCAACAGGGCTTCTTCACCGTCGAACGGACCTGCCCGACCTGCTCGGGGATGGGCCAGATCATCAAGAACCCGTGCCGGTCCTGCGGCGGCGCCGGGCGCGTCGAGAAGGACCGCGCCCTGAACGTCAACATCCCCGCCGGGGTCGAGACGGGCACCCGCATCCGGTTGGCCGGAGAGGGTGAGGCAGGGCTGCGTGGCGGGCCCTCGGGCGATCTCTACATCTTCATCGAGGTGCAGGATCACCCGATCTTCGAACGCGACGGCCAGAGCCTTTATTGCCGGGTTCCCGTCAGCATGGCCACCGCGGCGCTGGGCGGCGACATAGAGGTGCCCACGATCGACGGCGGACGCAGCCGGGTGAAGGTGCCCGCAGGAAGCCAGTCGGGCCGGCAGATGCGCCTGCGCAGCAAGGGCATGCCCATGCTGCGGGGCGGCGGATCGGGCGACATGTACATTGAACTGGCGGTGGAAACCCCGGTTAACCTGACATCGCGGCAGCGGGAACTCCTGCGCGAATTCGACAAGCTGAGCGAGGACAACAACCCCGAGTCCTCGAGCTTCTTCTCGAAGGTAAAGAGCTTCTGGGCAGGCACAAAGTCCTGATCGGGGGGGGGGCGTTAACCCCACGTTCACCGGATCCGCGCAATCCTGCAGGGCATGAACACGCATGACCTGCAGGACCCCCAGTTTACACTGTTCGCCGCCGCCCCGCCCATGCCCTGCGCGCAGCCAGTGGCCCCGTCCCAACCGGAGGGTTCCGACCGGGACCGCCGGCAACCCGCCTATGTCGCCGGTCATCGCAAGCGTCTGCGTGAAAGGTTCAGGACGGGGGGCGATGCCGCGCTAGCGGACTACGAACTGCTGGAAATGCTATTGTTCCGCACGCTCCCGCGCGGGGATGTGAAGCCGCTGGCATGGCGCCTGCTGGACCGCTTCGGCGATCTCAACCGCGTGCTGGCAGCCCCCGCGGGACGCCTGCAAGAGGTCGAGGGCATCGGCCAGGCCATCGTCGAAGACCTTGCCCTGCTGGCTGCGGTCGCCCGCCGCATGGCGCGCGCGCGGGTGCTCGACCGCCCGGCGATCAGCGGTTGGCAGGCGCTTCTGGACTATTGCCATACGGCGATGTCGCACCGGGAAACCGAACAGGTGCGGGTGTTCTACCTGGACCGCAAGAATGTCCTGATCGCGGACGAGGCGCAGGGCAATGGAACCGTCGACCACGTGCCCGTCTATCCCCGCGAGATCCTCAAACGCGCGCTTGAACTGAACGCCTCTGCCCTGATCCTGGTCCACAACCACCCCTCCGGCGACCCGACGCCATCGGAGGCGGACGTGGCCCTTACCCGCCAGATCGACGACGGGGCGCAAGCCCTGGGCTTGTCCCTGCACGATCACCTCATCATCGGCAAATCAACGGAAATCAGCCTGCGGGCAAGCGGCTATCTCTGAACGCGCCAGACCTCGACCCGACGGTTGACCTTACGGCCCCAGGCGCTGTCGTCGCAGGCCATCGGCAAGGCCTCTCCGAAGGCCGCAAGGCGGATGTCCACCCTGGTGCGATCGGCGAAGGGCGCGGCCTCCAGCACGGCCTGCCTCACGGTTTCCGCGCGCCGGCGCGCCAGGTCCCGGTTCGCGGTGGCGGCCCCGGACCCGTCGCTGAACCCGACGAACAGAAGAGGCGTGTCGTCGTACCGTCCGGCTTCCAACTGGTCGGCCAGCAGGTCCACGTTGGACAGCGATTGCGCGTCCAGCTCGGCCGTTCCGTCGCGAAAGCGGAAGGTGACCGAAAGCCGGGTCGCGCCCCGCAGGACGGACACCATCGACTGCAACTCGGCAAGCCCGATCTCGTCCCCGGCGGCGGCGATGGCGTTGGCCAACCGTTCTCCCTGGGCGTCCAGCGGGATGTCCTCGATCACCAGATCGACGAAGCCCGCGCGCCGGATCACGGGGGCGGCAGCGGGGCTGCGCACGAAGGCCAGGAACTCTCGCGCAAGAAGCGGCAGCCGTTCAGGCCCAGTGAACAGGAACAGGGGCGTCGTCAGGGGATAGTCCTCTGACTTGAGCGACAGCACGCTCGCCGGACTTGGAAAATCACAGGTCCCTTGCAAGAGAACCGCGCGCGCGTTGTCGATGTGCGAATAGCTGGTCAATCCGAAAGCACCGGCATCGCGCGCGACGGCGTCGGACAGGGCGGCATTGCCGGCATGACGTTGAAACGGCTCTGCCAATGCCAAGCCGGCCGGTCCGAGAATCTGTTCGGCGGTCAGGACATCGGGCCCCGATCCTTCATCCCGCAGATGCACGCGGATGGGCCCCGGCGCCCCGCCCAGGTCTTCCCAGTCGACGAA
>JAUIIC010000177.1 GCA_030431935.1 Alphaproteobacteria bacterium | reverse complement strand
GCGCCCGGGTCGCGCCTGGACGAGCGGTCGCTGGCCGAGGAATACGGGGTCTCGCGCACGCCCGTCAGGGAAGCGCTCCAGCAACTCGTGTCCGCGGGCCTCGCGCGAAGCAAGCCACGCTCGGGCGCCGTGGTGCAGGGCATAGAGCCCGGACGCGTCTCTTCACTCTGCGAGGCATCCATCCTGCTCGAGGCGCTCTGCGCGCGGCTGGCGGCAGTCAGGATCACGGCGGTCGAACTGGGGCGGCTCCTGCGGATCCACGAGGCATGCGGCACCTGCCACGTCAATGGCGATGTCGAGGGCTACGCGATGGAGAACAGACGGTTCCACAGCGCGATCATCGCCGCGACCCAGAACCAGGATCTTCAGGACAGCGTGGAATTCTGCCGCATGCGGATCGCGCCCTATCAACGGGCGCCCTTCAAGTCCGCCGAACGGCGTGAGGCGTCGCAGGAAGAACACCGCAGGATCATCTCTGCCCTGGAAAGGGGAAACCCCGACGACGCGGAAGAGGCGATGACGGCGCATCTGAAGGCCGCGGCAGTCGCGATCGACGAACAGCTCCGGATCACCTGAGGCACGCCCGGCGCACCACCACGGCCCTGCCGCCGATCCGGTATTCTCGTACAGCCAACGCTTGCGGGGAGATGGTACCGCCTCCCCGGCTTGAACGGGGCAACTTTGCTTACCAATTATTACCCACAGTGACTCCGGTAGGTAAAGCTACCTCTATTTCTTGAAAATAGGTCAGATGCAATGCCGCATAAATAACCGCAGGCAGACGCCAGCTCTGTTTGCTATTTGATAACCAGGGAAGCAACAGCACTTAGGATTAGGTGGGTAATTATGGCAGAAGATCCCATACTGAAAGAGAGAATGGGTTTGGCAGACCGCTATCTTGAAGACGCCAAAGCCGCACTCGAGGAAGCCGAGAAAGAGGCTAAGGGACGATTCGGAAGGGTGAACGCTCAAGCCTTGAGCAGCGCTAGAGCCCAATATGAGGTGTCTTGGATATTGGCCAATTCAGTGCGCCTTGGCTTGGAAGAAACGGCCTTGCTTCGCCAATTATGCGAACACTCGGCAAGGAGTGCGGCAGAGGCACGGATCACCTCAAATTTGATCCTTTCTCGCATGAAATTTTGGGAAGCTATCGGTTTCGCAATATTCATCGGACTTATTGCCGCTTGGCTCTTCCCTTAAGAAGGGCAAAATTCTTCGAACAAATGTAGCAAGGAGAAAATCAACGCTTGCATCAAAATAATGCATGAGAAGGATCAAAAGGTTAAATCATGGAATGCTTTCTTGACCTTCCGGCAAGACCCAAGCGGAGCAACCTGTAGTTCTACATCAACCGCCGCTTCGTCTGACACATGCAGAAGTTCGCCTTCACTGTCATATCAACATTCTTAAGAATGGTACCGCCTCCCCGGCTTGAACGGGGGACCTCTGGATCCACAATCCAGCGCTCTAACCAACTGAGCTAAGGCGGCACGTTGGCGGGAAATACCGTCCGTTCCTCCGCAATGCAAGGGGTCAGAGCGCCAATTCCCAGCTCTGCTCGACCAGATCGACACCGAAAGACCGCACCGGCCGCGCGCCCGTCAGCACGAACCCCCGCGCGGCATAAAGCGCGCAGGCCGCCCGGTGGCTTTCATGCGTCCAGAGCACCAGCCGGGCGAAACCGCAGGCCCGCGCATGGTCGATGCAGGCCGCCAGCAGGCGCTTGCCCAGCCCCGTGCCGCGCGCCTCGGGCTCGACGAGAAACAGCCGCAGCTTGGCCGTCGCGTCATCCACCCGCACACAAAAAATGGACCCCAGCCGCCGCTCCCCGGCCCAGGCGATCCACGCACGATCCACCTCCGGGTTCCGGTCACGCAGGAAATCCACCAGGATCTGCGCGACCAGCGGTTCGAACGTGGCGTCGAACCCCTCGTCGGCGGCGTAAAGCTCGGCATGGCGCATGACGATCCAGCCGGCGTCGCCGATGCCGATGTCGCGCAAGGTGATCCCGTCCCGGTCCATGCGCCAAGCATCGCGCGCGCGCGCCACGCCCGCAAGCCGGCACAGGCTTGCCAGCCACCGGCTTTGGGCCTATCCCCCCGGTCTGGGAACCGGAGACCGCGCCATGGGCATCGACAAGGAAAGCGACATCGCCGCCAATCTGCAGATCGGCCCCACCTCGCTGGGCATGGTCCGCATCTATGTCGAGGCCGAGGGCCTCGAACTGCCGCTCGACTTCGACCCCGACGAGGCCGAGGAGATCGCCGAGGAAATCCGCGCCGCCGCCGCCCGCGCCCGCAAGGTCAAGCCGCGCAAATAGGGCAACGGCGCGGCAGTCGCCACGACATCTCCGCCCCGTTTCCGCACCAATAACCCGAATTGGCCGCTTTTGACCCGTATCGGTGTCCCGTGGGGCGACACTTGGCGCCGTCATGCGGGTTGGCATGGCGTCCGCCGGTAACGAGTGACGGGGTCCGGCAGCATGCCGCTTGAAACCGATACGACGACATCGCTGATCGACGGGCGGCCGGCGACGCTGGAATCCACCGTCGATACGGAGATGGACGACTCGATGGAGTACTCGGTCAGCGTCACGACCGAGGGCATCACCATGGACGTCAACATCGCGCTCGTGATCGACGTCTCCGGCTCTACCCGCGACTCCTCGGGCAGCGACGTGGATGGCGACGGCGACATAGACACCGTCCTCGAAGCGCAGATCATCGCCGCGCAGACCCTGTTTCAAAGCCTGATCGACGCCGGTTATTCCGGCGACGAGGTCGAGATCACGCTGGTCACCTACAGCGGCAGCGGAAGCATCGAGGGCACTTTCACGCTCGACGACCAGGCCGCCTTCGACGCCGCGCTGGCGGATCTGCGCTCCTCGGGGCAGACGAACTTCGACGACGCGCTCGACAAGGTCATCGACGCCTGGGAGGGCACGCTCACCGACGGCGACCCGAACAACGACGTCGAGGCGACGGACACCAACCACGTCATCTTCCTGTCCGACGGGCGCGCCACCGGCGGCACCGACTTCACCTCGGAACTGGCGATCATCGAGGGCACGTTCAACGGTTCGATCTCGGCGATTGGCATCGGCGCCAACAGCGAACTGGACGATCTCAACCTTCTGGACACCACCAGTGGCGCGGTCCAGATCACCAACGTGGCCGAGCTTGTGGACGCCATCGTCGCGCCTCCGCCGCCGCTGTCGGAACTCACCCAGATCGAGATCTTCGTGGATGGCGTCAGCTACGGCGTCCTGACGCCGGGCGACGGCACGCTGGTGACCACGCCGCTGGGCTACCGCGTGCCCGATGGCGTCATCACCGGCTATCCTTACGTGAACGGCGACGTCGTGGACGTGTCCTTCGTGGCCACCTTCGAGAACGGCCAGACCCTCGGCACCACCCACAGCGTCACGATGACGGGGATCATCTGCTTCGTCACCGGCACGCTGATCCGGACGGACGCCGGCTTTCGCCCCGTCGAGGCGCTGGCGCCGGGCGATATCGTCTGGACGCGCGCGGGACACCTGCCGGTGGTCTGGACGGGTCAGACCAGGGTCACCGCCGGCATGATGCGCGACGATCCCGCCCTGCGCCCGGTGCGCATCCGCCGCAACGCCTTCGGCCCGGGGCGGCCTTTCGCCGATCTTCTCGTGTCACCGCAGCACCGTCTATGGGTCGACGACTGGCGGCTCGAGGTGCTTCTTGGCATCGAGGGCGGCGCACTCGCCGCCGCCGGCACCCTCGTGGACGGTCAGCGCATCCTGCGTGACACGCCAGAGCGGGACATCACCTATCACCACGTCGCGCTGGCCACGCATGAGGTGCTGGACAGCCAGGGGCTTCTGTCCGAAAGCCTCGACCCCGCCGCGCGCGACCTGCGGCACCTGCCCGTTGCCTTGCGCTCCGAACTGGCGCAGCGCCTGCCCGCCGTCCCGATGCCCCTCGGTCTGCCGCGCCTGCGCCGGCACGAGGGCGCGGTCTGGATGGCCGCTCTGGCCTAGCACCTCGGACGCGACTTGCCCCGGCGGTCCCCCCGCATCGGATCCGACGCAGGACGCGCCCGACCCTCTCCGGGCGTGGCCCATGCCACAACGACTGGCAAGACAGCTCTTGCCGGACACCTGCAAAAACGACCGAGGCCGCCAGGGCGCGTCTTTCCGCGCGCATTGCCCCTACAGGTCGTGAACCCAGATCTCCGCGTCCGGTTCATGCGGGGCCCGCGCGCCGTCCGTGACCGCGCCGAGCCTGCGCGCAACCCCCTGAGACCGCGTGTTCCCACGGTCGATGTAGCTGTGCAGGCGGTCAAACCCCAGGCGCTCCTTCGCCCATGTCCTGACGGCCTCTGCGGCTTCGGTCGCATAGCCCTGTCCTTCCGCGCCTTCGAACAGATGCCAGGCCAGTTCCACATCGGGCCAGTTCGAATGCCGGATCAGGCCCACGCGCCCGACAGGCTGCCCTGAACGCCGCTCCGCGACCGTGAAGAAACCGAAACCGTGCCAATGCCAGTGGCCAATGCCCGCGAGAAACCCGAACCAGGCCTGTTCCGCGCTGACCGTCTCTCCCTGCGCCTTCATCGAGGGGGCAGAGGTCATGAAGCGGGTGAAGGCCGAAAGATCGCAGCGTTCGGGCCCGCGCAGGACCAACCGCCGGGTCACCAGCGTCGGGACGCCCGTCAGGTCCGTCATCGCGGAATCCTGCGGTCGCGGGCCGAGAAGCCCGACCGGATCGCCCGGCCTGTCCCCCGGGACGCCGCCACCCGTCAGGCCATCCCCCGGCCCGCCAGCGACAACTCGGGGTCCCGCGCCGCCTGCCAGCGCAGCGCCGCGTGGCGCGCAAACATCTGCATCACCTTCTTGCGCCGGGCCGGGGGCAGCTTGTCCTCGGGGCCCATGCGCAGGATCTCCGCGTCATAGGCGTCGGCCACGATAAGCCCCGTGCCATCCGGCAGGATCTCGGTCGGAAACGCCTCGTCCACCGCCCAGAAATAGCGGTCGCACCAGTCGAGATAGCCCTGCCACTTGCGGTCCGAGGTGAAATCCGTGCGGCTCGACTTGCACTCGACCACCCAGATCTCACCCTTGGGGCCCAGCGCCATCACGTCCACCCGCAGCCCCGGCGCGGGCACCAGTTCCTCGACCGTCACGAAGTCATGGCCCAGAAGGTGCCGGCAGACACCCCGCGCCAGCAACTGGCCGGGGCGCGGCGATGGAAGGGGCGGCGTGTCGGCACGATCCTCGGGCATGGGGCAAACATGAACAATCCGTGAACAAAAAGCAAGCCGCGCGCAGCATCCCGGCCCTTGCCGCGCCGCGCCCGCCGGCATAACTAGAGGAGCGGCGGGTACTGCCCTTCTCGTGCCGGGGTCAAATTCCGGTGGCCTTAATCATACCCGAGGGAGCTGGCTCTGCCAGGGTCGTGGCCTTGGTACCTGGCGCCCACCTGTACTCACAGGCTCTCGGGAATTCGTTGCCCCTACGGTTGCCTGGTGGTCCCGCCGCACCAATCCCCTGCAACCCCGACCGTGAACCGCCGTCAGCGCCGGGCGTGCCGCGTCTCGACCCGGACGGGCACCGGAACGGTGGCGTGCTGCGGCGCGCGC
This sequence comes from Alphaproteobacteria bacterium, assembly GCA_030431935.1. GTDB lineage: Bacteria > Pseudomonadota > Alphaproteobacteria > Rhodobacterales > Rhodobacteraceae > ASV31. The sequence continues at coordinate 3,447 of JAUIIC010000177.1, read as the reverse complement.
GTTCCACGATCCCCGTCATCCTCCGGCTCGGCCATGCGCATCACCGAGATGCCGAACTGCACGCCCGAGAACACGATCCCGTGGAACATCACCAGCAGGAACACCGCCAGCGGTCCCTCTGGCGTGGCGGTCACCAGGTGCCACAGGTTGGCCACGTTGAACCACAACAGCATCGCCACGAAACCCGCCGCGATGGCGAACCCGATGAGCGTCTGGCGGATATAAAGGCGGACGAGATTCGGCATGTCTTCTCTCCCTTGTCACCGTACAACCTAGCAACTGCCGCGCCGGGTGAAAGGGGCAAGCCGCTCCCCTGCGGCATCCCGCGCATCCCCCCTTCCCTTCCCCGGCCCGAACCGGCACCAAGGGCCATGCGCCTTGCCCTTCTGACCGCCCTCGTGATGACGGCCTTCGCGGCCAACTCGCTCCTGAACCGGGCCGCGCTGACGGGCGAGGGCACCGATGCGCTGACCTTCGCGGCGATCCGGCTGGCGTCGGGCGCGGCGGCACTGTCCGCGCTTGTGCTCGCCACGCGCGGCGCGGGCGCTTTCCGAGCGGCGGCGGGCGTCATCGGGCCTTTGTCGCTGCTGGCCTACATGCTGGGCTTTTCGCTGGCCTACCGGACGCTCGACGCGGGACTGGGCGCGCTGATCCTGTTCGGCACGGTACAACTCACCATGTTCGGCGGCGGCCTCATCGCAGGAGAGCGCCCGCCCCCCGCGCGCTGGACGGGCGCGGCGCTGGCGCTGGCCGGGCTCGGCTGGATGGTCTGGCCCTCTGGCCCGGTGCAAGTGCCGCCCGGCGCGGCGGCACTGATGGCGGCGGCGGGCGTTGGCTGGGGGGTCTATTCCCTGCACGGCCGCCGCGCCGCCGATCCCCTCTCGGCCACGGCGATGAATTTCCTCCTCGCGACGCCCGCCGCCGCCGCGCTTCTCCTGCTGCCCGGCGCCGCCCCCCGCGCCGATCCGTCGGGCGTGGCGCTGGCGCTGGCCGCCGGGGCGCTGACCTCGGGCCTCGGCTATGCGCTCTGGTACGCGGTGCTGCCGCGCATCCTGCCCTCGGCGGCGGCCCTGGCGCAACTGACCGTGCCGGTGATCGCGCTGGCGGGCGGCGCGCTGATCCTCGCCGAACCCGTCGCCCCGGCCACGGCCCTTGCCGCCGCGCTGGTGCTGGGCGGCGTCGCGATCGGCCTGCTGTTCGGGCGGCACCGTCGCGGCCTGTGACTTAGAGCACTGAAACGGGGACGGATCGTGCTAGCCCGCTCTCACACTGCGAGAGGACCGGCCATGTCGCCCCATCACAGCCAGGCAGGCGCCCTGATCGACCACCTCGGACGCGCCTTCGGATGCGAGCTGTCCCTCGACGTCAACAACGAGGCCGCCTTTTCCGTCAGGGGAGAGATGGTGATCGTGCTTGCCGCGTCGGAACACGCCCCGCTCATCGTGATGGAAGCGCGGCGCGGCGACCTGCCCCGGCGCGATGCCGACATGCTGCTGGGCATCCTCGCGCTCAACGCGACAGAAGACATCGGCAGCGCCTGCGTGGCCTATGACATCGCCGACGCCGCGCTTGCGGTTCGTCAGGTGGTCCAGATCGACAGCCTGGACCAGCAGCAGTTCGTCAACGTGGTCAACCGCATGATCGAGCGCGCGACCTGGGCGTTCGAACAGATCGACGCGCTTGCCGCGCGCGTCCCGATCCCCGCCGCGCCCCGCGCAACGGCACGGGCACCCGCACCCGCATCCGCCCCCACGGACCAGGCGGACATCATCCTGCGGCTCTAGACCTCGAGAGGAGGACGCACATGATCGAGAAACCCGGCATAGGCGGCATCACCACGGTAACCGGCACGCAGACCGACACCGTCGCCCGACAGCGCGATGACATCGAGACGGTGGACGTGCCCCGGGGCGGGATCGACGTTCCGAACCAGGGCGACAACGCCCCTGTGCAGCAACGCGACCTGCGCGCGCACCCGCTCACCACCCAGATCACCGGCAAGCGCGACGCCATCCTCGACAACCTTCCGCCAGAGCTTCAGGACAAGCTGCAACAGCGCATCTCGGACGGCGATGTGACGGCCAAGGATCTCAAGAGCCTGCTGCACTTCGGCTATTTCTCGCAGGGCAACACCACGGCCGAATCGCGCGTCGCGATCCGCAGCATCCTGGCCGCCCATGTCGCCGAGGGCGGTTCGATCGAATCGGCCGGCGTGCTGAAAGCCATGCTGAAGGCCGGCAGCACCAATGCCCCTGTCCACGCGCTACCCGAACTCAAGCAGGCCCCGACGCTTGCCGTCACCGTCTCGCTTATCAGCAACTCTGCCGTGAAGGGTGACAACGACGTCTTCGTTCAGCGGCCCAAGCCCGAAAAGCTCGACCTGCTCTCGCAGGTTGTCCGGGGTTTTCCCGACGACCCGGGCCGCGCCGGCAAGCACGAATACGCCGACTCGAACGTCACCGTGTCGCGCAACGACCAGGGCAAGATGCATGTCTCCTTCGCCAATGTCGCCTTCACCGGGGCCCCGAAATCCGATCAGGTCCTGACCGCGACGCAGGTGGGCCAGCTGGAGGCCCTGTTCAAGGAAACCGTGGACGTTCCCTACACCAAGATGAACGCCACGATGCAGATGTTGACCCATTTCCGGGCGCATCAGTCCGACGAACCGCCCATGACCATGGAACAGGCCTACCAGACCTTCACCTTCGACGGCGACAGCGCGTGCCGCGAATATGGCGCCGGCAACTGCCTGTCGCTGGCCCAGCAGCTTTCGGTGAAGCTGGCCGAGCAGGGGATAGAGCACGTGACCTCGGGCACCTATTCGTCCGGGCTGTGCTGGCAGCCCAACGCCGAGGGCACCAAGGTGTTCCTACCCGGCCAGGCACAGGCCAGCGGCGCGAACACCCATTGCGACGTGATCGTGCCCTACAAGACCGAAGACGGCGAGGACCGCGTGCTCGTGCTCGTGCCCGGCATGGGGGTGTCCGAAAAGGAAGACGGCCACAGCAAGTATTTCGAGAACCTGACCCCGCAGGAACTGGAAGACAAGATGCAGGGCGGCAAGCGCCTTCAGGCCAACGGCGACAGCGTCGACGTCGGCCAGGTCCAGAAGACGTCGCTGGGCTACATGACCAACCTGCAGATGCTGAACACGAAGCAGGAGGTGAGGGAAAAGTCGCTGTTCGGCGTCGACCTGATCGGCGGCAAGATCTACCTCAACACCCAGGCCACGACCGACGTCGGCCTGCGCCCCGAAGGCACCGCGCGCGGCGCCTCGATCGACATCCAGGACGTGATGGCCAACCCCGACGAGATGATGACGCTGGAGTACACCTTCGACGGAACCGGCGACAAGATCGAGATGACCAAGCTGGAGGCGCTGACCGCCTTCCTCGAATTCGTCGCGATCGAGTTCGACCAGCCCGACGATTTCGTTCCGAACGTCCT
>JAUIIC010000176.1 GCA_030431935.1 Alphaproteobacteria bacterium | reverse complement strand
GGCTGGAGCCTTGACGAGATGCGGCTTGACCCGCTCCCGGGCGGCCTGTTCCGCATGGCCTGGACCGGGCCCGATGGGGTGGCCGCCATCCGGGGGACGGTGCTGGACCTGTCCCCGCCGCAGGTGATCCGCCTGGCGGCTTGCGGACTTCCCGGCTGTGACGATGGCAGTCTGGAGGCCGAGGCGCGGATTGACGCCGAAGCCGCCGGCACGCGTGCGACGATCCGTCTGCGGCTGGACAGCGCGCCGGCGCGCGACGCCCTGCTGGACGGCACGATGCCGGAACGCATGGAAGCGCGGTTCCTCGTGCTGGATGAGGTGCTGCGGTCCTGAGCGCGCGGGGCCGTGCGGCCCCGCGGAAGAAACGGCGTCAGATCACCACGACGTCGAGCGGCGGGAAGCCGTTGAAGCCGACCGAGGAATAGCTGGACGTGTAGGCCCCCGCCGTGCGGATCACGAATCGATCCCCCGCCGCCAGCCCAAGCGGCAGCTGCACCGGGCGCTTTTCATAGAGCACGTCGGCGCTGTCGCAGGACGGCCCGGCCAGGATGCAGGGGCCCGTGGCCTCTGCGTCGCGGTCGGTCACGAAGCGGTAGCGGATGGCCTCGTCCATTGTCTCGGCCAGGCCCGAGAACTTGCCGATGTCGAGGTAGACCCAGCGGTGCAGGTCGTCGTCGGACTTGCGCGACACCAGGAGCACCTCGGCCACGATCATGCCGGCCTCGGCCACCAGCCCGCGCCCGGGTTCCGCCATCACGCGCGGCACCGCACCGAAGCGCGCGCGCACAAGGTCCATGACACCCGCGGCATAGACGGCGGGCGCCTCGACCGGGTCGCCGTAGTCGGCCGGAAAGCCGCCGCCGATGTTCAGGAGGTCAAGGTCGAACCCCGCCTCGCGCGCGGCATGCCAGACCGCGGCGACACGATCCAGCGTCGGCGCCCACATGGAGGCCCGGCGCGTCTGGCTGCCCACGTGAAAGGACAGGCCGACCGGACGCAGGCCCAGGGCCCGCGCCCGCGCCATCAGGGGAATGGCCTTCTCGGGCGCGCAGCCGAACTTGCGCGACAGGGGCCAGTCGGCCTCGGTCGCCTCGACCAGCAGGCGGATGTAGACCTGCGCGCCCGGAGCGTGGGCCGCGATCTTGGCGATCTCGTCCTCGGCGTCGGCGGCGAAGAGATCCACCCCGGCCGCATGGGCAAAGGCGATATCCGAGGCGCGCTTGACGGTGTTGCCAAAGCTGATCTGGTCGGGACGGGCGCCAAGGCCCAGGCAAAGCTCGATCTCGCCGCGCGAGGCCGCGTCGAACCGGCATCCCTCGGCCAGAAGCGCGCGCAGGATCGCGGGCTCGGGGTTGGCCTTGACAGCATAATGCACGTGCGCGGCACCCAGGCCGGATTTCAACGCGCGATAGGCATCCGCCGCAATCGCGGGATCGAGCACCAGCGTAGGGCGGTCGAAGCGCGCGATGCGGCATACCGCGTCGAGGCGGCGCTCATCGGCAGGAGCGAAAGAAAATTCGTTCGTGCCGGGAAACCCGGTGACGTAAGCGTTCATGGTCATCTCCAACAGACCGGGCCCAGGGGGCCGACTTCTTCCATGGGAGACGTTACCGTCGCTACGTAAACTCGGGGGACCCGGCCAGAGGCGCGTGCGTTGGCGTCCGTGACGGCGCAATTAGGGCCGCGACAGAGTCGACGCAAGAGATTTCTTTCGGCGCGTGCAGGATTTTTTCGGCCTCCGCAGGCGCGCCACATTCCGCGGGCGCCGGGACGCTTTGGCACGGCGCCATGCGCCGCCCTCCGCGTTAGGATGTGAGCGGTAACAGGCAGGAGCGCGCGCCATGAAGGTCGGGATCGTCGGGGCAGGACAGGTCGGGGCCGCGGCGGCCAATGCGCTGGCCCTGATGGGGGCGGCCAGCCGGATCGTGCTGGTGGACCGGAACGGCGCCCTGGCCGAGGCGCAGGCCGCCGACATCGCCCATGCGGTGCCCTTCGCCTCGTCCTCGGTGGTCGAGGCGGGCGACTACGATGCCCTGGCCGGCGCCGGCGTCGTGATCCTTGCCGCGGGGGTCGCGCAGCAACCCGGCGAGACGCGCATCGCGCTGCTTGCCCGGAACGCCGCGGTCTTCGCCGACATCCTCGGCAACGTGCGGCGGGCCGCACCCGACGCGATCCTGCTGATCGCCACCAATCCGGTGGACATCATGACCGACATCGCCCAGCGGCAAAGCGGGCTGCCGCCCGAACGGGTGATCGGCTCGGGCACGATCCTCGACACGGCCCGCTTCCGCAGCCTGCTGGGCCGCCATCTCGGCATCGCGCCGCAGTCCATGCATGCCTATGTCCTGGGCGAACACGGCGATACCGAGGTGCTCGCCTGGTCCGGGGCGCGGGCGGGTTCGGTGCCGCTGGCCTCCTTCGCCGCGCAGGTCGGCGCGCCCATCACCGAAGACGTGCGCCGCAGGATCGACGACGGCGTGCGTCGCGCCGCCTACCGGATCATCGCCGGCAAGGGCGCCACGTGGTTCGGCATTGGCGCGGGACTTGCCCGCATCGTCACCGCCATCGCGCGCGACGAACAGGCCGTGCTGTCGGTGTCGATCCGAACGCCGGAGGTCGCGGGCGTCAGGGGCGCGACCCTGTCGCTGCCGCGCATCGTGGGCGCGCAGGGCGTGGCCGCCACGCTCGTCCCCGACCTCGACGCTGCCGAGACCGAGGCGCTTGCCGCCAGCGCCGCGATGCTGCGCGATCTCGCCGCGGACGTCCCGCTCTGACCGGCCGCGGGCTTCTTCTGTTCGAAAATACTCTCGGGGGTGAATGCGCCGCAGGCGCAGAGGGGGCGGACAGCCCCCTGCCCCATGGCGGCCCCGCGATCGCGCCGGTCAGAGCGCGCCGTAGGCCTGCCGGACCAGAGCCGCAAGATCACGGCAGGCCGGCCCCGTGCCGTGATCGGCCGAATAGAGGTTGATGCAGGTCTCCTGCAGGTCCGGCAGCGCGCCGCCGTGGACGATCCGCTCGAAATGCGGCGGCCAGGTGCCTTCGATGGCGGCATGCACCGCAAGGTCGGCGCTGACACTGGCCTCGACCGTGCGGCTGCTGTCGCTTTCAACCGCCATTTCCCAGGGGATGCCGGCCCGGTCGAGCGCCGCCTGGATGCCCGAGCGAAAGATGCAGTCGTATTCGAAGGCCAGCCGCAGCGGGCGCTGGCGCCATGCGGTCCCGCCCGGCGCGCCGATCCAGATCAGCCCTTGCACGGCCACCGTCTCGCCCCCGGTGTCGCAACCGTCTTCCGTGGTCAGGATCAGGTCGCAGGCACCGCGGGCGAACATGTCCTTCAGGCGGCGGGTGTAGGAGGACACAAGCTGCACCTTCATCCGCGGGTAGTCCGCGTTGAACCGGTTCAGGACGCGCGGGATCGCCGGGTAGACGATGTCATGCGGCACTCCCAGCACGATCTCGCCCTCGAAATCCTGATGGGTCAGGCGCGCCAGGGTTTCGTCGTTCAGGTCCAGAAGGCGGCGGGCATAACCCAGAAGCTGCTCTCCGGCGGCGGTCAGCGTCAGGCCGCGCCCGCTGCGGTCGAACAGCGACAGACCCAGCGAGTCCTCGAGCCGCTTGAGCTGCATCGACACCGCCGACTGGGTGAGGTTGAGGAACCCCGCGGCCCGGGTGACGCCGCCCGTATCGGCAACGGCCACGAAAGAGCGCAGGGAGGTGAGGTCAAGCTGGCGCGGCACATCAAGATCCGTGATGACGAAGGCAAAGAACATTCATTTCCAAGATGGACCACGATCCGGCATATGGATCAAGAGAATTGATTCCCGATGCGCATTGCATCACGAGATGACAGGTGCCCCATGACCATGCATACCGCCACCGCCGCACGAATCGCCGCCACCGCCGGGCTGGACCTCATCGGGTCGATCACCGCCGCGCTGGAACTCTGGCGCCAGCGCAGGGCGCTTGAGCGGCTCGACCCGCACCGCCTCGCCGACCTCGGACTCGCCCCCCACGAGGCTCTCAGCGAGGCAAAAAGGCCTATCTGGGATGCACCATTTCACCAGCGGGCCTGAGAAAGCCGTTTCGTCGCGGAATTCCTGACCGGAAAACCTTGAAATGCCCCGGTTCCCTGCCAATATCGGCAGAGATCGCAGGCGGTCTGTGCCTGCACATCATTATCCAATGTGGAGGCGTTCAATGGCTGAATACCAGACGATCCGCGCGACCGCCGGTGTGCGGACCGCCGAGATCGACGCGGGCCTTCGGGCCCACATGAACAAGGTCTACGGCACGATGTCCGTAGGCATGCTGATCACGGCCGGCGCGGCATGGGCCATCGCGGGCCTGGCCACGACGACCGATCCGTCGCAGGCCGCGGCGCAGCTGGCCAATGGCACGCTGCTGACCGGTCTCGGCGCGGCGATCTACCTGTCGCCGCTGCGGTGGGTCATCATGCTGGCCCCGCTGGCCTTCATCTTCTTCGGCTGGGGCGCGCTGATGCGCCGGGCGCCGGCTGCCGGCGTGCAGCTGGGCTTCTTCGCGTTCGCCGCCGCCATCGGCCTGTCGCTGAGCTCGATCTTCCTGGTGTTCACCGACTACTCGATCGTCCAGACCTTCCTGGTGACGGCGATCGCCTTTGCCGGGCTGTCGCTCTGGGGCTACACCACGAAAAAGGACATCTCGGGCTGGGGATCGTTCCTCATCATGGGCGTAATCGGCCTGATCGTGGCGATGGTCATCAACATCTTCCTGCAGTCGCCGGCGATGATGTTCGCGATCTCGGCCATCGGCCTGCTGATCTTCGCGGCCCTGACGGCCTTCCATACGCAGGAAATCAAGAACACCTACATCGCCCATGCCGCGCATGGCGATCAGGAGTGGCTGGACAAGGCGGCCTATGACGGGGCGCTGTCGCTCTACATCAGCTTCCTGAACATGTTCCAGTTCCTGCTCATGTTCATGGGTCAGCAGGAATAGACCCTGCCATCTTCAATACGGGAAAGGGCCGGCGGTTTCGCCGGCCCTTTTCGTTTGGCCCGGGGGATCAGAGGCGCCGCTGCAACAGCATCGCGGGAAAGGCGATGCCGGGCGCCAGCGGGATGGTGATCTGGCGGATCGGCTGAAACCCCAGCGCCCGGTAAAAGGGAACGGCCGTGCGGGTGGACTGGCAGTCGAGCCCGCGGATGCCTGCCGCCGTCGCCGTCTCGAACACCCTGGACAGGATCGCGCGCCCGATGCCGCGCCGGGTGGCACGGTCATCGGTGACGACATGGCGGACGTCCGCCCGCCCCAGCGCACCGCGCCCCGGCGTCCAGCCGCCTGCGCCGAGGATCTCGCCCTCGGCCGTTTCGGCAACGAAATAGGTGCCGCTCGACAGAAGCTCGGGCCGCGCGCGGGCGATGATGGGCAGGGCCAGCACCATGACAGAGGGCGGGTAGTCCGGCCGCAGAAGCCGCGGATACGCCCTTGCCAGGAGCGCATCGACGCGGGCCAGGTCGTCCGGGCGGGCGGTGCGGATCGTCATCGTCTCGGTCACGGGCAGCCCCTGGAACGATACCCCAGAACGACGCGGGGCCGCGCTGATGGCGCGGCCCCGGTCAGACAAGTCACGAATGCGATCCTACTTGATCTTGCCTTCCTTGTACTCGACATGCTTGCGCACGACCGGGTCGTACTTACGCACGCTCATCTTCTCGGTCATCGTGCGCGAGTTTTTCTTCGTCACGTAGAAATGGCCCGTGCCCGCGGTCGAGTTCAGGCGGATCTTGATGGTTGTCGGCTTCGCCATTGGTCAACTCCGTCGCGCGGGCGACAGTCCGCCCGTGAAATCCTGTGAAGCCCGCCTTTTACCCACCACCCCCGGCATGTCAACCGGATTCGCCGGGAAAGCCCCTGTCTCCCCCTGTGTATCATGCAACACCCGGGGGCAGGACAGGACCCGGTCCCTGTGCCCTTCGACACCCTCGGCCATCTGCCTGTCATGCAGTGTCACCACAGGTCAGAACGCGGGAACAGAGGAGGCGGAACAATGGACAGGATGGGTGGTGTAGGACAGATCGGGCGGCCGATGGGGCTGGAGCGCACAGAGAGCGCGGGCACCCTGGGAGATCATCAGGTCGAAATCGGGCAAAACACGCGCGCGGAACCGCGCGGCACCTCGATCGGCGACAAGATCAAGGCGTTCTTCCAGAAAGTCTCGGACAAGTTCAGCGCCTGGAAGACCGAGCGCCAGGAGGCCAAGTCCGAACGCCGGATGGACCGCGCGGCACAGGGGTTCGCGCAGGGGCTCGGAAGCGGCCGCGCATCGCTGGGATCTTTCCAGTCGCTGGTGGGCGAAGCCACGCGCCGCCACGGGGCCGAACAGGGCATGGGCGTCGCCGTCGGCAAGTTGATGGACGCCATCGGCCGCCTGCCCGCCACCGGTCAGGAAACGGCCATGGGCCATCTGCGCACCTTCTCCGAGGAAGGCAGCGTGGGACAGACACTGACGAACAGCTTCAACGAGGTGATGGACCGGAACGACATCATCGCCAACAGGCTGATTGAATCGCATCTGCCGTCGCGCCACGACCCCAGCCAAAGCGGCCAGATGCGCGAAGCCTTTGCCAGCACGGTCCAGGCCTTCGGCAACGGTCTTGGCCCCGTCTTCGAGCGCCAGAGCCAGGTCGACGACCCGGTGAACGCCCTGCTGGACGGCGCATTGGACGGGCCGCTCTTCGACAAGCTGGACAGCCTCTTCGCCGCCAAGCTGGGGGACGAGAACACCAAGTTCATGAGCGCGGTGAACGATTGGAAGGACGTGATGCGCGTGGCGGGCCCCGTCCGGGCCCGCGAGGGTTTCGAGCAGTTGATGGACTATTTCGTCCGCGAAGGCGCGCAGATGCAGATTGATGTGCGTAGTGAGGATATGGAGCAGCTGCGCGCCATCGCTCGCGGCGACGCCCCCTTGACGGCACAGGCGTTCGACAGCGCCGCGCATTGGGTCGGCCAGTCGGTCGACATGGACACGGCCACGATGACGCAGTTCCGCCAGGATCCGGCGGTGATGGCCTACGTCCGCACCGGGCGGATGGACGACTGACAATGATCCACAAGGGAGCAAGACGATGAATAATGCCGATGCAATCGCGGCGCTGGCCGGGGCCATCGGCCTGCCGGACCTGAAGCTCGACGCAGAGAACACCTGCAACATCGTGGTGGACGGCACGCAGGAAATCTATCTGGTCGGGGCCCCGGACGACAGCCGCCTGCGCCTGAATGCAGTGCTGGGAGACATGGCGGCACTGGGGGCCGACCCGGTGAAGATGCTGGAGGTCAACCATGTCGCCGAGGAATCGGGCGGCGGAGCACTTGCCATCAACCGGATGACCGCAGAGGCCGTCTACATCCAGACCCTGGACGTCTCGGCCATGGAGCCCGGTACGCTGACCGCAGCCGTCGAACGGTTCGTCAAGTACGCGCTTTTCTGGGCCGAAACACTTCCGGAACTCCGCCCGACGGCAGACGACAGGCTGGGGACCGGGACGACGTCAGGCGAAGAGACCATCCTGCGCCTGTAAGGCGCGCGCATACCGCTGCCGGGGCGCGCCGGACCCATGCCGGGGCGCCCCGGGGGTACGACATCACGAACAGATGCCGACCCACTCGCACAAGCTGGTAACGATGAAGTCCACGGTCAGGGTGGCTCCGGTGCAGATCGCGACGATGAAGGCCAGTGCGACCGGCGCGCTCACCCCGGCCCAACCCGCCGTCGCCACGACCAGTCCCGATTCCACCGTCAGCGTGGCCGCCATCGCGCCTGCCGCAACCGAGGCGATGATAAGCGCGATTCCGTAGGCGGCGACCTTGCAGCCGGCGCAGGCCCAGCTCCAGTCCGCGGCCCGCATCGCAAGGTTCTGGCCCGACTGCAGGATCGCCGAAACCTCGTCGGCCATGATCTGCGCCGCGTTCGCGCCGGGCACCGCCCCTGCGGTGAGTTCGAAGTCCGGCATGGACCCCGAAACGCTCGGCCACTGTACGTTCCAGCGGCCCGGCAAGGGGTTCACGACAATCGCCGACATGATCGCGTCGGCGATGCCCACGTTTCCGGTCGGCGCGATCACCAGCTGGTTCGGCGCGTTCAGCGAGGTTGGCTGGCTGATCGGCGTGAAATTCGGATCGTAGAGGCGGAGGTACATGTCATCGACGGGTCCGTTCTGCCAGTTGCCGACGCCGACGACCATCGAGGACATGCCCTCGGGAACATCTATCCAGCTTTCATAAAGACTGGTGCTGGCCTTGGCCTGGACGGGCGCGCCCATCTCGGCATTCGCAAGCAGCTTGGCCGCGGGCGACGTCACGCGCGACGTCGATGTCAGGTTGGTCGCCAGGGTGACGGGATAGGCGCCTTCGATGGTAACGGTCTTCATGCGTTTCCCCCTGTGGAATTTCTTGCCATGGTTGTAAATTCGTAAATCCAAGGTTGCATTATCACACGTTAAAGTAAACAAGAATCGTCCAATGGTTGAATCTTGGCGCGATTGTTCAGGGATCGGCCAAGGCGAGGCACGCGCAAAGGCTGCACCGACGAGGATCGGGCGCCCTGCCCTTCACAGCTGGCGATCCCGTTGGCTTTGAGTCGAAGACGCGCGGAGGGCCTGTAAGCCGGATTCTGTTCCCCGCCGAAGCGGTTCGATGACCATTCCTCTGGTCCCGCCGTTACCGGCGGGATCTGGCTGCCAACCCGGACCTCCGGGCGAAAGCTGCCCTGGGGACAAGCCCCGCGAGGTCCCTATTCGGCATTGCTCCCGGTGGGGCTTGCCGTGCCGGTCCGGTTGCCCGTCCCGCGGTGGGCTCTTACCCCACCGTTTCACCCTTACCCATTTGGGCGGTCTGTTCTCTGTGGCGCTTTCCCTCGGGTTTCCCCGGCCGGGCGTTACCCGGCACCGTCGCTTTCTGGAGTCCGGACTTTCCTCGACCCTGTGACGGGCCGCGGCCATCCGGCCCTCCGCGCGCCTTGCAGTTAGGTGTCCGCGCGCGCGCCGTCAACCGGCCATGCAAGGCCATGCGCGGGCAAGACCCGCGGCCAGC
>JAUIIC010000175.1 GCA_030431935.1 Alphaproteobacteria bacterium | reverse complement strand
CGGACTTTCCTCGACCCTGTGACGGGCCGCGGCCATCCGGCCCTCCGCGCGCCTTGCAGTTAGGTGTCCGCGCGCGCGCCGTCAACCGGCCATGCAAGGCCATGCGCGGGCAAGACCCGCGGCCAGCGCCCTGTCGGTGTCGTCCGCGGGGCCGGTGGCCCAGGGCCGGAACCGCTGGCGGAAGGCGTCGAGCGTCAGGGCCTCGGCGTCGGGCAGGTCCAGCGGCACGCGGTAGCCGAAGGTTTCGAGGTCGGCGCGCAGGTCGCCCGGTGCGGCGGGGTTGGGCCAGACGGACAGTCCCTGCCGCGCCAGCCGCCGCCAGTCGAAGCGGCGGCCCGGATCGGCCTTGCGCCCCGGCGCCATGTCGGAATGGCCGATCACGCGGGCGGGCGGTATGGCCCAGCGCGCCAGGATGCCGGCCAGAAGATGCTCCAGCCTGCCCATCAACGGCTCGGAAAAGGGTTCGGTCCCGGTGTTGTCCAGTTCGATCCCGATGGAGCGCGAGTTGATGTCCCCGTGCCGCCCCCAGGCCCCTGCCCCGGCGTGCCAGGCGCGCCGGTCCTCGGGCACCAGCGCGATCAGGTCGCCCGTCTTGGCGATCAGGTAATGCGCCGAAACGGCCGCTTCGGGGTCGCACAGCCGGTCAAGGGCGGCCTGCACATCGGCCATGGCGGTGAAGTGCAGCACCACCATGTCGGGCACCGCACCGCCCCGGCGCGGCCCGTGGTTTGGCGACGGTGCGGCGCCGCTCACCCGTCGGTCGCGTTGACCGTGGCGGCCGCGGTGGCCGCGGCACGGCGGTAGGGCAGCGGATCCCAGCCGCAGGCAAAGCCGTCACCGTCGGGGTCCAACCCCTTGGGATCGCGCGACGGGCCGCCTTCGGCCAGGAACGCCTCTTGCGCCAGGTCGTCGGACACGAAGGCGAGACAGGCGCGCGCGGCCCGGCTGTCGGTGGCAAAGAGCCCCCGGTTGTACAGCTTCTGGCCCACGGTGTTCGTGGTCGACAGCGCAAACTCGACGATGTTGGGCCCCGATGCCTCGGTCCGCGGCGGCAATGGCTCTGGCGCGATCACCTGGTAGGCCTCGCGCTGGCGGGCCAGGCGTTCGGCATCGCTTTCGATCGACTCGCGCGACGAGACGGCGGCAAAGCTCTGCTCGTCCGACAGGCTGGGATCGTTCGACGGCACCGGGGTGGGCGCGGGCGTGGCCGTGGCCGTCTGGCTGGCGCCAAGTGCTGCCAGCGCGCTGGCCGCGATATCCTCTGCCCCGTTGCCCGTGGTCGTCCCGGTGCCGGTCAGATCACCGGCAAAGCGGTAGGTGTTGAAGTCCGTCGTCTCGGAACTGATCGGCATTTCCGGCGGATTCGAGGCAGGCACCGGCGGCGAGCACGCCGCCAGTGTACCCAGCGCAAGCAACGCACCAATCATGCGCATGGTCGGAAACCTTCTGCTCGGTCTGTTTTGCGGCAGGTTACCACCAACGGGCGGGCTTGGAAACAAAGCCGGCCGCCTGCTCCAGCGCATAAGCGGCATTCAGCAGATCGCCCTCGGCCCAGGGCCGCCCGATCAGCTGCAGGCCCAGCGGCAGCCCCTGGGCGTCGAGCCCGGCAGGCACGGCGATGCCCGGCAGCCCGGCAAGGTTCACCGTCACCGTGAACACGTCGTTGAGGTACATCGACACCGGGTCGGCATCCGACATCTGCCCAAGCGGGAAGGCCGCCGAGGGCGTCGCGGGCGTCAGGATCGCGTCGATGCCCTCGTCGAAGACCGTCTCGAAGTCGCGCTTGATGAGGGTGCGGACCTTGCGGGCGCGGTTGTAATAGGCGTCGTAGAAGCCCGCCGACAGCACGTAGGTGCCGATCATCACGCGGCGCTGCACCTCGTGGCCGAAGCCCTCGGCGCGGGTCTTGGAATACATCTCGGTCACGCCGTCGCCCTGCGCCAGCTTCGCGCGGCGGCCATAGCGCACCCCGTCATAGCGCGCGAGGTTCGAGGACGCCTCGGCGGGGGCGATCACGTAATAGGCGGGCAGCGCATATTTCGTGTGCGGCAGGCTGATGTCGACGATCTTCGCACCCGCCTCGCGCAGCATCTCGGCACCCTGCTGCCACAGCGCCTCGATCTCTGCGGGCATGCCGTCCATCCGGTATTCGCGCGGAATGCCGATTGTCTTGCCCTTGATGTCGCCGGTCAGCATCGCCTCGAAGTCCGGCACCGCGATGTCGGCGCTGGTGGAATCCCTGGGGTCGTGGCCCGCCATCGCCTGCATCATGATCGCCGCGTCGCGCACCGTCTTGGTCATCGGCCCGGCCTGGTCGAGCGACGAGGCGAAGGCCACGATCCCCCAGCGCGAGCAACGGCCATAGGTGGGCTTCAGCCCCACTATGCCGGTGAAGGCGGCGGGCTGGCGGATCGACCCGCCTGTGTCGGTGCCGGTGGCGGCAAGGCAAAGGTCGGCGGCCACGGCGGCGGCAGACCCGCCCGAAGAGCCGCCCGGCGTCAGCGCTGCGCCGTCGTTGCCCGCGCGCCAGGGGTTCACCGCGTTGCCGTAGACGCTGGTCTCGTTCGACGAGCCCATGGCGAACTCGTCCATGTTCAGCTTGCCCAGCATCACCGCGCCCGCGTCGCGCAATTGCGCGCTGACGGTGGATTCGTACTCTGGACGGAACCCTTCGAGAATGCGGCTGGCGGCCTGCGTCGGCACATGCTCGGTGCAGAACAGGTCCTTGATCCCCACCGGGATGCCGCACATAGCGGGCGCGTCGCCCTGCGCCAGCCGCGCGTCGGCGGCCCGCGCGCGGTCGAGCGCGATCTCGGGCGTCTTGTGGACGAAGGCGTTGAGCGCGTCGGCGGCGTCGATGGCCGACAGGCAGGCCTCGGTCAGCGCCACCGCGGTCACATCGCCCGCGCGCAGGAGGTCGCGCGCCTCGGCGATGGTCAGTTTCGTCAGCTCGGACATGCGCGTCACTCCACCACCTTGGGCACCGCAAAGAAGCCTTCGCGTGCATCCGGAGCGTTAGACAGGATCTTGTCCTGCATGTCGCCGTCGGTCACCGCGTCCTGCCGCCGCTTGAGCCGCATGGGCGTCACGCCGGTCATCGGCTCGACGCCCTCGACGTCCACTTCGTTCAGTTGCTCGATGAAGCCCAGCACGGCGTTGAATTCCTCGGCCAGCGCGGGCAGCGCGTCGTCCTCGACGCGGATGCGCGCCAGAGAGGCCACCTTGGCGGCGGTATCACGGTCGATCGACATGGGAACGCTCCGTTCTTCGGTCGCGCTGCGTTTAGCGTCCCGCCCCTGCCCCTGCAAGCATGTGGCGCGGGGATGGTCGATTCAGGATTGTAGTAGTCACTACATCTCGCTATGCAAGTCCATGTTGTAGCGACCACTACAGGAGACCTGCCATGCCGACCGCCCTGACTTCCACACAAACCCTGCGCGCGCTTGGCCTCGGCGCGGCGCTCTGGTTGCTGGCCGCGCTGATCCTGCGGGTGATCGGCCCGATGGGGGCGATGGAGGGGCTCGCGCGGCTGTGGCTGTTCCTGGCCATCGTGCCTGGCACGGTGCCCTTCGTCCTGCTGTTCCGCAAGGTGGTCGGGCTTGGTCCGGGGCAGCTGACGACCGGCTTCGCCCTTGGGACCGCGATGGCGACGGTACTGGACGGGCTTGCCCTGTCCTGGGCGCCGGGCCTCTACGGCGACAGCCTGGCCCTGGTCGCGGGTTCGGGCGCAACGATCCTGTGGGGGGCGGGCGTGGGCATCTTTCTGGCGCATGCCATCGACCGGCGCAGCGCCGGCTGAGCCATCACAGCCCCGCCGCCGACCGCGCCTCGGGGCCGAGGCCGATCCCGTCCAGCAGCACGAGGCCCTCGATTTCGGTCAGCAGGCGGGCGGCGGCGGCGCGCGCGGCATCCGGCGGAAGGTCCAGTTGCGGTGTGATCCAGTCGAGGTAACCGGTGCCGATCTCGCGGGCCACGTCCCGCGTCACCGGATCCCCCCGCGCGGCGGAGGCCACGATCTCCAGCCATAGCTGGAGAAAGGGCCGCGCCGGTTCCGCCAGGACCAGCCGGGCCAGGTGCCCGCGCAGGACCTCCTCTGGCACGGGCCCCGGCAGGCGCGCGGCGTCCAGCCCCACGGTGAACTCGGCCGCCAGATGCGTCAGGATGGCCGCCATCAGCCCCGGCTTGTCGTTGAAATAATAGACCAGCATGCGGTCGCTGGTGCCCGCCGCCTGCGCCAGTTGTGCAAGGCTCGTCGCGCCCAGCCCGTGGCTCAGGACATGACCGGCCAGCGCGCGCACCAGTTCGGCGCGCCTGTCGCCGCCCTTCCGTTGTTGCCCGCCGCCCGCCATGCCGTTCCCCTGCCTGCCCTCGGGCAGACTGTCACGCGCGGGGCGGGGGAAAAAGGGGGTTGGACGGACGCGCCATGTGGCGGCGGTAGACCTCGATCATCCAGCCCAGCATGATGGCGTTCAGGACGTGCCACATGAAATGCGTGCCAAGGGGCACGGCGTCGCACAATCCCTCGTCCAGCGACCGGAAGGTCAGCGACGCAACGAGGATCGCAGCGCCCACGGCCAGCCCGCGCGCCGTCTCGGGCAGGCGCGGGCGCAGCGCGACGGAATAGATCAAGATCAGGACGGGAACCGGCCAGTAGAAGGCCGATATCCGCAGGAACGGCAACTGGTCGAACAGGGGCGTCGTGATCGCGGCATAGGGAATGAACAGCGCCGTCGCCAGCAGCGAGGCCCAAAGCGGCCATCGCCAGTAATCGCGGTTCGCCGCGAAGAGGTAGACCAGGATGAAAAGCACGATCGGCAGCACGTCGGCCATGGCCGCCCATGCCGTCGCCAGCGTGTGGAACAGGAACGAGCCGACACCGATCGCCGCGAGAATCGCCACCAACGCCCAAGCCAGCGGCAGGCGCTGACCGCGCAGGCGCAACGCCATCACCAGCGCCGCGATCAGGAACGCGGCATTGGTCGCTGCGTTGACCGGCTCTGCCCAGAACGACAGGTCCGTGCGCTCGCAGTAGCTGTCGAATTGCTGGGTCCAGTCCATGGGCGGCGGCACTCGGGGCTGCTAAACTCGGTCCGAACAACATAGGGAGGCGTTCATGAAAATCACGTGGCTTGGGCATTCGGGCTTCCGAATCGAGCTCGCCGGGCAGGTTCTGCTGGTCGATCCGTGGCTGACGGGCAACCCGATGTTCCCCGCGGATCGCCGGGACGAGGCGGTGGCGGGCGCGACGCATCTTCTTGTGTCGCACGGGCACGGCGACCATTCCGGCGACGCAAGGATCCTGGCCAAGGAGCTGGGCATTCCCGTGGCGGGGATCTACGACCTGATGAGCTGGTGGGCCGAGACCGACGGCATCGAAACGGTCGGATTCAACAAGGGCGGCACGATCCGGATCGGCGAGGTGGCGGTGACGATGGTCAACGCGGTGCATTCCTCCTCCGTCCCCGGGCCGAACGGGCCGGTCTATGCGGGCGCCGAGTCGGGCTTCGTCATTTCGGGCGAGGGACACGCCATCTACTTCTCCGGCGACACCGACGTGATGGCGGACATGAAGGTGATCGCCGACCTGCACGCGCCCGACATCGGCATCCTCTGCGCCGGCGGGCACTTCACCATGGACATGCGCCGCGCAGCCTATGCAGCGAAGACCTTCTTCGATTTCAGGACGGTGATCCCCTGCCACTACCGCACCTTCCCGCTGCTGGAGCAGTCGGCGGAGGTGCTGAAGGACGGGCTGCCGGGGGTCGCGGTGGTCGAGCCGGAGGTGCTGGTCCCGATCGAGGTCTAGATGCCTTCCAGGGGGCCAAGGGCCTTGCAAGGCCCTTGGCAAGCGGATTTCAAACCGCTTGCTCCCCTGACGACGCCTCGCGAGAAACTCCTCCGGCAGCGCCTCCGGTGGGGCCAAGGGCCTTGCAAGGCCCTTGCCAAGCGGTTTTTCAAACCGCTTGCCCCCCTTGGCGGCGGCTTGCGAAGAACTCTTTCAAGAGCGCCTCTGCTGCGGCGGCGGCGATGCCGTCGTAAACCTCGGGCACGTGATGCGCCTGGGGGTGGGCGAATATCCGGGGACCCTGCGCCACGCCGCCCGACTTGGGGTCGGCCGCGCCGTAGTAGAGGCGTGCGATGCGTGCGAAGGAGATCGCGGCGGCGCACATCGGGCAGGGCTCCAGCGTGACGTAGAGGCGGTGCCCCGGCAGGCGTTCGGACCCGGCGGCGGCGCAGGCGTCGCGCAGGGCGAGGATCTCGGCATGGGCGGTGGGGTCGGCTAGCTCGCGCGTGCGGTTGCCGGCGCGGGCGACGATGCGGCCTTCGGGATCGACGACGACCGCGCCCACGGGCACCTCGTCGCGGTCGCGGGCGGCGCGCGCCTCGGCCAAGGCGGCGGCCATGTGGCTGTTGAATGCGGTCATGTTCCTCTGATGCCCTCTGGCGCCCCGATCTTCCAGCACAACCTGCGCCCGTCAGGCCGAGGAAGGATTTGCGCCCCGCGGGCCGGCAGGATAAGCGGTTGCCATGACTGACGAAACGCCGGCGGGCGAGCGCATTGCCAAGATCCTGTCGCGGGTCGGAGTCGCCAGCCGGCGCGAGGCCGAACGCCTGATCGAGGCGGGTCGCGTGTCGGTCAACGGCAAGATCATCGCGAGCCCCGCGCTGAACGTGACCGCCGCCGACAAGGTCGCCGTCGATGGAAAGCCCGTGGCCGCGCCTGAGCCGCCGCGGCTTTGGCTCTATCACAAGCCTGCGGGTGTGGTGACGACGGCGAAGGACGAGAAGGGGCGGCAGACGATCTTCGACGCGCTGCCCGAGGGCATGCCCCGGGTGATGTCGGTGGGGCGGCTGGACCTGAACTCGGAAGGGCTTCTTCTGCTGACCAACGATGGCGGGATCAAGCGCAGGCTGGAGCTGCCGGCGACCGGATGGTTGCGAAAATATCGCTGTCGGGTCAATGGGTTGGTCGAGGATACGGCGCTGGAGCCGCTGCGCAAGGGCATCACGGTGGACGGTGAGCGGTTTCAACCGATGACGGTGACGCTCGACCGCCAGCAGGGCGCCAACGCCTGGCTGACCGTGGGCCTGCGTGAGGGGCGCAACCGCGAGGTCCGGCGCGCGATGGAGGCCATCGGCCTCAAGGTCAACCGATTGATTCGCATAGGATATGGGCCGTTCCGGCTGGGCGAGCTGAAGGCCGGCGAGGTCGAGGAGATCAAGCCGCGCGTGGTGCGCGACCAGCTGGGACTGGCGGAAACGCCGGGCGCGGCAGAGCGTCGTCCGGCGAAGCCGAAGCGGCGCCGGTAGCGCCGGGATCGCGTGTCGGCACAACGTCGGCAAACTGTCGGCATCGCGTCGGCGCGGGCGAGCGGGCGTGGCGGGCGCGGCAGCGGCGAGAGGCCCGGAAACGGGCATCGGCATGACGTCGGCACAACGTCGGCATCACGTCGGCGCGCACCCCGGTCCTTGCGCCGGTCCGCGGTCCGACAAAGGTCCGTGGCGGCGATCCCTGGGGCGGGGTAGACAGGCGCATGGGACTGGCGGAACGCATCGGCAACTGGTCTCTCGCCCGGCAGTTCGCCGTGGCGGGCGGTGCCGTCATGCTGGCCGCGATGCTGGCGGCGGGCTACTGGGTCTCGGCGCTGATCGAGGCCGGCGTGGTGCGCAACACGGCCAACACGACGGCGCTCTACATGGAAAGCGTGCTGTCGCCCCTGAGCCAGGAACTGGCCGAGGAGGACCGGCTGTCGCCAGGCGCGACGCGCGCACTGGAAGAGATCTTCGAGAACACGCCCCTGGGCGAGCGCGTGGCCTCTTACAAGATCTGGAAGCGCGGCGGGCTGGTCGTGGCGGCGAGCGACCCCTCGCTGATCGGGCAGCGGTTCCAACCCACGCAGAACCTTCGCGAGGCATGGTCGGGCGAGGTGCGCGCCGAGTTCGAGCAGCACAACGACCCCGAAGACGTGGCCGAGGCCGCGCTCGGCGTCCCGCTTCTGGAGATCTACAGCCCCGTGCGCGAGCTGTGGTCGGGCGAGGTGATCGCGGTGGCCGAGTTCTACGAGGTCAGCGACCAGTTGTCGGCGGACCTGACGCGGGCCCGCTGGCTGAGCTGGCTGGCCGTCGCCGGCGGCATGACGACGATCGGGCTGCTTCTTTTCGCGATCGTCCTGCGCGGCAGCCGCACGATCGACCGGCAGAAGGCCGAACTGTCACGGCAGCTGGCCGACCTTCAGGCCCTGTCGGTGCGCAACACGTCCTTGCGGCTGCGGGTGCAGGGCGCGGCGCAGCGTGCCTCGGCCATGAACGACCAGGCGCTGAGGCGGATCGGGGCCGACCTGCATGACGGACCGGCGCAGCACCTGGGATTCGCCGCGCTGCGGCTGGATGCGCTGGCGGACGCGGCCTGCCCCGAGGCCCGCCAGCGCGAGGTCGCCTCGATCGGTGCGGCGGTGCAGGAGGCGCTGTCGGACATCCGCCAGATCTCGCGCGGGCTGTCGCTGCCCGACATCGACAAACGCGGCCCCTGCGACATCGTCGAGGCCGTGGCCCAGGCCCATGCCGGGCGCACCGGGATCGAGGTTTCGCTGGACCTCGACTGCCACAACGGCGACGGCGACGACCTTCCCGCGGCGGTGAAGATCTGCCTTTACCGGTTCGTGCAGGAGGGGCTGAACAACGCCTGGCAGCACGCCGACGGTCTGGAAGAGGCCGTCAGCCTGAGCATCCGGGACGGCGAGTTGCGCGCCCGTGTGACCGACGCGGGCCCCGGGCTGGCAGGCAGCACGCCGGGGCTTGGCCTGTCGGGGCTGCGCGACCGGGTGGAGAGTATCGGCGGGCGTTTTTCGGCCACGACGCGCGCCGAGGGCGGAACGGAGCTTTGCATGGTGCTTGATCTGCGTGGAGACAGGGGATGACGATCAAGGTTCTGATCGCGGACGATCATCCGATATTTCGCGAGGGGTTGGCGCGCAGCCTCGACGACAACGCGGCCTTCCGCGTCGTCGGGCAGGCCGGCAGCGCCGCCGAGGCGGTGGACCTGACCCGGCGCGCCGCGCCGGACGTCGTGCTCCTGGACATCTCGATGCCCGG
>JAUIIC010000174.1 GCA_030431935.1 Alphaproteobacteria bacterium | reverse complement strand
CTCTTCCAGGCGTCCAAATCGCTCATCAGTCGGACCTTTCGATCGTGTCGTCGGTTGCGGCAAAGGGCGGCAGGGCCGTTTTCATTGCCATCCGGGGTTTCGATTTCCCGCGCGCTGCCCCTATATCTAAGGATGCAGGAGGACGCATGAAACCGCAGTACATCCTTGTCGTTCTGGCGATGCTCGCCAAAGGCGCGCTGGCGCAAGAGGCCACGGCGGCCGTGGAGCCCGCCCCGGAGCCCGTCGTGCCCCCGGTGCTGGAGCCGATTGACGCCACCGGGCTGTCGCTGGACGCATTCCTCTGGGTCGCGCGGCCCATCGTGGTCTTTGCCGACACGCCCGCCGATCCGCGCTTCCAGCAGCAGCTGGAGTTATTGCTGGCCCGGCCAGAGGCCCTGGCGGACCGCGACGTGGTGATCCTGATCGACACCGATCCCTCCGCCCGGTCGGACGTGCGGACGCAGTTGCGCCCCCGGGGGTTCTCGATGGTGCTGCTGGCCAAGGACGGCACGGTGGTGCTGCGCAAGCCCTCGCCCTGGGACGTGCGCGAGATCACGCGCGCCATCGACAAGCTGCCGCTGCGCCAGGACGAGATCAAGGCAGGCCGCTGACCGGCCTGCCCCGCCTTTATGATTGGCGGACGGATCACTCGAACTCCATGATGATCTCGTCCACGCCAAGGCTGTCGCCGGGCCCGGCGTGGATCTTGACCACCACGCCCCGGCGTTCGGCGCGCAGGATGTTTTCCATCTTCATCGCCTCGACGGTGCAGAGGTTCTGACCCTCCTGCACCTCGGCGCCTTCCTCGACCTCGACGCGGACGATGAGGCCCGGCATCGGGCAGAGCAGCAGTTTCGAGGTGTCCGGCGGCAGCTTCTCGGGCATCAGGGCGGCAAGCTCGGCGTGACGCGGGGTGCGCACGTGCACCTTCAGATCGGCCCCTCGGGTGCGGATGCGGAACCCGCCCGGGATCTTGCCGACCTTCAGCACCAGCGGCGCACCATCGACCTGCAACAGCGCAAGGCTTCGGCCCGGGGTCCAGCCGCTTTCCACCCGCATGGAAGCGCCGTCCGCGAAGCGGACGGTGGCGCCGTCGCGGTCAGCGTCGATGCTGACCGGAAGCGACTGGCCCTGCGCCGTCACGACCCAATCCGCGCCCACGTGGCGTTCGTGGTTGTCCATCCGCCCCGACAGGCGCGAGCGCCGGATTTCCGCCACCCGGTGCATCGCCGCCGCCGCAGCCGCGACCCGGCGCAGCGCGTCGTCCGGCAAGGTCACGCCGGCAAAGCCTTCGGGGTACTCCTCGGCAATGAAGGCCGTGGTGATCTCGCCCGACACGAAGCGGGGATGGTCCATCACCGCCGACAGGAACGGCAGGTTGTGGCCGATACCCTCCACCTCGAAGGCGTCGAGCGCGGTGCGCATTTCCTCGATCGCGTCCGCCCGTGTCGGCGCCCAGGTGCACAGCTTGGCGATCATCGGGTCATAGAACATGCTGATCTCGCCGCCCTCGTAGACGCCGGTATCGTTGCGCACCACCGCCGGACCGGCGGCGCCCGCCGCCGTGCCGGGCACGTAGCCCTCGGTTTCGGCGGGCGGGCGATAGCGCGTCAGCCGCCCGATCGAGGGCAGGAAGTTGCGATAGGGGTCTTCCGCATAAAGCCGGCTTTCCATCGCCCAGCCGGTCAGCGTGATGTCGTCCTGCGTCAGCGACAGGACCTCACCGTTCGCCACGCGGATCATGTGTTCCACCAGATCCACGCCGGTAATCAGTTCCGTGACCGGGTGTTCCACCTGCAGGCGGGTGTTCATTTCAAGGAAGTAGAAATTGCGCGCGCCGTCCACGATGAATTCCACCGTCCCGGCGCTGGCATAGCCCACGGCGCGGGCCAGCGCGCAGGCCTGCTCGCCCATCGCCTTGCGCGTCGCCTCGTCGAGGAACGGCGACGGGGCCTCTTCGATGACCTTCTGGTTGCGGCGCTGGATCGAGCATTCCCGCTCGCCCAGGTAGATGCAGTTGCCATGCCCGTCGGCCAGCACCTGGATCTCGATGTGGCGCGGCTGGGTGACGAACTTCTCGATGAAGATCCGGTCGTCGCCGAAACTGCTGGCCGCCTCGTTCTTCGAGGACTGGAAGCCCTCGCGCGCCTCCTCGTCGGACCAGGCGATGCGCATCCCCTTGCCGCCGCCGCCGGCACTGGCCTTGATCATCACGGGATAGCCGATCTCGCGGCTGATCTTCACGGCCTCCTCGGCATCCTCGATCAGGCCCATGTAACCCGGGACGGTGCTGACCCCGGCCTCCTGCGCGATCTTCTTCGAGGTGATCTTGTCGCCCATCGCCTCGATCGCGCCCTGGGGCGGGCCGATGAAGGCGACGCCCTCGGCGGCCAGCGCCGCGGCGAACTTCGGGTTCTCGGACAAGAAGCCATAGCCCGGATGCACCGCCTCGGCCCCGGTCTGGCGGATCGCGTCCATGATCCTGTCGATAACGATATAGGACTGGTTTGCGGGCGGCGGGCCGATATGCACCGCCTCGTCCGCCATCGCCACATGCAGCGCATTCCTGTCGGCGTCGGAATAGACCGCCACCGTGGCGATGCCCATCTTGCGGGCCGTCTTGATGACCCGGCAGGCGATTTCACCGCGGTTGGCGATCAGGATCTTCTTGAACACGTCTCGTCCCTTTCGGTTCTTGTCCCGGCATGCGAATGCGCGGGAGTCAGGCAAGTCTTGCAAGGCGGAAGAATGGCGATGCGTGGCGCCGGACCGTCCGCGCCGCGCAAAAGAAATGGCCCGGTCCACGCGGGACCAGACCAGTCTGATGGGGAAGGGTAAACGTCTTGGTTCTTGAAGGCAGAAGTGTTGCTGGAGGGACCTGCCTTGCCGACAAGGGTGCAGCAGGACGGCGCGGGCACAAACCGCGTCATGCGCGCCGCCGCAAAATGCGCTGGAAATCGCCCATTCGCGGATGGGTTGCGCCGGTTCCCGCCGATGGGCATCGGCAAGGAACCGCCCGGCCGGTTCATCTGCTCGCAGCCCATCATTCCGGCGCCTCGAACAGGTCGGGAAAGGCCGCCGCCGCCGCGGGATAGTCCACCACCAGCCGCGCCTCGTAATCCTCAGGGTCGAACGGGTCGTCCACCGGCAGCACCTCGCGCCCGAAGAGCCAGGACAGCCGCCCGGCGTCGAGATTGCCGCGTTCGAACGGCTCGTCCCCGAAATGCTCGATCAGCGCGGCAAGGAACGCCTCGTCCGCCTCGCGGTCGGCGGGGCGCCGGTCGGCATGCCGCTCGCGCCGCTTGATCGGCGTGACGCCGCGGGGGTTGGCCCGCCGGATGGTGAACTGGAAATCGGTGCCGGGAAGGCGGCCCGGAAAGCCGCGATGCTTCAACATGCCCTGCCCCCCGTCACCGTGCCGGGGCGGGCGAACGGGACAGGCGAAACCGCCTGTCCCGCGCGTGTCTTACTTGTACTTGCCCGTGTACGCCGGCTCGATCGAGATCGGCTCGGGGTTGACGTAGACGACTTCTTCCTGCTTCGGCGAGCAGGCGGCGATGAAAGCCACCAGGCTGAGGCCGAGCACGACCTTGACGCTCTTGGACATGAAAGTCTCCTATTAGGTAGTGGACCCACCCGGTTTTCCGGGTCGGGCCCGACAAAGGTACAGGTCACTGTCCCGCAACCTGATCCGCTAATACCAGAAACCGGCGCGCTTGTGAAATCAAGTCGGTAGGAACGGCTGCTTTGCCGCGCCGGTGATTCTTTGGGGCAACATGGCGCCCGACAGGCGGAAAGCCGCCGCATCATCAAAATCCCTCCCAGACGCAGACGCCATCGGCGATGCGGTAGGCTTCGAAGAACTGCGTCGCCTCGGGCGTCGCAGCGCCGAACTCGGTCTCGCGGTCGGCAAGCGAGACGATCACCTGCTTCGGCTGCGGCCCCAGGTTCGAGATGCGGGCAAGCGCGTATTCGTTGCACAGGTGGTCCATGTCGGCGGCGGCGGTCTGGAAATCGACGCTTCCGCCCTCCCGCGCGATCTCGGGCGCGACGAAACGGAACCGGTAGGTCAGACCGCCGGTTCCGGTTGCATCGCGGATCACCTCGAAGAAACGCACGGGCTGGCCCGAGGGCACGGGGATCAACGGCCCGTCCTGCCCGCTGGCCGCGACCGGCGCACCGGCCAGCCCAAGGATAAGCGCCGCGCTACGCATCCGCCGCCCCCCGCCGCGTGGCATGGGCGATCCAGCGCGCCCGATGCGCGTCATCGGCCAGAAGCGCGGCGATCTCGGCCTCGATCCGGGCGCGCGGAAAGGCACGTGCCGCGACCGATCCGCCGGCACGCACCGACAGGCCACCTGCCCTGCGCGTAACCTCAACCACCGGCTGGAAGCCCCTTACATCCTGCAGCCGCCGCCACAGATCCTGCCGGACCTGGTGGGCGACACGTGCAGCCGGCGCGGCGGGCAGATGCGTCTGCGCCGCCACGTCGAAGCGCGCGGGCAGCCGTCGCGACAGGGTCAGCACCCCGTCCGCATCGCGGATATGCCAGCGCGAACGGCTCATCCCTGTCCGTCGGTCCGGGTGTCGAACTCGGCCGGCGCGGTGATCTCGATCAGTTCCAGATCGTCGGAATGGCGCACCTCGCGGTGACGGATGCCCGGCGGCTGCAACACGCAGGAGCCTTCGCGCAGGAAATGCTCGCCCTCGCCCTCGTATTCGAAGACCACCCAGCCCTTGGTCACATAGACCATCTGGAAGTCGAGGTCATGGCTGTGCCATGTCGCGGGGCTTTCCATGCCGGGCACCGCGCGGATCACATGCGCGCCGAACTTGCCCTGCGTGGCGCCCTTGATGCCAAGGTCGCGGTACTCGAAGAACGCCCGCAGCCCCTCGCGCCGGAACGGGCTGTTGTCGGGCTGGCTGATCGTGAAGGCCTGGTTCTTCCACAGACGGGTCATGCCTGCCTCCACCTACAGCGGAATGTTGTCGTGCTTCTTCCACGGCATCTGCTGGCGCTTGCCGCGCAGGGCGGCGAAGGCGCGGCAGAGCCGCTTGCGCGTGGTCTGCGGCGCGATCACCTCGTCGATGAAACCGCGTTCGGCGGCGACGAACGGGTTGGCGAAGCGGTCCTCGTATTCCGCCGTGCGCGCCGCGATCTTCTCGGGGTCGCCCAGTTCCGAGCGATAGAGGATCTCGGTCGCGCCCTTGGCGCCCATCACCGCGACCTGCGCGGTGGGCCAGGCATAGTTCACGTCGCCGCCAAGATGCTTGGAGCTCATGACGTCATAGGCCCCGCCATAGGCCTTGCGGGTGATGACCGTCACCTTGGGCACCGTCGCCTCGCCATAGGCGAACAGCAGCTTGGCGCCATGCTTGATGACGCCGCCGTATTCCTGGGTCGTCCCCGGCAGAAAGCCCGGCACGTCCACCAGCGTCAGAAGCGGGATCTCGAACGCGTCGCAGAACCGGACGAAGCGCGCCGCCTTGCGAGAGCTGTCGATGTCCAGCACCCCCGCCAGCACCATGGGCTGGTTCGCCACCACGCCCACCGTGCGGCCTTCGAGCCGGATGAAGCCGGTGATGATGTTCTTGGCGAACTCTTCCTGGATCTCGTAGAAATCCCTCTCGTCCGCCAGCTTCAGGATCAGCTCCTTCATGTCGTAGGGCTGGTTGGGGTTTTCCGGGATCAGCGTGTCGAGGCTCGTCTCGATGCGGTCGGGATCATCGAAGAACGGGCGCACCGGCGGCACCTCACGGTTCGACAGCGGCAGGAAATCCACCAGCCGCCGCACCTCGCTCAGCGCCTCGACGTCATTCTCGAAGGCCGCGTCCGCGACAGAGCTCTTGCGGGTGTGCGTGGTGGCGCCGCCCAGTTCCTCGGCGGTGACGATCTCGTTGGTGACCGTCTTCACCACGTCGGGACCGGTGACGAACATGTACGACGAATCCTTCACCATGAAGATGAAGTCGGTCATCGCGGGCGAATAGACCGCCCCGCCCGCGCAGGGCCCCATGATGACGCTGATCTGCGGCACCACGCCCGACGCCTTGATGTTGCGGGCGAAGACCTCGCCATAGCCCGCAAGGCTGTCCACGCCTTCCTGGATGCGCGCGCCGCCCGAATCGTTGATGCCGATCACCGGCGCGCCGTTCTGCACCGCCATGTCCATGATCTTGCAGATCTTGGCCGCATGGGTGGCCGAGACCGAGCCGCCCAGAACGGTGAAATCCTGGCTGAAGACATAGACCTGCCGGCCGTTCACGGTGCCCCAGCCGGTGACGACGCCATCACCATAGGGCCGGTTCTGCTGCATCCCGAAATCGGTGCAGCGATGCGCGACGAAGGTGTCGAACTCCTCGAAGCTGCCCTCGTCGAGCAAAAGCTCCACCCGCTCGCGCGCCGTCAGCTTTCCCTTGGCGTGCTGCGCCTCGACCCGCTTGGCGCCGCCACCCTGGCGTGCCGCCTCGCGCCGCTCCTGAAGTTCGTGCAGAATGTCCTTCACGGTGTCCCTCCCGTCCGGTTTGCGGCACACTAGGGCGCGCGACGGCGCGGCGAAAGGAAAATTCGGAAAATTTGCAAATCCTGGCAAATAATGGGATTGCGAATTGAATATTTGCGAAGAGGCGGAATGCACAGCGACCGCGTGATCCAGATGATTTCGGCCCACGCCGAGGGCGAGGTGGGCAATGTCATCACCGGCGGGGTGGCCCCGCCGCCCGGAGAGACCCTGTGGGACATGCGCGACTGGCTGCACGAGGACGGCGCGTTGCGCCGCTTCGTCCTGAACGAACCGCGCGGCGGGCTGCACGTGCATGTCAACCTGCTGGTCCCGCCCAGGGACCCGCGCGCCGCTGCCGGCTTTCTCATCATGGAGCCCGAGGATACCCCGGCCATGTCCGGCTCGAACACCATCTGCGTGGCGACCGTTCTGCTGGAAACCGGGCAGGTTCCGATGACCGAGCCCGAGACCGTGTTCACGCTGGAGGTGCCCGCCGGCCTGATCGAGGTCCGCGCCACCTGCCGCGACGGCCGGGCCGAGGCGATCGAGCTGCTCAACGTGCCGTCCTTCGCCGACAGGCTGGACGCACCGCTGGAGGTCGCGGGCCTCGGCACGCTGGCCGTGGACACCGCCTGGGGCGGCGACGCCTATGTCATCGTCCCCACCGGCGCCCTGGGCCTGTCGCTGACCCCGGACGAGGGCCATGACATCGCCAGCCTCGGCGCGCGCATCCGCGCGGCGGCCAACGAACAGCTTGGCTTCGCCCATCCCGAACAGCCGTGGAACCACATCTCGTTCTGCCAGTTCGCGGCGCCCGTCGACCGGACCGGCCCCGTGCCCCAGGGCACCAGCGCCGTGGTCATCGCGCCGGGCAAGATCGACCGGTCGCCCTGCGGCACCGGCTGCAGCGCGCGGCTGGCGGTGATGCACGCGCGCGGCGAGATCGGCGTCGGCGGGCACTATGTCGGGCGCTCGATCATCGGCGGGCGCTTCGATTGCCGGGTGACGGCGGAAACGACCGTCGGCGGGCGCCCGGCCATCGTGCCATCGGTCCGGGGGCGGGCCTGGATCACCGGGACGCACCAATTGATGCGCAACCCCGCCGACCCCTGGCCCGAGGGCTACCGCGTGGGCGACACCTGGCCCATGGGCCGCTGACCGCGCCATATGGACAAGCCCGCGCGCCGGGCCTAGTTACTTAACATGGCAACCAATCCTGCGGTGCGATTCCTCGATCGCACCACGCCCCCCCACGTGATGACGCTCGTCCTCATTGCCGGCCTGTCGGCGATGTCGCTCAACGTGTTCCTGCCCTCGCTGCCGCACATGGCCGACCACTTCGCCACGGACTACAGCGTCATGCAGCTGTCGGTGGCGGTCTACCTGGCCGTGAACGCCGTGCTTCAGATCATCGTCGGCCCGATCTCGGACCGCTATGGCCGGCGCCCGGTGCTGCTGGTCTCGACGGTGCTCTTCGTCGCCGCCACCATCGGCTGCATCTATGCCCCCACGATCGAGGTGTTCCTGATCTTCCGCATGGGACAGGCGGTGATCGTCTCGGGCATGGTGCTCAGCCGTGCCGTGGTGCGGGACATGTACGACCAGGACAAGGCCGCCTCGATGATCGGCTATGTCGCCATGGGCATGGCGGTGGTGCCGATGATCTCTCCGGCGGTGGGCGGGTTCCTCGACGAGGTCTTCGGCTGGGAATCGAACTTCTGGCTGCTGGCGATCCTTGGCGTGCTGACGGCCTGGCTCATCTGGGCCGACCTGGGAGAGACCGCGGCCCGGCGCAACACCAGCCTGATGGACCAGGTGCGCGAATACCCCGGGCTGCTGACCTCGCGCCGGTTCTGGGGCTACTGCCTGGCGATGGCCTTTGCCGCGGGGGCGTTCTTTGCCTATCTCGGCGGCGCGCCCTACGTCGGGTCAGAGGTCTTCGGGCTGGACCCCGGCACGCTGGGCCTGTTCTTCGGCGTGCCGGCGGTAGGCTATGCGCTTGGCAACTTCGTGACGGGGCGCTTCGCCGTCCGCTTCGGGGTGAACACGCTGGTGCTCTGGGGCACGCTGGTCTCTTGCGCGGGCACCCTGCTGTCGCTGGCGCTGTTCTACACCGGCAACGGGTCGGTCTGGGCCTTCTTCGGGCCGATGGTGTTCGTGGGCCTCGGCAACGGGCTGGTCATGCCCAACGCCATGTCGGGGATGCTGTCGGTGCGCCCGCACCTGGCGGGAACGGCCAGCGGGCTGGGCGGGGCGATCATGATCGGCGGCGGCGCGGCGCTTTCGGTCCTGGCCGGCATCCTGCTTGTGCCCGGCGCGGGCGCCTTCCCGCTGATCTGGATCATGTTCGCCACCTCCGCCGTGGCGGTCGTGTCCATCCTCTACACCATCCGGCGCGAACGGAAGGTGCTGGGCGGCTAGGGTCTTTTCCAACGGCTTTGCAAAGGCTACCACTGACCCTGCAAATCCGCGAAGGCCCGCCATGTCCACACCCAAGCTCTATGCCGGCGCCAAGCTGCGCGAAACCCGCACGCGGCTGGGCCTGACGCAAAAGGCCTTCGCGGCCAAGCTGGGCATCTCGCTGCCCTACCTCAACCAGATGGAAAACAACCACCGCCCGGTCTCGGC
>JAUIIC010000173.1 GCA_030431935.1 Alphaproteobacteria bacterium | reverse complement strand
GTCGAACTGGTAGGCGTGGACCCAGATCCAGCCCTTGTCGGTCTTCTCGAAGATGAAGGTGAAGGCGTCGTCGAACTTCTGGTGGGTGCCCAGCCAGACGAACTTGCAGGCGCGCTGCTGGATGTCCGGGCGAAAGCTGTCCTCGTACATCGTGCGCGTCTTGGAATTGATCCCGTCGGAGGCCACGACAAGGTCATACTCGGCCTGGTAGCGGCGGATGTCGTCCTCGGAGATCTCGGTCTCGAATCGCAGGTCGATGCCCAGCTCGCGCGCGCGGGCCTGCAGGATTATGAGCATCTGCTTGCGCCCGATGCCGCAGAAGCCGTGCCCGGTCGAGACGATTCGCTGGCCCTTGTGGACCACGGCGATGTCGTCCCAGTAGGCGAAGTGCTTGTGGATCGTCTCGGCGCTGACCTTGTCGTTGCGGGCCAGGTTCTCCAGCGTCTCGTCCGACAGCACGACGCCCCAGCCGAAGGTGTCGTCGGGCTTGTTGCGCTCCAGCACGGTGATCTCGTGGGCCGGGTCGCGCAGCTTCATGGAGATAGCGAAGTAGAGGCCGGCGGGTCCGCCGCCAAGGCAGATGATCTTCATGGGAAGTCCTCCTTTGCCGGTCGCGCGCGATCACGGTAGTGTCGTCGAAAGTGTACATCCGGGCGCCGGCATTTCAAGCCTGAAATTTTAGGCTTGAAATTTTCAGGCTGTCGGAAATGATCGGGCGCGTGACAAGGGAGGCGACGGAATGCCGGCGATAACGGTGCACCCCGAGGGTTGGAAACCTGCCAAGGGCTATGCCAACGGCATGGTGGCCGAAGGCAAGGTGCTGTTCGTGGGGGGGCAGATAGGCTGGACCGCCGAGCAGGTCTTCGAGACTCATGACTTCATCGGCCAGATGACACAGGCCCTGCGCAACATCGTGGACGTGGTCGAGGCGGCGGGCGGATCGGTGTCCGACATCGTGCGCCTGACCTGGTTCGTGACCGACAAGGACGAGTACCTGCGCCGCCAGAAAGAGGTAGGGCAGGCCTATCGCGAGGTGATGGGATACCATTTCCCGTCCATGACGATGGTGGTCGTCGCGGGCCTGGTCGAGGATGAGGCCATGGTCGAGATCGAGGCGACAGCGGTCCTGCCGCAGTAGCCGTCACAGACGCCCCGTAGCCTGTTCGACCACGGCAAGCAGGCGCGCGCGGTCGAAGGGTTTCAGCAAAAGCGCGTCAAGGCCGAGGCGCCACGCCTCGTCAAGGCGGGGCCCGGTGTCGAGGCCGGTCACCACGATGAAGCGCGCCGAGGCGGTCAGCGCCCCGGCGCGAAAGGCTGCCAGAAGCGCGACGCCGTCCATTCCGGGCATGTGGAGGTCGGACAGCACCAGGTCCGGCACCCTGCGGGAGGCACGGTCGAGCGCCGCGCGCCCGTCGCAGGCCGAAGCCACATGCGCGATGCCGATGCTTTCAAGCGTCGCGCACATGATCTGTCTGCTGATCGCCATATCGTCGACGACCAGGACGCTGAGGTGTCGTCGAAGCGCCACGGGTCCCTCCGGTCAGGCGGCGGGACTGTGGTGCACTTCGGTTAATTCGTGGTGAACGTCAGCGGGTCTGGGCCAGAAGATGGCTCGCGCAGCCCGCCAGCGCCGCGTAGTCGTCCTCGATCACCGAGACCGCGAAGTTCTGCATGAAGCCCGCGAAACGGCCCTTGTCGCGAAACGCCTCGGCAAAGCCGAAGCGGCCGAGATGCGGCGCGAAGGCCTGAGCCACGCCGCCCACGAGGTAGACGCCCCCGAAGGGCAGGTGGATGAGCGACAGGTTGCCCGCCACGGTGCCGAGGATGCGCACGAAAAGCCGCGCGGCCTCTTCGGCGCGCGGGTCCTGCCCAGTGGCGCAGGCGGCCATGATATCGGCGGCCAGCGCCTCCTTTGGGTCGCCCGCCTCATGCCCCAGCCAGTGGTAAAGACGCTCCAGCCCGCGGCCGGACAGCACGTCCTCGACCGCGGGAAACCCGTGCGCGGTCTCCACGAAGCGCAGAAGGCGCATGTCCGCCTCGGTCCGGATCGGAAGGTTCGCGTGGCCCGCCTCGGAGGCCGGGACATAGCGGCCGCCGGGGGTCTCGTGGACCGGCGCCGCGTTGAATCCGGTGCCGACCCCGATCACCAGCGCATCGCCCGTGCCGCCGTGTTCCGGCGCGGGAATGATCCGGCGGATCATGTCGTCGGGGATGCGGCCCAGCGCATGGCCCTGCGCCTGAAGATCGTTCAGGATCGCCACGGTCTCGGCCTGGGTGGCGCGCGCCAGCGTGTCGGCGTCGATCGTCCAGTCGAGGTTGGTCAGCGTCGCCACACCGTCGCGGACCGGCCCGGCGGCAGCGACACAGGCCCCGGCGCAATCCACGTTGCCCTCGGCCTGCAGGTAGGTGCGCAGCACCGTTTCAAGGCCCGGATACTCGGCATTGCGGTAGCGCCGGATCGTGTCGGTCAGTAGTCGGGGGCCCTCGGCCAGCGCGACACGCGTATTGGTGCCACCGATATCGGCGACAAGGGAATAGCGGTTGGCGGCGCGGTCGGGGCCCATGGCGTCCTTCAGGATCTTGCGAGTGCGGCGGCAAGGGCGTGATAGGACGCTTTCGGGCTGCGCTTCAAGGTGTCGAAGTCGACATGAACCAGGCCGAACCGCTTTTCGTACCCAAAGGCCCATTCGAAGTTGTCGAGCAGCGACCAGTAGAAGAAGCCGCGTAGGGGCACACCCTCGGCGATGGCGCGGCGCACAACGTCGAGATGCGCGTCGATGAAGGCGATGCGCCTGTCGTCGTTCAGGTCGGTGTCGTCCGGCCCGGCGTCCAGCGCCATGCCGTTCTCGGTGACCAGCAGCGGCAGGTCGCCGGTATGCTCCTCGCGCAAACGCTTGAGGATGCGGTACATGCCCTCGGGATAGATCTCCCAGTCCATCTGCGTCCTGGGGAGCGGGCCGGGAACGGCCCGCGTGGCGGGCCAGGGGCTGTCGGGGCTGGCCGCGCGGATGCTGCGGGTGTAGTAGTTCACCCCCAGCCAGTCGATCGGCGCCGAGATCGCGGCCATGTCGTCCTGCCATCCCGCGGGCATGTGCGGCTCCAGCCCTTCGAGGGCAAGTGCGGGGTAGCGCCCGGCCGTCAGCGCCTCGATGAACCAGCGGTTGTAGATGGCGTCCTGCACGGCGGCGGCGCGCCGGTCGGCGGGGCTGTCACTGGCCGGCTCGGCGTATTCGAAGTTCAGCACGATCCCGAGGTTCGGCTGTCCCATGTCGCGCAGGACCTCGATGCCACGGGCATGGGCCAGCAGGACATGGTGCATCGCGCGGGCGGCGGCGCGGATGTCGCGCAGGCCGGGCGCGTGGTGGCCCTCGAAATGGCTCAGCCAGGCGACACACCAGGGCTCGTTGATCGTGGCGACAGAGGTCAGCCTGTCGCCCAGCCGGTCGGCGACGATGGCGGCATAGTCCGCGAACCAGCCGGCCACGTCGCGGTTGGTCCAGCCGCCCAGGTCCGCCAGCGCCGAGGGCAGGTCCCAGTGGTAAAGCGTGGCATGGGGCTGCAATCCGCGCGCCAGCATCCCGTCCACAAGCCGGTCGTAGAAATCGAGCCCCTCCGGGTTCGGCGCGCCGCGCCCTTCCGGCATGACACGCTGCCAGCTGACCGAAAAGCGGTAGGCGTCGAAATTGCCCCGCGCCATCAGGTCCAGGTCCTCGGCCCAGCGGGTGTAGTGATCGCAGGCGATCTGCCCGTCCTCGGCACGCACCACGTTGCCGGGCGTTGCCGCGAAGGTGTCCCAGTGCGAGGACCCGGCCCCGCCCTTGGCCATGCCCTCGATCTGGTAGGCGGCGGTGGCCGCGCCGAAGATGAAGCCGTCTGGAAAGCCGGCCCGAGTGTTCTGCATGGTCATCCTGTGCGTTGAAGAGGGGCGGGGCCGGTGGACTGGCCCACCATCAATTCGGCCTCCAGCAGCATGTGCCGGGCCGGCGTGTCTCGGCAGCGTATGGCCTCGATCAGCATCTCTGCACACAGCGCGCCGGCCTGCCGGACCGAGGACCGCACGGCGGTGAATGTGGGTATGTCGACCCCGTTGCGCAGATAGGACAGCTCGTCGTCATGGGTGACGATCGAAACATCCCGCCCAAGCACCAGCCCCTTTTCCTCGACGGCGCGGCGAATCCCGAGCGCGGTGATGATAGAGGCCGCCAGAAAGGCGGTCGGTGGCGCGCTGCCCGCCAGAAGATCGCGCGCGGTGACATAGCCGTGTGTCTCGGTCATCTCGTCCGACCGCACCAGCGCCGGATCGAAGGCGACCCCGCGTGCGGCCAGCGCATCGCAATAGCCAAGCTGGCGCCGGGCGGCGAAATCCATCGCCATGAGCCCGTTGACGAGCGCGATGCGGCGGTGCCCGAGATCAAGCAGGAACTCGGTCGCACGGGCAAAGGCACGCCGGTTGTTCACATCGACCCAACTGTAGGTCTCGTCGTTCATGGAGGTTCGGCCATGCACGACGAAGGGCAGGCCGATGCCGTTCAGGATCTCGATGCGCGGGTCTCCGACGCGGGGGGCGTGCAGCAGGATGCCGTCCACCGTGCCCTTCGCGGCGATTTCCTCGTAGGCGCTGGCTTGCGAGGCGTCGTCGACAAGGCTGAGGACCATGTCATAGCCGTTGCTCTGGTAAACTTCGCCGGCGCCGAGGATGAAATCGGAGAACACCGGGTTCACGATCTCGTGGCGGTGGGACACGGGAATCACGTGCCCGATCGCCATC
Source organism: Alphaproteobacteria bacterium (assembly GCA_030431935.1). Classification (GTDB taxonomy): domain Bacteria; phylum Pseudomonadota; class Alphaproteobacteria; order Rhodobacterales; family Rhodobacteraceae; genus ASV31. The sequence goes on along the minus strand of JAUIIC010000173.1, from coordinate 4,395 downwards.
GCACGTCCCGTCGCCAGCCCCTTGGCCCGCGCGTTGGGACGATAGTTGTGGTCACGCGCGGCCGCCATGACCCGGGCGCGGGTGCGCTCTGCCACCTCGGGATAGCCGTTGAGCGCACGGCTGACCGTGGTCGGGGACAGGCCAAGCGTGTCGGCGAGTTCCTTGAGATTCATCTGCTTTCCCAAAGCGCTTTGGACGGCGGCAGGTTATCCACGTTTTCCGACGGACGTCAAAGGCCCATTGCGCGGCGGCGCGGCAATGCACATGCAGAAAAGTCGTTTGGGCTTGGGGGGTTCCATGCTTGAAGATTGACAGTTACGATTCCATGCGTGAGGGTGCGCGCACCCAAAGCGCTTTGGGAATCATCCCGCGCGCGATTGTTTCAGGGAAGGACGCCCCGGGCGTCGAATGGGAGGATGACATGAAATACGGACTCTACGCGAGCGTCGCAGCGCTTGCGCTTTCCGCCAGCGGTGCGCTGGCCGGCGGGCACATGCCTTTCGCCGAGGGCGAGGGCGCCTTCAACTGGGACAGCTACAAGGCCTTCGCCGATGCCGCCCCTGACCTGTCTGGCCAGACCCTTACCGTTTCGGGGCCCTGGCTGTCGCCCGAGGCTGACCGCTTCGACATCCTCCTGAACTACTTCGAGGCCGTCACCGGCGTCGACGCGAGCTACACCGGCTCGGACAGCTTCGAGCAGCAGATCGTGATCGACGCCGAGGCCGGTTCGCCGCCGAACATCGCCGTCTTCCCGCAGCCGGGCCTGGCCGCAGTGCTCGCGGGACAGGGGCAGCTGGCGCCGCTCGGTGACGAGATGGAAGCCTGGGTCAACGAGACTTACGCCGCGGGCTCGTCCTGGGTGGATCTCGGCACCTATCCCAACCAGAACGGCGAAGACGAGTTCTACGGCATCTTCTTCAACGTGAACCTGAAGTCGCTGGTGTGGTACGTCCCCGAGAACTTCGAGGACGCGGGCTATGACGTGCCCACCACGATGGAAGAGCTGATCGCGCTGACCGACCAGATCGTCGCCGATGGCGGCACGCCCTGGTGCATTGGCCTTGGGTCCGGCGCCGCGACCGGCTGGCCGGCGACCGACTGGGTCGAGGACATCATGCTGCGCACCCAGCCGCCCGAGGTCTACGACGCCTGGACAACCAACGAGATGCCCTTCAACGACCCCCGCGTCGTGAACGCCATCGAGGTCTTCGGCTCGTTCGCGCGTAACGACGACTACGTGATGGGCGGCGCCGGCGCCGTGGCCACCACCGACTTCCGCGACAGCCCTTCGGGTCTGTTTGCCTCGCCCCCGGGCTGCTACATGCACCGCCAGGCGTCGTTCATCCCGGCCTTCTTCCCGGATGGGACCGAGGTTGGCGTGGATGCCGACTACTTCTACTTCCCCTCGTTCGAGGGCGAGGACCTGGGCAACCCCGTCCTGGGCGGCGGCACCGTGATGGCCGTGACCGATGCCTCGGACGCGACCGCGGCGTTCATGGCCTTCCTGCAGACCCCCTTTGCGCATGAGATCATGATGGCGCAGGGCGGCTTCCTGACCCCGCACAGCGGCGTCAACCTCGAAGCCTATCCGACGGCGGTCGAGGCCGGGCAGGGCGAGATCCTGCTGGGCGCCACCACCTTCCGCTTCGACGGCTCCGACCTGATGCCTGCGGGCGTGGGCGCCGGCAGCTTCTGGACCGGCATGGTCGACTACGTCGGCGGCGCCGACGCGCAGGCCGTGGCCGACGCGATCCAGAACAGCTGGGACGCGCTGAAGTAAGGCGGTAAGCTCGCCACGAGACCCGTGGTCCGGCCGTGCGCGGCCGGACCGCACCCCGCACCGCAGGAGAGAGACGGCCGCCAGTCGCCGCCCCCTGCACCGCAGCCAAGGGAGGGGCACATGAACCCGGCATTGCAGGGCATTCTGACGATCGTTGTGGGCGTGGGCGGATGTGTCGCCTATTTCTACCTGTCGAACCAGTTTCTCGACCGGATCCTGTTCCCGCCGCGGGGGCCGAACGCGGGGCGCAACATCAACCGCGCCAACGCCATCCGCCCATGGCTCTTCTTGTTCCCGGCCATCTTCGCCCTGGGCCTCTACCTGGCCTATCCCGTCTTCGAGACGCTGCGCCTGTCGATGACCGACCGCAGCGCCGGCGGCGCCTTCGTGGGCGGTGAGAACTACAGCCGGATGTTCGACGATCCCAAGTTCTGGGAAGCGGTGAGCAACAATTTCCTGTGGCTCCTGATCGTGCCCGCCGCGTCGACCGCCTTCGGGCTTCTGGCCGCGCAGCTGACCGACCGCATCAGCTGGGGCAACATCGCGAAATCGCTGATCTTCATGCCGATGGCGATCTCCTTCGTGGGCGCCGCGGTGATCTTCAAGCTGGTCTATGACGCCCGCCCCGAGGACGTGGCCCAGATCGGCGTTCTGAATGCGCTCTACCTTCAGTTCGGCGGCGCAGAGCCCATCACCTGGCTGACCGTGCCCTTCTGGAACAACATCTTCCTGATGATCGTGCTGATCTGGATCCAGACCGGCTTTGCCATGGTGATCCTGTCGGCGGCGCTGCGCGGCATCCCCGAGGAGACGGTCGAGGCCGCCATCGTCGACGGCGCCAACCCGTTCCAGGTGTTCTTCAAGATCAAGGTGCCGCAGATCGCGGGCACCATCGTCGTGGTCTGGACCACAATTACAATCGTCGTGCTCAAGGTCTTCGATATCGTCTTCGCCATGACCAACGGGCAATGGGAGACGCAGGTCCTGGCCAACTACATGTACGACAAGATGTTCCGCGCCAATGACTGGGGCGTGGGCTCGGCCAGCGCCATGATCATCATGCTGCTGGTGACGCCGATCCTCGTCTGGAACGTCTACAACGCCCGCAAGGAGATGCGCTGATGGACAACATCGCGGGAAAGAAACCGGCCCTGACGTGGGCGGTGCATCTGTCGGTCGCGGCGCTGGTGCTGGTCTGGATCTTCCCGACGCTGGGGCTTCTGGTGTCGTCCTTCCGGACGACCGACCAGATCCGCAGCTCGGGCTGGTGGGCCTCGCTGTTCCCCGCCGTCCAGAACGAGGTCTTCCGGGCCGCCGACCCGGCCGAGAACCGGGTGGAACGCGACGGGGTCTTCACCGTGTCGGGCAACCTTTACGTTCTTGACGGTCGCGCCGACAGCGTCGAGGACGTGCGCGCCGAGATCCAGTCGTGGGGCACCTCGTCGCGGGCCATTTCGGCCTATGGCCCTGGCGAGACGGCCGATCTGGGCGACGGCGAGACGATGACGGTCGAGGTCAACGGAGACTACGTCTGGTCGGGCAAGGACGACCAGATCAGCGGGCGCGGACAGCGCATCTTCGTCACGGCGGAATCCCCGCCGGAGTTCACGCTGGGCAACTACCAGACGGTGCTGTTCGACGAGTCGAACCGCGAGGGCATGGCCAAGGCCTTTTTCAACACCCTGACGGTGACGATCCCGGCCACGATCATTCCCATCCTGATCGCGGCCTTTGCGGCCTATGCGCTGGCGTGGATGGAGTTTCCGGGCAGGGCGCTCCTGATCGCGGGGGTGGTGGCGCTTCTGGTGGTGCCCTTGCAACTGGCGCTGATCCCGCTTCTGTCGCTGCACAACGATCTGGGCATCGGCAAGGGCTATGTGGGCGTCTGGCTGGCGCATACCGGCTTCGGCTTGCCATTGGCGATCTATCTCTTGCGCAACTACATGGTCGGCCTGCCACGCGATATCATCGAATGCGCCAAGGTCGACGGGGCCACGGATTTCCAGATCTTCATCAAGATCATCCTGCCGCTGTCTTTCCCGGCGCTGGCCAGCTTCGCGATCTTCCAGTTCCTCTGGACCTGGAACGACCTCCTGGTGGCGATGGTGTTCCTGATCGACAGTTCGGGCGAGACCACGGTGATGACGCGCCAGATCGTCGAGTTGCTCGGCACCCGCGGCGGCGACTGGGAGATCCTTGCGACCTCGGCCTTCGTGTCGATCGCGGTTCCGCTGGTTGTGTTCTTCGCGATGCAGAAATACCTGGTGCGCGGCCTTCTGGCCGGATCGGTCAAGTAGGAACGGAGCCTCCCGCGCATGAGTGCAATGGCGGAACTCGACCCGCGCCCCCTGGCGGCCGTGGACAAGGACTGGTGGCGGGGTGCGGTGATCTACCAGATCTACCCGCGCTCGTTCCAGGATTCCACGGGCGACGGCATCGGCGATCTGAACGGGATCACCGGGCGCTTGCCCTATATCGCGTCGCTTGGCGTGGACGGCATCTGGATATCGCCGTTCTTTACCTCGCCGATGAAGGACTTCGGCTATGACGTCAGTGATTATTGCGATGTCGATCCGATGTTCGGCACCTTGGCGGATTTCGACCGCCTGGTCGCG
>JAUIIC010000172.1 GCA_030431935.1 Alphaproteobacteria bacterium | reverse complement strand
TGGCCAGATGTGCGACCTCTGCCCCGCAAGAGATGACCCCAAGCGCCTCGGCCACCTTGACCTGAGCGGGCAGGATGATGTGCTTGATCGAGATGATCACCGCTTCCACAGGCAGCGGGCGCAAACGTTCGATGACCTTGTCCGTGTCCGTCAACGGATCGAGCCGGATCAGGTAATGGGCGTAGACCATCTCCTGCAACACCGGGTCGGGCGAGACCAGGAGCACTCGCAATCCCAGGCTTCGGGCGGCACGCGCCGCGGAATAGGAGTGCCCCGCACGGCCCTGGGACAGGATCACGACAACCGGCTGTCCTCCACCGCGCAGGAAAACCCGTGTGCGCAACGACAGCAACAGCGCAACAAGCGCGGCGAGCCACCGCACGTGCACGAGCTTGCGCGCAATGCGCAACAACAGGACACGCGGGCTCATGCCTCCACCTCGCGACGCCCTGCGACAGCGGCCTCCAGCACTTCTGCAAAACGCTCTGCCAGCCCGTCCCATTCATGTTCGGCCATGACGAAGGCGCGCCCCCGGCGTCCCATTTCCTCCAACTCCTCCACGGGCCGCTCGGCCAGGTTCAGCATCGCGCCAGCCAGCGCATCGGGGTCTTCTGGCGGCACACCCAGGCCCGCCTCGGCGGCAGTGACCGGATCGTTCGGCGAATTGACACAGAAAAGCGTCGGCCGCGCCGCCAGCAGATAATCGAACAGCTTGTTGGGGCTGACCCCATGCGCAAAGGTCGGAACCCGCTTGAGATGGAGGATGCAGGCGTCAGCACGGGCCAGTTCCGCCTGCACCTGCGATTTCGGCACCGGGTCGTCGAACACCACGTTTGTCACGTCCATCTCTTGCGCCAACCGTATCAGTTCGGCCTTCTTGGGGCCGTCTCCCAGCAGACGAAGGCGGATGCGCTCCCCCCCCGGCTTTCCCGCAGCGATCTTCGCCGCACGGATCAGTGTGTCGAGCCCGTTTGCGACACCATGCGCGCCGGCAAAGATGAAGGTGAACAGGTCTCCCCGCGGCATAGCCGCCGGTTCTGGCGCAAGCTCGGCATCGACCCCGTTCGGAATCAGGGTCATGCGGCGTGGGTCGCCGCCCGAAGCCGATATCCATCCTTCGGAGCCGGGCAGCAGCGTCACGATCTGGTCGGCGCTGCGATACAGGTACTTCTCGACCTGCCGCAACAGCAGCCAGCCGGGATGCCAGTCACTCCACCCCGCCAGATCGCGCGCCGACAATGGCCAGAGATCGCGGATCTCCAGCACCAGTGGCAGCTTGCGCCGCTTGGCCTCGATCGTGGCCGCCAGCGCGGCGAAAGGCGCCGGTGACGACGTCACGATGATGTCCCAGGTTTCACCCAGGGACTCCAGCGCGCGCATCTTGCGCGCCACCGCCCTGCCGAAGCCCACCATGTTCAACGCCCGCTCGGGGATCGAACGGCCCCGCTGACCGCTGTCCAGCCAGATGAACCGGACACCGTCCAGCATTTCCTCGTCCACGTCCGAAACGGTCTGGGTCCCGGAATAACTGTAGCGCGAGGCGACGACGGTCACCGCATGGCCCATCCGCACCAGGCGACGCGCAAGCGCGAAATGCCGTGTTCCCCCGGCGCTGCTGGGCGGCAGGGCGTATTGGTGCACCAACAGGATGTTCATCGGGCAGGTCCGTCCGTCTTGGCCGTGGGGCGGCTTTGACATGCCTCGCCGTCGGGTTGCAATAGGCATTCAAGGTGGTTCCCATCGGACTGGTGCTCTGCTAGGCAACCGCGACCTTAAAGCAGGCGGAAACAGGCGTATGTACAGGCCAGGCAAACGGCTTTTCGACATCTTTGTCGCAGCGGCTGCGCTGGTGGCCCTGTCGCCGGTGCTGGCGGTGCTCGCGGTTCAGGTCGCGCGCAAGATGGGCCGCCCGGTCCTCTTTGTGCAGGTGCGTCCGGGAAAGGACGCAAAGCCCTTCCGCATGCTCAAGTTTCGTACCATGCGCGACGCGGTCGGACCTGACGGCGCGCCCCTGCCGGATGCCGAACGCCTGACGCCTCTTGGCGCCTGGCTGCGCGCCACCAGCCTAGACGAGTTGCCGGAGCTCTGGAACGTGCTGCGCGGCGACATGAGCCTTGTGGGCCCGCGCCCGCTCCTGATGGAGTACCTGCCGCTCTACTCGCCCGAACAGGCCCGCCGGCACGAGGTGCGCCCCGGCATCACCGGCTGGGCGCAGATCAACGGGCGCAACGCGATCAGCTGGGACGAGAAGTTCGCCCATGACATCTGGTATGTGGACAACGCGGGTTTCCTGCTCGACCTGCGCATCCTTGCCGGAACCGTGCGCAAGGTGCTGGCGCGCGCCGATATCGACGACGCCGGTGGCGTGGGGCAGGAACGGTTCCGGGGCAACAACGGAGGCTAAGGCGCGCCTCAGCCGTCGGCCAGCGCCTTTCGCAACAGATCGATCACCCGCTCCTGGTCTTCCCGGGCAAGGTAGGGATGCATCGGCAACGACAGGACCTGCTGTGCCAGTGCCTCGGATACCGGCAACCCCGCGGGATCGACGGGAAAGCCGGAATAGGCGGTCTGGCGGTGCAGCGGCAGCGGGTAATAGACGTTCGTCGGCACCCCTTCGGCCTTCAGCGCCTCCGCCACGCGCGTGCGCTGTTCGGCATCTGCCAGCTTGATGGTGTACTGCGCCCAGACCGACCGGCTGTCATTGCCGACAACGGGCGTCTCCACCACGTCCGACAGCCCGTCGGTATAGCGCCGCGCCACGACCTGCCGCGCCGCGATCTCGTCGGCGTAGATGGCGAGCTTTTCCAGAAGGATCGCCGCCTGCAACGTGTCGAGGCGAGAGTTCATGCCGATGCGCACGTTGTCGTACTTGTCCGCGCCCTTGCCGTGGAAGCGGTAGCTGCGCAGAAGGTCGGCCCACTCGTCGTTCTCGGTGAACACGGCCCCGCCGTCGCCGTAGCAGCCCAGCGGCTTGGCCGGAAAGAACGAGGTCGTCGCGAAATCCCCGATCGCCCCGGTCACACGCCCCTTGTAGGTCGCGCCATAGCCCTGCGCGCTGTCGGCGATCACCGCCAGCCCCTCGGCCCGCGCGATGGCCTCGATCGCGTCATAGTCGGCGGGCAGGCCGAACAGGTCCACCGGGATCACCGCGCGCGGGGTCAGCCCCGCGCCCCTGGCCCAGGCGATGGCGCGTTCCAGGCTGGCGGGGTCCATGTTGAAGCTGACCGGGTCCACGTCGACGAAGACCGGCACCGCGCCAAGGCTCGGGACCACCTCGGCGGTGGCGGCAAACGTGAAGGACGGGCAGAAGACCGCGTCGCCCGTGCGCACCTTCAGCACCATCAGCGGCAGCAGCAGCGCGTCGGTGCCGTTGGCGCAACTGATGCAATGCTTCGCGCCCGAGAACGCCTCGAGCCCGCGCTCCAGTTCGGCAACCTCGGGACCCATGATGTAGGCGCCGTGGGCCAGCACATCGGCCATCCGCGCATCGACGCGATCCTTGATGCGCGCCTGCTGCGCGGCGAGGTCAATGAAGGCCAGGCTCATGGTGTTACCCCTCGACCGGGCGCAGCGTGCCGCCCGTTTCCTCGTATCTTTGCCCGGTGCGCGGGCAGGTCAGGTCCGGCCCCAGCCGTTCGCCCGTGGCCGAGACCCAGCCGATCCGCCGCGCCGGTACACCCGCGACCAGCGCGTAATCTGGCACGTCATGGGTGACGACCGCCCCGGCGGCGACCATCGCATAGGCGCCTATCGTGTTGCCACAGACCACGGTGGCATTGGCCCCGATCGTGGCGCCGCGCCGCACCAGCGTCGGCGCGAACTCGTCCTTGCGCTCCACATGGGCACGCGGCGTCAGCACGTTGGTGAAGACGCAGGAGGGACCGCAGAACACGTCCTCTTCCAGCGTCACGCCCCGGTAGATCGCCACGTTGTTCTGCACCTTGCAGCCGTCGCCCAGCGTCACGTCCGGCCCGACCATCGCGTTCTGGCCCAGGATGCAGCGCGCCCCGATCCGGCAGTTCGGCAGCACATGCACGAAATGCCAGATCTTCGTGCCCGCCCCGATCTCTGTCGGTTCATCCACATAGGCGCTTTCATGCACGAAGGCGGTGGGGTCGATCATGCGTTGGCCAGGATGCGCCCGATGTCGGGGTGCTGCTCGCCCCGGCCGGGCTCCAGCGGGGCGGTGCGGATATGGCTGACCACCTCGATCGAGGGCCGCACAAGCTCCAGGCCAAAGCCCTGCCCGGCCAGAACGTTGCGATAGCTTTCGGTGTGCAGGTCGGTGAACCCGCCCGAGAACTCGACCTCTTCGCCGTCCACGGTGATCGAGCGATAGGTGGTCTGCCCGGCGGGCGTCTGCGGCGGCAGATGCGCGCGGTTGATCGACAGTACCCAGCGCACCCGCGCCTTTTCGTATTCCAGGTATCCCGCTGCCGAGTCCTCGGCGCGGTGATGCACGATGTTCGTCCTGAGCGGCCCGAAGACAAAGGACAGCATGTCGTAGAAATGCACGCCGATGTTGGTGGCGATCCCGCCCGACTTGGCGACGACGCCCTTCCAAGACGAATGATACCACGCCCCGCGCGAGGTGAAGTAGCCCAGGTCCACTTCATGTACCCGGTCCGCCGGGCCGGCCGCGATCCGGTCCCGCAGGGCAAGGATCGCCGGGTGCAGGCGCAGTTGCAGGATCGTGTTCACCTTGCGCCCGGTGTCGTCCTCGAACCGCGCGATGTCATCGAGATCGCCCGGCTCCAGCACCAGCGGCTTTTCGCAGATCGCGTCCGCCCCGGCACGCAGGGCCGCGCCGATATGCGCCTTGTGCAGGTAGTTGGGCGAACAGATCGCCACATAGTCGATCCCCCGCCCGGCCCGGCGCAGGCCGTGCATGTGGGCCTCGAACTGCTCGAACTCGGTGAAGAAGGCGGCATCGGGGAAATGCTGGTCCATGATGCCGACCGAGTCGTTGATGTCATAGGCCAGGTCCAGCCGCCCGCCGGTCTCGGCAATGGCCTTCATGTGGCGCGGCGCGATGTAGCCGGCGGCGCCCACAAGGGCATAGGTTGCCGTCATGTCGTCTCTCTCCCTTACGCGCGGCGCAGGTTCGCGCCGTCCTCGCGATACTTGCCGCGCGTGTCCACCAGCAGGCGCGCATGCTGGCGGATCATGTCATAGTCGAAGCCCGAGTGATCGGTCAAAAGCACCACCGCGTCGTAGGAGGCGACGCTTTCGGGCGTCAGATCCACCGACGCCAGGTCGAACTTGTGCTGCCGCATCTTCGGGAAGACCGGCACGTTCGGGTCGGAATAGGCCACCTCGGCGCCCCAGTCGCGCAGATGCTCCATGACAAAGACCGACGGGCTCTCGCGCATGTCGTCCACGTCGCGCTTGTAGGCGATCCCCAGCGCCAGGACCTTCGCGCCCTTCAGCGACTTGCCCTCTTCGTTCAGCGCCCGCACGATCTTGTCGACCACGTATTGCGGCATCCCGGCGTTGATCTCGCCCGCCAGTTCGATGAAGCGCGTGTGCAGTCCGTATTCCCGCGCCTTCCAGGTCAGGTAGAACGGGTCGATCGGGATGCAGTGCCCGCCGATCCCGGGCCCCGGGTAATAGGGCGTGAAGCCGAAAGGCTTGGTCGCCGCCGCGTCCACCGCCTCGAAGAGGTTCAGGCCCATCGCGTCGGCCACCACCTTCATCTCGTTCATCAGCCCGATGTTCACGGACCGCTGGATATTCTCCAGAAGTTTCACCAGTTCCGCCAGCCGGGTAGAGCTCACCGGCACCACACGGTCGATGAATGCCTCGTACAGCGCCACGCCGGCCGCAAGGCAGGCCGGCGTATGCCCGCCCACCACCTTTGGAATCGTTCGCGTGGTGAAATGCGCGTTGCCCGGATCCTCGCGCTCGGGCGAATAGACGAGGAACACATCCTCACCCACCGTCAGCCCGGCCGCATCGAGGTAGGGTTTCAGCACCTCGTCGGTCGTCCCCGGCCAGGTCGTGCTTTCCAGCGAGATCATCTGCCCCTTGCGCAGGTAGGGTGCGATCGTGTCCATCGTCGCGACGATGAAGGACAGGTCCGGCTCGCGGAACTTGTTGAGCGGCGTCGGCACGCAGATGACAAGCGCGTCGCATTCGCCCGCGCGCGAGAAATCCGTGGTCGCCTCGAACCCGGCGGCCCGCATCGCGGCGATCTCGGCATCGGGGATGTGCTTGATCGCGCTCTTGCCGGCATTCAGCTCCGCCACGCGGCCCGGGTCGATATCGAACCCCAGAACCGTCTTGCCGACCTCGGAAATCCGAAGCGACAAGGGAATGCCGACATACCCAAGCCCGATGATCCCGACACGATCGAACGTCACACTGCCCGCCACGGCCATTCTCCTGTCTTTGCCGCGAGGGTCATACCGCACCCGAAGCCATGCGCAAGCCGTTCCTGCCTTCGCACCTAAGTCATGCAGGCCGCCACAGCGAGGTGATGCGCGCGCGCCATGCCTCGGCCACCTCGGCCCCGGTCATCAGCACGCTTTGGCTGTCTTCCGCGATAGCCCCCATGATCCGACGCGCCTCGCGCCCGAACCCTTGCCAAGGCCCGACGTCCGTCAGCGTGCGCACATGCCAGTTCAGCACCACCAGCCCGCCGCCCACGGCATTGGCGACCAGCCGGTCGGCCCGCGCCGGACCCGGCCCGCCGGGGTGGCCGGGCTCTATATAGGCGTCCATGACGGGTGACGGCAGCACGAGAAACGGTGTCTCCGGCGGGCCGGAAGGGTCAATCGCGCCGCCGAGGACCGGCAGCATGGTGCCGGTGCGATAGCCCAGCGTCATGGGCGAGAGGCTCGCGTCATAGCCCAGTCCCGCCGCCGCCATCCGGTCCCAGGCCGCGTGGGGGTCGGACCAGTCTATGCGCCAGTAATGCGCCCGCCCGCCGATCGGGGCCTGACCGGTCAGGTCCGAGAGTTGCGCGCGCTCGGCCTCGAAATGCCCGGTGTCGTCGGTGCCGATGCCATAGTGCAGCCCCACCTCGCAGCCGGCATCGACCAGCCGCCGCAGAGCCGCGGGATAGGGCCCCTTGCGCGGGTCATAATGCGGGTCGCGCGGATGCCGCGCGAGGCCCGGGACCGGGCCGGGATAGACGTAGAAGGTGTTCCGCCCCCCTGCCTTCTCGGCCAGCGCCCGCCATCCGTCGAAGTTCCAGTAGGGATCCGGCCGCCCGCGCAGCAGCGTCCCCAGCCCGGTTGCCAGCGCCGACCGCTCGCGCGCGTTGCGCGGCGCAAGCGCGGCCGCCCGCGCCAGCTGGAACGCATCGTGGAGCCGCGGCCCGTCGGTGTCATGGCTCAGGACCACCGCGCGGCGACCGGCAAAGGGCGGTTCCACGCCTTCGCGGGAATGCCCGGCGGCCTCGAGCAGGTCCATCAGATGGGCGGCCGCATTCTCGATCAGGGGATCCAGAAGAAGCCCGTCCAGCGCCAGCGGATGCGTCGCCGCGTTCACCCGGCCCATCGCGTCGCGCGGGGCGCCGGCCTCTGCCTCGAACGCCAGCAGGCGCGCCGTTCCCGTGACAACATCGACCCCGCTCGCGGCCTGCGGGCCGTAAAGCACCCGCCCCGCCACCGTGACAGAGGTGGACGACCCGGCCCCCGGCGCCAGCGTCACGCCGCGCGCCCCCTCGGGCAGGACGGCGCCAGGACAGGCGACGGCCCAGCCGTCGGAGGGCATGGCGCCGGCGTTCCGCACCACCCGGAACGGCAGACCGAGGCGCAGTCCGAGCTCGACCGCGGCACGCCCCAGACCGCGAGACTGTCCGTCCCCGTCGGGCAAGAGAAACGTCAGGATCTCAGGCATATGTGCCTTTCATGGAGACATAATGAACGCCCCCGGAGCGTTGCCTGGCTCTTTGCCGCAAAGACCGGCCCTTGTCCACGTTTGGAAGAACGATAGGCAAAGTCTCGACCAATGGATGTCAATATTTCAATTTCTCGTCATTTCTCATGGACATAAGGGTTTTTCGGCTTTACCGAAAATCGAAGCTTCGCCGCGCGGCTTCGCGTTTCGCGAAACGTTGGGTAAAGAGTGGGGGTCCAGCTGTGGCGAAACTCGAGGTGCATCTCCGGAAAGCTCTTGCGGGCCTGGGCTTCGCACTTGCCCTCTCATGGCTTTGTGTCGCGTCGGACGCCCGGGCGCAAAGCTCCGATCCTGACGAGGTTCTCGCCACGATCGGGTCGACACGCATCACCGCCGAAGAGGTCGACCGCATTCTCGCGGGACGCAATGCGCTGGCCGGCCTGTCCGAGGAAGAGCGCCGCCAGCGGACGCTCGAAACCCTGATCGCGGAATACCTGATCGACTATTTCTACGGGCAGGACCTTGGCCTCTTGTCGGAACAGGTGCTCGACTCGCTGGCCGATGCGCGCCGCCAGGTGCTCTTTCAACTCTTCGCCCAGTCCCGCTTCGAGGCGCCCGAGATCGCCGAGGCCGACGTCGCCGCCTTCGTCGCCGAGAACCCCCAGCTCTTTGCCGACCGGCGGGCCTACCAGTACCTCGATCTGCGCATCATCGGCGGCACGCCCGAGGCGCGCGCGACCGCCTTGGCGCGCGTGCCCGGCGCGCTCGCCTCTGGCGCTGCGCCGCTGACCGCGCTGACCTCGCTTGTGGCCGACCTGTCACGGAACGGCCTCAATGCCACGGTGAACCCGGTCTGGGCCACGTCCGAGGCCCTACCCGCCGACACGCTGGCCCGTCTGACGCCGATGGCCGCCGATGGCCGGGAACTGGATCAATGGACCACAGCCGACAGCGCGCGCGCGCTTGTCCTTCTGGCCGCGGACCCAGCGCCGCTCGACGCCGACACCCTGACCCCGCAGATCGAGCGCCGGCTCCTGCAACAGGCGTTCCAGGCCCACCGGGACGAGATCATCACCCTGATGGCGAAGAGCGTGCTCGAGGCCGACGCCGCCGCCGCGGCCGATCCCCGCGTGGTCAGTGCACCGCCGCGCGGCACCGTGGTGTGGTCCCCGAACCCGGTCCTTCCGCGCGAGTTGCGGCTGGCCGGTTTCTTCGGCGGGGCTCTCATGGCCCTGCTCGCGGCCTACGGGCTCATCACCTGGATCGCGCTCGTCTACCGCCAGCTTCCGATGCTGCAGAAGCATGAACTCGTGGTCCCCAC
>JAUIIC010000171.1 GCA_030431935.1 Alphaproteobacteria bacterium | reverse complement strand
GGTGAAGCGGTAGCGGCGCGGGGCCTGTCTGAAGGCCCGATCAGGCGCGCACGCGCAGATCGGCGGCCACGGCCAGAAGGTGATCGATGAAGCCCAGCGCCAGCGGCGACATCGGGATATGTTCGAGTCTGAGGATGTTGAGGTGGCGGCTGCTGGCCGGGCCGTCGAGAGGGATGCCGCGCAGGACGCCCTGTGCCTGTTCCAGCCCGAAGGCGTGGGTGGGCATCAGCGTGACGCGGCGGCTATGCTGGATCACGGACTTCAGGCCATGCATGCTGGAGCAGGACCAATAGCTCGGCGGCATGGATTCGCCCGCGGCGACGAAAATCGCGTCGACGTAGCTGCGGATCACGCTGCCCGAGGCCGGCAGCGCCCAGGACTGGTCGAGCAGGTCCGAAAGCGACACGCTGTCGGCCGTCCAGAACGGGCTTTGCCGCCCGACCACGGCCTGCAGCGGAAAGCTGATGAGCGGCTGCGAGACGATGTCGGCTTCGCGCTGGCCCACGAGAAGACCGCCCAGCATCAGTTCGACCTCGCCCGCGCGCAGCTTGTCGAGCAGCACGTCGTCGTCGGCCTCGATCAGGGAAATGCGGATCTGACGGTTCTGGTGATCGAGCCGGTCGAGCGCGCGCGGCACAAGCTCGATCATGCTGATCGGCGTGCCGCCCACCACCAGCGGGCCGCTTTCGCCCAGCGCGGCAAGCCGCACCTCTTGCGCGGCGCGGCCCATGGTGGCGTCCACCGCGCGGGCATGGCGCAGAAGCAGGCGGCCGATGTCGTTGAGCCGCGCGCCAAAGCGTCCACGGTCCACGAGGCGTGCGCCGAGCTGGCGTTCGAGGAGCCCCACCTTGTTGGTCAGCGCGGGCTGCGAGATACCCACCCGCTCGGCCGCCTTCGAGAAGGTGCCGGCGTCGTCGATCGCTTTCAGATAGCGCAGGAGGCGTGGATCGAATTCCATAACTGCAACAGATCATATTTGGAAATTTCATTATTGGACAGATGAAAACCGGGGTGTCACGCTTTCCTTCGTGGCCGCGCCTTTTCGCGGCCGGAGGAGGACAGAATGAAACTGATGCACCTGGCCGCCGTGTCGGCCATTGCCGTTGCCGTGCAGGTTGGCGCGGTCCAGACGGCGCTTGCCGAGACTCTCAAGATTTCCACTTTCGTCCCACCGAAACACGCCTTCAACCGGATGCTGGAGGCCTGGGGCAACGAACTGGCCGAGAAGAGCGGCGGCGAGCTGACCGTCGAGATCTTCCCCGCCGGACAGCTTGGCCCGCCGCCGCGCCAGTTCGACCTGGTGCGCAGCGGCGGCGCGGATGTCTCGGTGGTGCTGCACGGCGCCACGCCGGGCCGCTTCCCGATGTCCGAGTTGGCGGGCCTGCCGCTGACCTCTCCGGCCGCGGGCAACGCCAGCGCCATAAGCTCGCGCCGGCTGACAGAGCTTGCGCCCGAGTACCTGGCCGATGAGCACGCGGGGACGAAGATCCTGTGGATGGCGGTGACGCCGCCGCTGATGTTCCACGTCAAGGGCTTCGACCCGAGCGACCTGTCGAACTTCGAGGGCAAGCGCATCCGCTATGCCGGCGCGGTCTGGCAGCAGATCATCGAGGCGATGGGCGCCTCGCCCGTGCCGGTGCCCCCGGCAGAGGCCGCGGACGCGATGGCCAAGGGCGTGGTGGACGGGGCGACCTTCCCGTTCGAGGCGACGATCCCCTTCGACCTTGCTCCGGTGAGCAACTACACGCTGCTGCCCGGCATCGCGTCGGCGACCTTCTCGGTCGTGATGAGCCAGGCCACCTATGACCGGCTGAGCCCCGAGTTGCAGGCGCTGATCGACGAGACCACGGGGCCGGACCGCGCCGAGGCCTTCGGCGCCATGTGGGACGGGGGCGAGGCCCACGGCCGCGAGTACATGGAAAAGGGCGGCGTCGAGGTGGTGACGCTGAGCGACGAGGCGGTGGCCGATATGCGCGCCCGCGTAAGCGGCATCGTCGGAAGCATGGTCGGGGACGTCGACGGCAAGGGCATGCCCGGCTCGGCGTTCCTTGCGGCCTACACCGAATGACAGGGACGGCCCCGCCGTGACGGCGGGGCCGCTTCACCATCATGCCCCCGACCTCTCCCGATCTTCTGTCCCGCATCCTGCACGGGATCGCGTCCCTCGCACTGGTGGCCATGATGCTGGTCGTCGTGGCGGACGTGGTTTTGCGCTTCGTCTTCAACACGCCGGTGCGCGGGGCCTATGACGTGGTCAGCGCGGCGCTGCTGGTCATGGTGTTCTTCGGCATCGGGCCGGTTATCGCGCGGGGCAGCGAGATCCTGATCGACCTGATCGACCCGGCCCTGCCGCCCGCCGGCCTGCGCGCGCTGCGGGTCATCGCGGCCGTGGGAACGCTGGCGGCCTTTCTCTTCATCGGCTGGTCGATGATCGAGCCGGCGCAGAATGCCTGGCGCTACGGCGACCGCTCGCTGGAACTGGGGATGCCGGTCTGGACGCTCTGGGTCGTGGCCTTCGCCGGGCTGCTGGGCATCCTGTTGGCCGCCGCGCGGGCGATCCTGACGGCCTTGCGCGGCCCCGCGCCAGACACCGCGCGTGACGAGGACGCCGGATCATGAGTTCCTTCGCGCTCGGGATGACCGGCATCGGCGTGATGCTGTGCCTGCTTCTGCTGCGACAGCCCGTCTGGCTGGCGCTGGCGGCCTGCGGCATCATCGGCAACTCGATCCTCAACTCGGTCACCATGACCAAGTTCATCGCCGGCACCGGCACCTTCGACACGGCGGCGGGCTATCCCTTGTCGGTGATCCCGCTGTTCGTGCTGATGGGCGAGATCGCGTCGGGCTCGCGCATGTCGCGCGACCTGTTCGAAGCGGCACGCGTGGTGCTGTCGGGGGTGCGCGGCGGGCTGGCGGTGGCCACCATCGCGGCATCGGGCGCGTTCGGCGCCATTTGCGGGTCGTCGGTGGCGACGGCGGCCAGCATGACGCGCATCGCCCTGCCCGAGATGCGCCGCGCGGGCTACGAGCCGGGCTATGCGGCATCCTCGGTCGCCGCAGGTGGTTCGCTGGGCATCCTGATCCCGCCGTCGATCATCCTGGTGATCTATGGCTCGATTTCCGAAGCGTCGGTGGCGCGGCTCTTTGCGGCCTCGATGATCCCGGGCCTCGTGCTGTTGCTGCTTTACGTCGTGGTCGCATGGATCCTGGCGGGGCGTGCCGTGACGGCGGCCACCGGCGCGCGCGCCAGCCTTGGCGAGCGGCTGCGCGCGTTGCTGCGGCCCTGGCATTTCCTGCTGCTCTTCGTGGCGACGATCGGCGGCATCTATGCCGGCATCTTCAGCCCGAACGAGGCGGCTTCGGTGGGCGCCTTCGGCGCGGTGCTTATCGGGTTCCTGCGCCGCACGCTGACATGGTCGGGCTTCGTCCAGGCGGTGCAGAACTCGGTCCTGATCTCCTGCGGGCTGTTCATGATAATCATCGGAGCCAAGCTGTTCGCGACCTTCGTGGTGCAGACGCGGCTGCCCGATACCCTGCTGGAGCTTGCGCTGTCCTACGGGCTGTCGCCGTTCATGGTGATGGCGCTGATCGTGCTGATCTTCATCGTGCTGGGCTGTTTCCTCGAAGGCATCGGCATGGTTCTCATCACCGTTCCGGTGTTCCTTCCGGTGATCGAGGGCTACGGCTTTGACCCGATCTGGTTCGGCGTTCTGGTGGCGGTGCTGGTGGAACTGGGGCTCATCACGCCGCCTGTTGGGATGAACCTGTTCATCATCAAGGCGCAGGCGGGCGACTTGCCGATGGGGCGGCTATACCGTGCCATCGCGCCGTTCCTGCTGGCGCCGGTGATCCTTGTGGCGCTGCTGTTCGCGGTTCCCGGCCTGGCGCTTTGGCTGCCGGGCGTTCTGTTCTGAGGAGTTGCCATGACCAAGACCATCATCGTCAGGCACGAACGCCCCGAGTGGACGCGTGACTATGTCGAGCGTCTGACCCCGATGTTCCCAGGCATGGCGTTCAAGCCTGCCTACACGCTGGACGAGGCGATGGCGCTGGCACCCGCGGCCGAGGCGATCATGGGGATCGGCCCGCAGTTGCCCCCGGCCCTCTTCGCGGCGACCACCAGGCTGGAATGGGTGCAGACCCTTACGACGGGTATCGACAACTTCCTGCACATGAAGGAACTGCCCGAGGGCGTGCCGGTGACCAATATCGTCGGCGTGCAGGGGCCGCAGATGTCCGAGGCGACGATGGCGTTGATGCTGGCGCTGGCGCGTGACCTGCCGGGGGTCCTGCGCGCCCAGGCCGAGGCGCGCTGGGACCGGCGGATGCAGATCGCGCTGCACGGCAAGACGCTGTGCCTGTTGGGGCTGGGCAGTATCGCCGAGACGCTGACGGTCTATGCACGGACCTTCGGCATGCGGGTGATCGGCGTGTCGGACGGGCGGCGCGAGGCACCGGGGGTCGAGCGGATCTATCCCCGCGCGGCGCTGGTCGAGGCCGCGGGCGAGGCCGATTTCCTGGTGGTGCTGGTGCCGCTGACCCCCGAGACGCGGCATATCGTGGACGCGCGCGTGCTGGCGGCGATGAAGCCGGGCGGCTTTCTGCTGAACATGGCGCGGGGCGGCTGCGTGGACCCGACCGCGCTGATCGAGGCGCTGGAGGCCGGGCGCATCGCGGGCGCGGCGCTCGACGTGTTCGAGCGCACGCCGCTGCCGCCCGACGATCCGCTCTGGACGGCACCGAACCTCATCATCTCTCCGCATGTGGGGGGCTATGCCGACATCTATGCCGACCAGTGCCTGCCCACCGTCATCGAGAACCTGAAGATCTATGCCGAGCAGGGCCCGGGTGGCCTGCGCTCGGTCCTGCCGGCGAGGTAAGACATGCACAGCAATTCCCCGATCTCCGACGCCGAAATGGCGCGCCGCCGGTCGCTGGCCGAGGCGGTGATGAAGGACCTGCAACTGGACGCGATGATCGCGCAGGCGCGCGAGGACTGGGTGGGCAGCTACGTGCGCTGGCTGACCGACATCCCGGCCAACAACGGCTATCCGCGCACGGTGATCGTGCATCCCGACCGGCCGATGACGGTGATCGAGATGGGCTCTTTCGGGGGCGACATCGACCTGACGGACAACCCGGTGCACCGGGGCGTGGGGCGGATGCTGACCACGCCCAGCTTCGTCTCGGTGGGCTATACAACGGGCTATGACGCCGAGCTGACGGTAAAGGCGCTGGCCGAGGCGGGCGCGCGGCGCGTGGGGCTTCTGTGCCCCGGCGCCCTGCCCCACGCGCTGGTCGCGGCGCTGACCGCGGCGGGGCTGGAGCTGGTGGACGCCACCGACGCGCTGGACACGGTGAAGGCGGTGAAGAGCGCCGAGGAAATCGCGCTCATCGCCGCGACCGCAGAGCTGCAGGACGCCGTCTTCGCCGAGATCTGCGATTTCCTGCGCCCCGGCGTGACGGACCGGCAGGTCGCCGCCCATGCCGAGGCCGCGGCGCGGCGGCTGGGCAGCGACCAGGGCATTCACCTGGGGCTGTCGGCGCCGGTGGGATCGCCCTCGCGCTTTCTGAACCGGCCGTTCCAGACGCGCGAGATCGCGGTGGGCGACCACCTGTCGGTGCTGATCGAGGTGAACGGGCCCGGCGGCCTTTATGCCGAGATCGCGCGGACGATGGTGCTGGGCTCCGCCACGGACGAGTTGCTGGCCGCCTTCGAGACGGTGCGCGCGGCGCAGGACCACACGCTTTCGCTGATCCGCCCCGGCGCGGCGCCCGCCGACATCGCGGCGGCGCATG
The DNA here is from genome assembly GCA_030431935.1 of Alphaproteobacteria bacterium. Classification (GTDB taxonomy): domain Bacteria; phylum Pseudomonadota; class Alphaproteobacteria; order Rhodobacterales; family Rhodobacteraceae; genus ASV31. The sequence goes on along the minus strand of JAUIIC010000171.1, from coordinate 3,403 downwards.
ACGCGTGGATGGTGGCGCGCGGTTTGCCGCCCGAGACGCGGCTTTACGCCCACGGGCAAGGCTGCGAGATGGTCGAACGCCCGCTGATCCGCCGCGACGAGACGCTGGCGCTGGCCGAGGGGATGTGCCTTGCCGTGCATCCGGGCTACGATGACGGCACGGTCTTCGCGGTGATCTGCGACAATTACATGGTCACGGCGGAGGGCGTCGGCCCCTGCCTGCACAAGACCGAAAAGAAGATCTTCGAACTGTAAGGAGCGCGCCATGAGCACGCCAAAGATCGCGCTGGAAGAACACTTCATGCACCCCGATTTCGTCGACTACTGGGCGACGACGGCGGTGAACATCAGCCCGGCGCTGTTCGGCAAGGCGCGTGGCGCGCTGGAGGATTTCGGCGAGACGCGGCTGGCGGCGATGGACGCGATCGGGCTGGAGACGGCGATCCTGTCGCTGGCCGGGCCGGGCGTGCAGGTGGAGCCCGACCGCGACCGCGCGGTGCGGCTGGCGCGGGCGTGCAACGACTTCCTGGCCGGGCAGATGGCGCTGCGGCCCGACCGCTATGGCGGGTTCGCCCACCTGGCGATGCAGGACCCCGCGGCGGCGGCGGACGAGCTGGAACGCTGCGTGCGCGAGCTGGGCATGAAGGGCGCGATGATAAACGGCCAGACCGGGGGCACCTACCTCGACGACGACCGCTACGAGGTGTTCTGGGAGCGGGTGTCGGCGCTGGAGGTGCCGGTCTACATCCATCCCAACAACCCCCCGGAACAGGCGGCGATGTATTCCGGTCATCCCGAGCTTTGGGGGCCGGTTTGGTCCTGGACGGTCGAAACGGCGACGCATGCGCTGCGGCTTGTGCTGTCGGGGGTCTTCGACCGGCACCCCGGCGCGCGGCTGATCCTGGGCCACCTGGGCGAGACGCTGCCCTTCCTGATGTGGCGGCTGGACAGCCGCTGGGACATCTCGAACCGGGGCGAGATGCGGCTGGACCTGCCGCCGTCCGAGTATTTCAAGCGCAACATCTGGGTCACGACCTCTGGCATGTGCGCCGACGCGCCGCTGCGCTGTTCCGTGGACATGATGGGCGTGGACAGGGTGCTGTTTTCCGTCGATTATCCCTTCGAGCGCGCCGACGAGGCGGGCGAATGGATCGAGGCGGCGGCCCTGTCGGACAGCGAACGCGCCGCGATCTGCCACGGCAACGCGCGCAAACTTCTGGGGATGTGACACCGATGCTGCTGCTCTACCACGGGATTACCAGCGTCTGTTCGGCCAAGGTGCGGGTCGGGCTGGCCGAGATGGGGCTGGCCTATGACGAACGGGTTCTGGACCTGCAGGCGGGCGACCAGAACGACCCCGAGTACCTGAAGCTCAACCGCGACGCGGTGGTGCCGACGCTGGTCGATGACGGGCTGGTGGTGGTGGAATCGAGCCTGATCCTCGAATACCTCGATCGGGTGCACAACGGCGGCGCGCTGATGCCGAAGGGCGGCGCGGCAGAGGTTGCGGCACGGCACTGGCTGTTGCGCTGTCTTGGCGTGCATGATGCGATCAACTCGCTGACCTTCTCGACGGCGATGCGCGACCAGGTCCTTGCCAGCCGCACGCCCGAGGAGATCGCCGCCGCGATCGCGAAGATGCCCAATCCGGCGATGCGCGCCAAGCGGCGCGACCTGATGGAGAACGGGCTGGCGTCGGAGCACGTGTCACAGGCGCTTCTGACCATGTGCCGGACGCTGGGCGACATGGAGACGGCGCTGGCGCAGGGCGACTGGATGGGCGGCGCGGCGTTCGGGATCACCGATATCGCGCTGGTGTCCTATGTCGACCGGGTGGAACGGCTGGGATTTGCCGCCATGTGGGACGGCGGGCGCGTGGGCGGCTGGCTGGCCGCGATGCGGGCCCGCGACAGCTATGCCGCCGAGGTCGGGGGCCGGATTCCGGCGGCCGCGGCGGACAGGATGCGGCAGGCCGGGTCCGCCCATGCCGACGAGGTGGTGACGCGGTACAGGGCGGTGGCGGGCTGACGCCCGCCCCTTGTCCCGCAGGTCAGAAGGCGACGCGGTCGCCGCCCTTGAGGTCGAGGATCTCTCGCGCCTCGTCCGGGGTGGCGATGTCGTGGCCCAGTTCCTCGACGATGCGGCGGATCTTGGCGACCTGCTGGGCGTTGTTCTCGGCCAGCACGCCGCGCGAGATGAAGAGCGAATCCTCCAGCCCCACGCGGACGTTGCCGCCCATCTGGCTGGCGGTGGTGGCCATCGGGATCTGCGCCGCCCCGGCGGCCAGGATCGACCAGCGGTAGTCGTCACCGAAAAGCTTGTCGGCGGTGCGCTTCATGAACACCAGGTTGTCGATGTCGGCGCCGATGCCGCCCAGGATGCCCATGACGAACTGGATGAAGATCGGCGCCTTGAAAAGCCCGATGTCCATGCAGAAGCGCAGGTTGTAGAGGTGGCCGACGTCGTAGCACTCATGCTCGAACTTGACGTTGTGGGGGGCCAGCGTCGTCGCGGCCTCCTGGATGTCGCGGAAGGTGTTGCGGAAGATGTTGCCGTCGGAATTGGCGACGTAGTCCTTTTCCCAGTCGAATTTCCAGCTGTCGTAGCGCCGGGCGAGCGGGTGGAAGGAAAAGTTCATCGAGCCCATGTTCATCGAGCACATCTCGGGCGAGAAGGTCTTTGTCGGCAGGATGCGGTCCTGGATGGACAGGGTCAGCGAGCCGCCGGTCGAGATGTTCACGACGCTGTCGGTGGCCTGCTTGATGCGGCCGAGGAAGGGGCGGAAATCCTCTGGGTCGACCGAGGGCGCGCCGGTTTCGGGGTTGCGGGCGTGCAGGTGCAGGATAGAGGCACCGGCCTCTGCCGCGGCGATGGCCTGGCTTGTGATGTCGTCGTAGCTGTAGGGCAGCGCGTCGGACATGGTGGGCGTGTGGATCGCGCCGGTGACCGCGCAGGTGATGATCGTCTTGGGTTTCTTGGCCATTGGTGTCTTTCCCTATTTCCGGCGCTCGACCTTGTAGCCGAGCGCGAACAATCGCAGCCCCGTCCTGTCGCGCACCAGCCCCCAGATGCCGTTGGGCGCGACCAGCATGATGGCGATGGCGACCGCGCCCAGCACGATCAGGTAGATCGAGCCGAGGTCGGCCATGGTCTCGCGCAGCAGGAAGAAGAGGATGGTGCCGATGATCGGGCCTTCGAGCGATCCGATGCCGCCGATCACCACGATGAAGATGACGAAGGCGGTCCAGTCGTTGACGGAGAACGCCGCGTCGGGCGAGATGCGCAGCTTTTGCAGGAAGATCAGCGCGCCGATCAGCGAGGTGAGCCCGCCGACCACGACATAGACGAAGAACTTGGTGCGCCAGATGTTGATGCCGAGCGAGGCGGCGGCCAGTTCGTTGTCG